>JALOPH010000086.1 GCA_025453995.1 Desulfobacterales bacterium
TAGAAAATAAATTAGTTTGCCATTTATTTTTCGTTTAATTTATCTTATTTTTGTGCGTAAATTAAATAATGAATAAAAGAAGAGCGGCAAGAGAACTGGCATTAATAACTTTCTCGCATTTTAGCAAAAACGCAAAAAAATCCGGAAACGGTTTGTCCATTTGTTTTTCTAAAGAAAGATATATCCCGTAACCGCTCAAAAGAAAGAATATAGACATAAACCCATTGGCATATCCTTTAAATGAATCTGAGATGTTGACATTTATAAAATGATTGGCGCAAACGGTTAATATTGCGAAAGCTTTCAAGTAATTCGTCGCGACTCTGCTGTTCATGTTTTTTACCATTTCGCATAATGATCTTCCGCCCACCCGGGGCGGTTTTCGATTTTGATGATTTTGTTGTCGTCAGTCTTTAACTCGCCGTTAAACACCCCCATCATCTGGGTGAAGCGGGTGGCGATGACCAGGGCGTTGACATTCTCCGAGCGGTGCTGCTCGGACTCAAACATGAGGTTTACTTTGCCGTCTGCGGATGTGATGCGCCAGGGGTCGTAAAAATTTTTCGGATTGAATTCAAAATAGACGGTGCTGACTTTTGTCAGCTTTCCGTCGATCCAGAACCCGTTTTCCGTAAAGCTGGTTTCATTGACCCCGCAGGAGAGATTCATGCCGAAAGTGCGGCCGTCGGGGAGAACAGACGCGGACGCGGCCCAGTTCCAGAAGGTCTCCCGGCGCATGTATCCGGCGGTCCAGTCAATGAGCCCCATGCAGTCAGGGGAGGCGAGTTTGGCCTTATTCCCGTTCAGGATAATTTCGCCGGTCAGATGTATGGGCGTGGTTTTCTGGGTATAGACCCATCCCCTGTATCCGGCCCGGGAGCAGATTCGCAGCGGGGCAGTCCGGGAGGCATCGTATGCCAGATTTACTTCCGCGTCTTTTGATTTGGCGGATATCGTGCCGGGTTCCATGGAAATGGAAATTTTTTTTGATAAAAATCCGCAGGAAACCTTGTCCGGGGTCGGTCTGATGAAAACATCGCTCCCGATCGGCGGGCTGATTGTGCTGGTTTCGATTATTTTATTCTTTTTTCTGTCAAACACGTAAAAGAAAGCATTTGCCAGATATTTTAAATCCACCACCGCCATGCCGATGATAAAATCCGGTCCGGTGATGCCGAAAAACGCAAACTGATTAAAAATAATCTTTTTCAAAAATCCAGGAACACCCATTCCCATAGGCGTTTCAAGGGGGAAATCCTTGAAGTTGATTTCCTCAACCGGTGAATCGATAATGCCGTAACGGGGGCTGCCTGTGGAATCGATAAGTCGGATCATGTTTCACCTCATTTTTTGATTCGGCGGACGCATGCATTCCGCTGCAATGATTTTCAAAGGGATATGATTGATGAAATTCAGAAAGCCCGGAAAAAATCCGGCGGTCAGCATAAATAGATCATTGATTTATGCAACACGATCGAGTCTCAACGGTCAGTCCGCTACATCAGGACTGGGTTCAGGTTCATAGGACCAATCCCCCCATGCCTCGTTGATGACCCGCATTAACAGAGGAAGAACGATTTCCTCGGCCAGCTTTCCATACAGCAGATCCAAGTGGTTGGCGCCTTCTATGATAAAGTCGATCACCTGGCTCTGTTTGGATGAGATATCCACTTTTTTGGCATCTTCAGGGGTCTCTATGTGGAATATTTTTTTGGTGCCATGGGGATAATACTTGCTGTACTGCACATTATCCGGATGGGCCAGCGGGTCTTTGGAGCCCCAGAAATGAAAGACCGGGATGTCCTTGGGAAAATAATTGAGATTCGCGGAATAATTGAACCGGGTCCTGTCCATCCGTTTGAACCCCTCGCCGTTGTAAATGGCTTTTAAAAACTGAAACCCCAGGCCCAGAGGAACCGATTCCAGCGCTTTTTCAACGTAGAGTTTGGTAAACACCTTATTCCCTTTCTGGTGGGCCGGATTGGTGAGGATGTTTAAATCCCCGATATCCTGATTTAAGACAAACTGCGTCATGTCGCTGATAAAGGGCATCTGCATCAGAAACATCAGGGAGTCTTTGACCGGAACATACTGGAGCCGGAAAATGCGGGCCAGATGGTTGAGCCAGAGAACCGTCGGGAAGAAGGCAAGCATTCTTCCGCCACGTCCACCGGCGGAAGGATCTGGTTCAGGAACGCTTTCTGTTCACTCGTCAGGGTTTTAATTTCATTCAAATGCTTTCGGATGTTCCAGTTTAACACCATATTTTCCGAAATAATGCCGCCCATGCTGTGCCCGATAAGAATGGACGGCTTGTTGCGGCTTCTGGCGGTGATAAACTTAAGCACCGTGGGAAGGTCGTGGTCGATGAGCGTGTCAACAGTATAGAGCGGATCGAATTTTCCCTTATTGATGCCCATGCCTCTTGGGTCAAAGAGATATACCCAGCAGTCCTTGTCCGCGATATCTTTGGCCATGGATTGCTGGTTGGTCAGATCGTAGCAGTTGCTGTTATTGGCAAACCCCGGTACCAGGAGGACCGAAGGTCGCCTGTCCCCGGAAGTAACGCCTTCGATGCTTACCAGTCGTCTGAATTTGATCTCTTTGCCTTCTGCGGTATAGTCCCGGTAATAGACGACCTCATAATCGCCCCGGCCGTTATGGGCGTTTTCCTGAATTTCGCTGTCAAAATACGCCGGCAGCCTTTGATGGGTGAGGGTTTCTCTGAGAATGCGCCTCCGGGTGGCCTCTTCATAAATATCCGTGAAAAAATAGCTGGGGACCTTGCAGCGGTTGACCAGATGTTTGAGCTGTTTTCGGGTCAGAATGATGACATTTTCGGTTAAACGGAGGTTGCCGGCTTCCAGTTCGCCGATAAGGACATATTTAATTTCATTGCGGGGAACGCGTATTCCCGTTACGCGTAAAAAAATGTGGTAAAGAGTCAGAGCCAGTTTGCCCGCAGCGACGGAACGGATTTCTTCCTGGGTCTGAATCAGCTCTTTGGAGACCGGAAGTCCCAGCCGGAGCTGGCCCTCATAAAACCTGCTGTAGGAATCATAAGTAAGGTTGATCCATCGGGCGATGAGGTCGTTGGTTAGAAAACGAACGGTGCTTTTCCCAAGGGACTTGACGCGATCGACCGCCGTGGATGCAAAATCAAAATGAAGGCGGGGTAAAAAAGAAGATTTTCGGATCAACAGCTTGTTTTTATCAGCAGGCTTGACCTCCCGCATTCCCGTTCCTTCTGTCAGTGTAAAAAGTTCATTCATAAATATCTATTTCAATTAATAATCTATTCTTTAACCTTTGTCAAACAATGTAAAAAAAATTTTTTAACAGCATATTTTTCAGAAATCAAGAAGACAATGGAAAAAAATAAAGCAAAAAAAACTTTACCCTTTTTGATATATATGTAAACTTTAAACGAAATCATCATTCGTTTACATTGTGCAAACAGACAACCACAGGCAGATGATAAGGAGGTCGGATGAGTTCAGCAAATGAAAAGCTGGTGGGGTCGGTGGACCAGGGAACCACCAGCACGCGGTTTTTTATCTTTGATCACCAGGGGGATATCGTCTCAATGCACCAGATCGAGCACCGCCAGATTTATCCGCAACCGGGCTGGGTGGAGCATGACCCCATGGAGATCCGGGATAAAATGAAGGAAGTGATTCAGGGGGCCATGAAGCGTGCCGGGATCGGTCCGGAGCGGCTGGCCGCACTGGGGATCACCAATCAGCGCGAAACAACCATCGTATGGAACCCGAAGACAGGAAAACCTTATTATAATGCCATTGTCTGGCAGGATACCCGCACAGGGGATTTATGCAGAAAGTTGGCAGTCGCCGGCGACATGAACTGTTTCCGTGAAAAGGTTGGCCTGCCCCTGGCCACTTATTTTTCCGGGCCCAAAATTTGCTGGATCATGGACCATGTGGACGGGGTCCGCGCGGCGGTTGATAGGAATGAAGCGATTTTCGGCAACATAGACACCTGGCTGATCTGGTGGCTGACGGGCGGGCCGGATGGCGGCGTCCATGTCACCGATGTGACCAACGCCGGCCGCACCATGTTGATGAATATTGACACCCTGGACTGGGATCCGGAAATGCTCAGCATTATGGGCATTCCCCGGCGCATGCTGCCGGCAATCAAATCGTCCAGTGAAATCTATGGATTTACCGGAAAATCAGGCGTGTTCGGCGGCGAAATCCCGGTGTCCGGGGATCTGGGAGATCAGCAGGCGGCTCTTTTCGGGCAAACCTGCTTTACGCCCGGCGAGGCAAAAAATACCTATGGCACCGGATGCTTTATGCTGCTCAACACCGGAGGAAAGCCGGTTCAATCCAAGTCCGGCCTGCTCACAACCGTCGGCTACCGCATCGGCAGCCAGCCAGCGGTCTATGCCCTGGAAGGGTCTATCGCCATTGCGGGATCTCTGGTTCAATGGGTACGGGATAATATGGGGCTGATCAAACAATCTCCTGAAATCGAAGCCCTGGCAAAGACCGTTCAGGACAACGGGGGCATTTATTTTGTGCCGGCGTTTTCCGGCCTCTTCGCGCCCCATTGGCGGAGTGACGCCCGAGGATTGATTACCGGCCTGACCCATTATATCAATAAGGGACACATTGCCAGAGCGGTTCTGGAGGCCTGCGCCTATCAGGTCAAAGAAATTTTTGAGGCCATGGAGAAAGATTCCGGCATCCGGCTCAAGGCCCTGAAAGTGGACGGCGGCATGGTGCAAAATGAACTGTTGATGCAGTTTCAGGCGGATATCCTCGATATCCCGGTCATCTGCCCCAAGAACCGGGAGACATCGGTGCTGGGCGCAGGCTATGCCGCGGGTCTGGCGGTGGGCTATTGGAAAGATCAGTCCGAATTGTTGCGGCAATGGGCGTTTGACAAGAAGTGGGAAGGTAATATGCCGGAGCCTAAACGAAGCGCCTTGTATGAAGGATGGCTCAGGGCGGTCAAGCGAAGTTACTCCTGATGCAACATATTTCCGTGGCATGCGCCATCATCAAAGAAAATGGAAAAATCCTGGTCGCCCAGCGGAGTGAGACCATGAGCATGCCGCTGAAGTGGGAATTCCCCGGCGGCAAGATCGACAGCGGCGAGACCCCGGCCCAATGCCTCAAACGCGAGATTATGGAAGAACTCGGCATAGAAGTCGATGTGGGGCGGGCGCTTCCGCACGTCACGCATCCGTACCCTGATTTTTCCATAACGCTTGTTCCATTTTTATGCGCAATAACCGGCGGGCGCCTGATCCTGAACGAACATAAAGCCATTGCCTGGTTGTCGCCCGAAGGCCTGAATGTGCTTGACTTGGCCGAAGCGGATCGACGGTGGCTTCAACAAAATCCTTTATAACTTCACGGAAACGTTAATTTTTTCTATTTGACATGATGATTTTATACTGGTATTGACTTCAACTTTTAAAATGAATATAAATAAAAAATAAACAGACTTCTCAACCATAAACGCCGTTATCTCTTACCTGAATCGCCAGCTTCGCCCGGGCGATTGTTTTCGCCGCGTCCGGGGCGTTTTAAGTGAAGTCAGCACATCATTATCGGGTTAAGAACGTTTCATGTCGGATAACACTGAAAGATTTTCACAAAACGTTCCGGGAAAATATTACGTCGCCAAAGTTTGCATCGCTTGTTCATTGTGCTCCGAAATTTCGCCGGAGCATTTTGCGGAGAATTTGGATGAAGATATACCAGTGGGCAACTGCTATGTCTGCAAACAGCCTGAAAATGAAGATGAAGAATCCTTGTGCAGGGAGGCCATGGAGACTTGTCCGGCTGGCGCCATCCGGGATGATGGAAATGAATAAATTATATTTAAGGAGGAGGCCGTGAAACAGATTGTCAGCATCAGCTTGGGAAAAAGCAAAGATGATTATGAGTTTGTCACTGAATTTTTGGGCCAGGAGTTTACCATCAAGCGAATCGGCACGGATGGGGATGTGGATCTGGCCGCAGACCTGCTGGAGCAATGGGACAAAGAAGCCGATGCGATCTGTCTGGGCGGATTGAATTTTAATTATACCATCGGTTCCAGCCGCTCGATCGCCGCCCAGGCTAAGAAAGTGGAGAAGCTCAAATCCCGCATCAGTAAACCGGTGACTTCGGGTGAAAGGCTGCGGCGGGTGTCCTTTGAATGGGCCATCCGGCATATTCAGTTCCAATACGGGAACAGCTATTTCAACCATACCAAAGTCCTTTTTTTATCCGGCCTTCTGGATTTCAATATCGCCAAAGTCATTTCAGAATACACGGACAATCTGACATTTGCCGACCCCATATTTGAAAACGGCATTCCCAAGTTTCTGAATTCCATGGATGACCTTGAAATGTATGGCAAAGGAATCCATGATATCCTGGAATGGGTGCCCACCAAACGCATCACCGACTCATCCGCGCCCGTCAGGATGTGGAACGAATACATTGTTCGCAAGGCGATCCAGAAGACCCACATCCTGGTGGTCCCGACATATGATTTCGAGGAATATCTGAAAGGCTGCACATTAGAAGAACTGGGCGGGAAAACGGTGATCACATCCACTTTATATGAAGACCGCATCCAGTTCCTCAAGGACCGGGGGGTAAATGCCATTATTGACTGCACGCCTAAGATTTTAGAGCAGGTGGTGGGTTTCAATGTGCTGGAAGCGCTGATTGGCGCCGCGCTGGGCATTCCGCTGAATGAACTGACCGACGACGACCTGCTGGAAGTCATCAGCGAGCAGCGCATGGATCCGCGGCAGATCTATCCCCAGGGAGAATTTAAGCGCACCAACCGGTTCGCATTTGTCATTCACCCGCTTTCCCAGGGACAACTCAAAAAAGATCCGACCATTGAGCTGGCTGCCCGATATGCCCCCAAAGGCTTTATGGACACGGTTGAAAAGATTATCGCCTATTCGCCGCCTTTTGTGTATTCCAAGGTCACCGGCATCAAGTCCCCCACCGGCGTGGAAGCCGAAGGATGGCTGATCACCGTGGGCGGTACGCCAAAGCAGATGCTATCCCACAGCCCTGAGTTCACCTACAAACGACTGCTACTGGCAGCCAAAATGGCCAAGCGCCTGGGCGCCCAGATAATGGGTCTTGGGGCCTTTACCAAAGTGGTCGGCGATGCCGGAAAAACCGTGGCCAAGCTGGCGGATATCCCCATCACCACGGGAAACAGCTACAGCGCCTCCGGCGCCCTCTGGGCGGCTGCGGACGCGGTCCGGCGCATGGGGCTGATAAAGGTTGAAAAGGGAAAGAAGCTGAAGGCAAAAACCATGGTCATCGGCGCCACAGGGGCCATCGGCTCAGTCTGTTGCCGGTTGCTGGCCATGGCGTTCACCGAGGTGTACATGGTGGATGTGCGGCATTCCAAACTTCTTGCCCTTAAAGAGTCGATTCTTGAGGAAAATCCGGATGTGCATGTTGAGATCACCACGCGGGCGGACAAATATCTCGAGGAGATGGACGTCATTGTAACAGCCACATCCGCCGGCGGCGGTAAAAGCGTGCTGGATATCATGAAGGTCAAACCGGGATGCGTCATCACCGATGTGGCCCGGCCTCTGGACCTATCGCCCGAAGACGTTGCCAAGCGGCCGGATGTTTTGGTCATTGAGTCCGGTGAAATCCTGCTGCCCGGCAAAAATGTGGAAATGCGGGATATCGGCCTTCCGCCCAAAGTCGCTTATGCCTGTCTGGCGGAAACCATTGTGCTGGCTTTGGAGGGAAGATACGAGGTGTTTACCATCGGCCGCGATATCGAATGGCAGAAGGTCAAGGAGATCTATAAGCTCGGGTTGAAGCACGGCATGCGGCTGGCCGCCATTTCAGGGGTCAACGGCGTGTTTTCGGATGCGGACATCGCCGAGGTGGCGAGGCTTGCCCGGGAAGCCCGCAAGGGCAAAGACCCGCTCAAGCTCAAACGGTCGGCCGCATAAGCCCCTGGAGATGATCTATGATAATCGGCTTTGTGCAGACAAAAGGCGGCACCGGAAAAAGTACCCTTGCCGTCAATACAACGTTTTCAAAAACCATGTCCAAGGCTTTTGAATCCATCGCCTTAGTTGAACTTGACCCCCAGGGCACGCTGAAAAGCTGGTGGGGAGAGCGCGAGGACATGGGGTATGAAACGGAAAAGGTGTCGTTTCATCATATTTCCAGCACGCAGAAAGAGGTTTTCCAGCAGGGAATTAAATCCATCGCCACATACAACGATCTGATGATCATGGATATTCCGGGCGAAGGCACCGGAAAACTGCACACCCGGTTTGCGTGTGCTTTTTGTGATCTGGTGATCATTCCCATGCGCATGTCCACAAACGATGAATCCGCGTTTATGGCCAACCTGTATCCCATCATCAAGCAGATCATTCAGGCCGCGCCGGAAAAAAACGGGAGATTTCATGTGATTCCGGTGTTTACCCATCCCCTGATGAACTTAGAGAAGTGTTTCAGCTATTATGAGGAGATCCTTCCCCATTACGTGACATGTTTGAAAGCCGTATATCCGGCCCGAACCGTTTATGAGAATTTCAACCGCAGGGGGCTTAATCTCAATGAATATGCGGCCATTGTCAAATCCAATAAGAAATTCAAGCAGCAGGTGGAAAAAGCCATAGAAGATGTGGAGCTGATTTCAAAAACCATTTTATCGGTCAGCAAGGAGTAACTCCAGTGGCAAGACAGGATGAAAAAAAAGTCGAAAGGGCGTTTGAGGTGATCGAGAATCTGGATAAGACATCTGGCAGAGCCGATTCCCATCGATCTTCCGATGCGAAGAAAACCGGAATGAAAAAAGGGAAAGAAGAATCCGGGATCAGGATCCATTTTTCTCTGGATGCATTGATCTCCGAGAAAGACACTGAAACTTCCCGGGAAAGGGATCTGCGCGCCGGAAAATCCAATCTTCTCGATATCGGTTTTACGGTCCCTTATATCTGGAAGATCCCGCTCATCGGCTCAACCGTATTAAAGATCGTTAAGCATCTGCAAGCGGAAAGCTATCCCGAAACTCTGCGGGATATTTTAAATTCATTCAGGCGCAATAAGAATGTTTAAATCTTTCATTTGCTGATTCGATCATTAAGCGGATATCCCATGCGATTTGGAAAGTATGAGTGCGTTGCGGTAATTTTGGATTCTTTTCTTTTAGACGGCGGCGCCATGTTCGGGGTTGTGCCCAAGCCCCTTTGGGAGCAGAAAATCCCGGCTGACGGCGCGAACCGGATTCCCATGAAAGCAAGATCGCTGCTGATTCGGGGCAACGGACGCGTAATTGTCGTAGACACTGGGATCGGCGACAAGCTTTCTCAGAAATTCAAATCCATCTATGCCATTGAACCGGGGGGCGATTCAATGGATGACCGGCTGGCGAGGTTTGGCATCAGATCCGAGGACATCACGGATGTGATTCTCTCCCATCTTCATTTTGACCATTGCGGCGGATCAACCAGGAATGAAAAAGAACGTCCGGTACCGGCCTTCCCCAATGCAGTGTATCACCTTCAGAAAGGCCAGTGGGATTTTGCCTTAAATCCCTCCATCCGGGACCGGTCGAGCTATATGGCAGAAAACTATCAGCCGCTGCTTGACCATAAACAGTTGAATCTTATCGACGGCGGCACGGATACTCTTTTTGACGGCATCCGGATTATCGTCACCCACGGGCACACGCCGGCCATGCAGCACCCCCTGGTGACCGGTGAAAACTCATCTCTTTTCTTCTGCGCGGATTTGATCCCCACCTCCGCCCATCTGCCGCTTGCATGGACCATGAGTTACGACAATCACCCGCTGACCCTCATGGAAGAAAAGGCCGGGATCTGCAGTCATGCCTTGGTGGAAGACTGGATTCTCTTTTTTGCCCATGACCCGCTTATTGCAGGGGCAAGGATAAGGCAAAAAGGCCAGGGCGTTGTCGTGGATCAGGCCGTGGCGCTGTAAATCCAAGCCACTTTCAAATATATGCTTAATCGACCAAACCTATGCGGTTACGGCGATAAAGAACGCCAAAAACATCAATCACGGCGAGGATAATACAATGATAGCTCGGCGGATGTTTTTCGTATGGTCTGCTATTCTGTTGATCGGCGTTGTATTTGAGGCCGCACTTGTATCTGCCGCCGGCGGCAGTCCTACGGTGGTCAGAACAAATCCGGCCAATGGAGCCACCGGAGTCTCCCGTTCCCTTACTTCAGTCAGCTTCACATTCAGCGAGCCGATGGATTCAAGATCCTGCGGCTGCTTTTCATCCAACTGGGGACCGTCGTCCTGCACATGGTCGGCTGGAAACACGGTTCTGACCTTGACCCGCAACAACGATGATGCGCTGCTGGGTCTCAACAGCACCGTTATCATCCGGCTCAACGATGGTTTTGATATATATCATGATGTGGATGGAAACCCCTTATCCACCTTTACGCTGAGCTTCACTACCGCCGGCGCAGAGATAGAAGAGGTGAAGGCCAATCCGGGAAAGGGCTTTTCATGGCCATATTTTCTTTATGTGCCGCCAACGGTGTCCAATCCTCCCGTTCTCTTGGTGGAGCCCAACAACACAGGAACCACAAGCAATGATCAGAACGTTCACCTGCAGGCAGCCAGAAACTTAATCAACTGGCGATCATCCTTTGCCGAGGACCTGCAGCTTCCCTTACTGGTTCCCGTATTCCCGCGACCTGCTGCTGAAAACTGGCAAATTTATACCCATGCGCTCGACAGGGATTGTCTGATGACGGAGGTTGCCGGACTTGAACGGATTGATCTCCAGTTGATCGCCATGATCGATGATGCCCGTGATCGACTAGCAGATATGGATATCCTTATTGACGATAAAATATTTTTAAATGGGTTTTCGGCATCCGGTTCTTTTGTTAATCGTTTCGCGCTGCTTCATCCTGAGCTCGTAAAGGCGGTCGCAAGTGGATCTCCGGGCGGATGGCCAACAGTCCCGAAGGATAGCTGGGAAGGGAAAAAGCTCATTTATCCGGCAGGCACGGCCGATTTGAAAGCGCTGACCGGCAAGTCGTTCAATTTAAAAGCGTATCGTTCTGTGCCGGCATTCATTTATATCGGCGACAGTGACAGCAACGATGCCGTGCCCTACGGCGACGGATTTTCCGACAATGAACGGCAACTCATTTATAACCTTTTCGGCGCCCCTCCGGATTACCCCTATGTCCGCTGGCCAAAGGCGGAAGGGATTTTTCGTCTGGCCAAGACCAATACCCAGTTGTATATATATCCTGATGTCGGTCATGCATATTCAAATGAAATGTGGGAAGATCTCAAAACTTTCTTTTCTCATTACCAGCAAACGAACAAACCCTTGGCGTTAAAAAAGAAGCCTCTCCGGTACACGATTTATTTCCCTCATGTCGCCGCTGTCAACCAATGGCAGACGGAAATCGGAATTACCAATAACATACAAGGCCTTGAAATACAGGGAAGGCTGCAGGGATATGACAGCAGCGGCAACGCGGTGGGGTCGGCGGTTGATATCACTCTGGAATCTTTGGCCCGAAAGGAATTCAATGTCGCTTCAGATTTTAAAAATGCTGATGAAATATCTTACATCAGCCTGACGGCGGATTCGTTTTATATTTCAGGTTATACTAAATTTTCCAAACGGGGCAATCGGGTCGCCATCGCTGCGACCACCGGCAAGCCCAGAGGAATTTTCCTGAAAAAAGACAATCAGGGCTGGACAGGAATCGCATATGTCAATCCCGAAAACAGGCCAATCCATGTCACGATGAAAGCTATGAATGACAGGGGGGATATCATTGCCAGCAAGTCGATGTCAGTGGCAGCGGGCGCCAAGGTGATCGGTACGGCGGAAGGCCTGTTTGATGTTGACATCAGTAATGCCACCTATATCAGTTATTATGCGGATGGCAATATTATCGGTTTCTCCCTGAATGGTTCTGATGATGGAAAAATGTTAGACGGCCTGCCGGCGGCGCCTGAAATGATGAACTGACACATGCATTCAACCGTATTTAGTGTCTGAACGGAAAGTGTAGATTTTGGTCAAAGACAAGGCTGCAGAAATTGTTTGGCCGCAGGCGTAGCGGCGCTACGTCGAGGATCAAAAAATTTCGAGAACGCAGTATTTGGCCAAAAGATGCGGTTTCCGTTCGGGCACTATTTAGGATTGAACTCAAACGAATGGCCTTCCATATAACAACTGATTTAGAGCCCATCCAATTCCGTATTGTGAAGTTTATGTTTTCCCGTTATCTCGATTCAGACGTCATTTTCTGATGATCATCTTTTCCCCCTGCATCGGTTCAACCGTCATGGTTTCATTGTCTATGACGACGCGGGCGGCGCCGTTGTGATCAGTTCTGTAGACAGGAACGCCCCGCTTTTGATATCTCTCAAGGACTGGTTCTGAAGGGAAATGAGCTTCTTTCCCGCACGAAATGATAATCGCTTTTGGGTCAACAGCATCCAGGAAAGCCACAGAACTGGATGTCTTGCTGCCGTGGTGGGGCGCTACCAAAACGTCAGCCGCCAAGGATTCCGGTCTTTTCAATACCATATTTTTTTCAGCGGCCTCCATGATATCGCCGGGGAGCAGAATCGAAAATCCGTTGAAACAGGCTTTGAGGACGATGGATTTGTTGTTGATGTCTTTAGCGGATAAAGATGCGTGGCGCTCCATGAAATCCAAATACGGATGAAGGATTTCCAGCTTCGCGCCGTTGACCGCAAGGGTGCGATTTGAAAATTCCGGATGGTCAATGGCGCTTTTCTGGATTATGTTGATAAAATCCTTGTATACCGCGGTGTCTGACGCCTGATGGGTGGAAATCACCTGCTTGACATGGAAATGTTTAAGGATATAGATCAGTCCGTTTAGATGATCCGCATCCGGATGGGTCAAAACGACCGTATCCACAGTCCTGATTTTCTGGCGCCACAAAAAAGGCGCCAGAACCCTTTCTCCTGTGTCAAATGAAGAATTGTCCCCAAACCCGCCGCCGTCGATAACCATGCAGTAGCCTCCGGGCATCTCCAGCACAGCGGCATTCCCCTGCCCCACATCCATGAGGGTGATTTTAAGATCATCATTCCACAGACGTCGATCGATCCAGTAAATGATATCCATAAAAAGTATGATCAGTACAATTGCGACCATGCCCCCGACCCAAAGTCGCGGTGAAAGTTTCGGTTCAACGGGGGCTTGGTTTTGATGATCTGCATGAAGGGCCTTTTTAAAACCCCATTTATTTCTGATCAGTTCAATGCAGCCCCATGCCAATAGGTAGCAGCATATTGTTTCGAGTATGGATGGGGTGATGGTTTTAATCGCTGCAAAGGGCGTGTCCGATAAAAAATAAATAAAGTCAATCACAGGTTCCAGGACCCGGTTGCAGATTTTCAAGCCCCAGAGAGCGGCAAGAGCGGAAACAGGATACACAACCAGCACGGAAAAAAGCCCGATGACCACCACGATGGTTCCCATCAGCGGAACGACGATCAGGTTGGCTGCCAAACCCGATATGGGGAAGGTGTTAAAATAATGCATCACCAGAGGCGCAACACCCAGCATCGCGCAGAGTGAAACGCAAAACAGGGTGAGGACATAGCTTCTTGCCGCCTGATATCTGCCGACGACGCTTTGGGATATCCATGGCTGGAAAAGCGTCATACCCCATGAAATGGACAGGACTGCGGCAAAAGAAAGCTGAAAAGATATGGAAAACAGGGCAGGGGGATCGATGATCAAGATAACCAGGGCTGCCGTGGCGATGGTGTTGAAAAGATCATGTTCCCGCTCGATCAAAAAAGTCATCAGAAAAACCGAAACCATGATGACCGATCGCTGTGTGGCAGGTTCCATGCCTGCGATCAAACCGTAAAATAGCACCGGAAAAACCGCGCATGCCGCCGCCCCCTTTTTTGTCCAAGCGCGGAGCAGCAGCGGCTTGGAAAATGACAGGAGCCACTTGAAAAAGATGAATGCGGCCGTGGCGACAATCCCCACATGCAGGCCTGAAATGGATAGCACATGGCTGACGCCCACCCTGTTGAATGCTTCCTGAAGGCCAGTGGAGAGTTCGCGGCGGTCGCCGATGATCAGGGCGGATAAAACCGCACGGGCATCGCCATTGGCTTCAGGGCTTGCCTGATTGATGAGGCTTGAAATGTTTCTGCGGAAGGTTTTGAGCCCGCTTGTGACAGGATCGGTGGCGATGGGTTGCAGGATATTTAATTGATGATCTGATATGGAAACGGTCCCCCATATATTCTGCCGCATCATGTGCCGGATATAATCAAATCCGCCTGGGTTTTGAAATGAGCGCACAGGCTTGATTTTTCCCGTTATCATGATCCGCTGCCCTGTCGTTAATTCTTTACCGCGTCCATAAATATTGATCTGGATGTTCCCGCGCACTTCAAGCGGCGGGTTTTCGCCTGACAATTGGGAGAGTTCGATGTTTTTTAAAATGCATTTTTGTCGGTGAGACTGGGAAACAGGCTCTGAGGCGACAGTCCCGGCGATGTTCCATAGGCGGCCGTCCCTGAAATGCGACACATGGTCCGCTTGCGAAGATGCGGCATCAATGGATGCAAACGAGATGTACCCCAGACAGGCAAATAAGAGCAGGGGGGATATCATGACTTTTTTACGGCCAATAAGCCGATGGATAATGATGCCAGATGAGAGAATCGAGAGTGAAATAACCAAAAAAGACTGGCAGGGAAAATTGACCGCATAAACGATGCCAGAAATAAACGCGAGAACAAGCGGGATGATGGGACGGAAATAAAAATTTTCGATATGATGGGACGGAAATAAAAATTTTCGATGGGCGTTGAAGAAGAATCCGAAGACGGCATCAGATCAATAATTCCATGCCCTTGTATGTTCACAATTTCCAATTGTCATTTAATCATCCACAATTTTATTCGTAAAAAGAGAACAAAAAAAATTGTGAATCGCCAATTGCTAATTGTGAATAGTCAATGAAAAAAAACCTGTCTTCAGCCGCCGGCTAACTGCCGCCGCGCACCCGCTTGATGGCAGCGCCGAGTTTTTTGAATTTTTTTTCAAGGGATTCATAGCCCCGGTCGAGATGATATACCCGGCTGACCCGGGTGGTTCCTTTGGCCACCAACCCGGCCAGAATCAATGACGCGCTGGCCCGAAGATCCGTTGCCATGACCGGCGCGCCGGAAAGGGCCGGCCGGCCTTTGATCATGGCGTGGCTGCCGGAAATGGTGATGTCCGCGCCCATGCGTTTGAGTTCGCTCACATGGATAAACCGGTTTTCAAATATGTTTTCCGAGATCACCGAAAAGCCATTGGCCACGGACATAAGGACCATGAACTGGGCCTGCATGTCGGTGGCAAATCCCGGATAGGGCATGGTTTTGACATCCACGCTGTTGATCGCTTCTCCGCCTTTGACCCGGACTGAATTTTCCGAAACCTCAACCGCCGCTCCGGATTTTTCAATCTTGTGAATGATGGCTTCCACATGGGAAGGGTCGCATTTTTTGATGAGGATATCACCCTTTGTCAGTGCGGCGGCCACCATGAAAGTGCCGGCTTCGATCCGGTCCGGGATGATGGTTGCGGTGACCGGTTTGAGTTTTTTTACTCCCGAGATGGTAATCACAGGACTCCCCGCGCCGGAAATGTCCGCCCCCATTGCGTTTAAAACATCGGCAAGGGCCGTGATTTCAGGCTCCCGTGCGGCATTGCGCAGCACGGTGACGCCTTTGGCCAGAACTCCGGCCATCATCAGGTTCTCAGTTCCGGTGACCGTGGGGAGATCCAGATAAATTTCTCCGCCCTTGAGGCGTTTGGCGGCAGCTTCCACATACCCGTGTTCAAGCTTGATGTCCGCCCCCAGGATCGACAGGCCGTTCAAGTGCAGGTCAATAGGGCGCGCGCCGATGGCGCATCCGCCCGGAAGCGACACCCGCGCTCTTTTCATGCGCGCCAGAAGCGGTCCAAGCACCAGGATGGAGGCCCGCATTTTTCGTACCTGCTCATACGGCGCCTCGTAATCTTTAAGATTGCTTGTATCCACGTGAACGGTGTGGCCGTCTCGGACAAACTCAGCGCCCATGGAGACCAGCAGGTGCTGGATGCTTTCAATATCTTTTAACCTGGGGACATTATGAAAGGTGAACCGGCCGCCGGTCAGAATAGTGGCTGCCAGTATGGGCAGGGCGGCGTTTTTAGCGCCGCTGATGGTCACTTCACCGGATAACGGTTTACCACCGTCAATAACGATGTCATCCATGGGTCAATGGCCGCCGTGGGTGCCACCCTTTTTTTGACGGGTGTCGATTAAAGCCTTGATGATGCAGTACGTCAGTCCAAGACCCATAATGGTCAGGGCATACCAAAGCCCCCCCATGAAGACCATGTGGGACATGTCCCATACCCATTCGAATACAAATGGAAACATATCGAAACCTCCGATGCCGACACAGGTATCTATATTATTTTAATTTTTCATGAAAATCGAACCGCAGAACATGGACCCGCAGAATTTATAAGGAATCCGCTTCATCATTCGATATTCTGCTGTTTCATAAGACTCTGAGATCATTCCTCAAATATGTTGCTCAGCATCTAATTCGCCGGATTCAATTCTTTTTCCTGCGGGAATACCGGCAGATACCGGTGCGCCAGGGAAATCAGGATGACGCCATATGCCACCGGAAGGATAGTGGTGGCCACTTCCTGCCAGCTGGGAGAATACAGGAACCAGCTTTCAAATGAAAAGACCGGCACAGCCATGACTTGAAGCACCATGACCCAGCGGTTGATGGAGCATCCGAGCACCGCCAATAAAACCGAAAGAATGAGCAGAAAACCGTTTTCCCGGCCGCGGCGGGTAATCAGGATGAGCGCCGGCAGAAATCCGCATAGGACGATTTCGGCAAACAGAATACCGATGTTATAAATCGGATGATCGGTGTAAAAATCCATCAGGGTAAAACCCATGCCGGGGGCTGTCACAAGCGCCCAGTAAAGGGTGTCGATGGATTTCGCGATGATATAGGTGATCAGCATCCATCCGGCGATTTTTGCAAGAAGCCCGATCACATCCTGCTGCACCAGTTTTTTGCCGGTGATTTTTTCGGTGATCCATGTCACCAGAATCGTAAAACAGGGACCGCAGGCCGCCGCCGACCAGGTAAACAGGAAAAAAGTCCACGGCCAGATAAAAATCCCTTCGCGATAGGCAAAAGGTCTTCCGAACAGGACGCCGGCCACCCCGCCCAGAGAGCCCTGGTGGAAAAAGGAAAGAAACACACCCGTGGCCGCAAAGACTGCCATGATTTCATGCATGTTGTGGCTTAAATGATGCAAAAAGGGCTTTGCCGCAAGCCGGGGGTTTTCTAAAATCAGCGGGATGAATTCAATGGTGAGCACGCCGAAATAGCATGAAAGGCAGAATGCCACTTCCGTGAGCATGGAATGGACATTGGCGTGCCAGAAGATAAACCATCCCCGCAGCGGCTGACCGATGTCGATGGCCAGGATCAGCAGGGCAGAGCTGTAACAGATAAAACCGATGATGACAGCGTAATTGATGATCCCTTTGAGCTTGTCCTTGCCGATGATATAGGTCAGAAAACCCGTGAAGAAGGCTCCGCCGCCCAGGGCGATGACCGCCAGATCCGCCCATATCCAGAGCGCAAATCCATAGGCGTCGTTCATATTGGTCTGGTTTAATCCCTTCCACCAGACCAGAATCATGGCGTATACACCCCACAATAACACGGCGCCCACGGCGGCCATCCAGAGGGCGAATTGCCAGGTGGGGCATCGCTTGACTCCCGGAGGTATCAAAGGTGTTTCCATCTTTTTATTGCTCCTTGCCGTTTATTTTAATTTGAAATTTTTTATCCGCAATCCTGAATTCACTTAATGCCGGGCTTTTGCTTTGCTTTTCAGCCTCCCCGGCGCCTCGTCGGGCAGGTAATTGTCCCCGTTGCGCCGGACCCATTCCTTGCTGGATATATAATAGACCTTGGGATTGGTCTCAAGACGCTCCAGAAGGCGGAATGCGTGCTTGTGATTCTTTAATTCATAGACCGCATGCGCCGGATTGTTTAAATCGCCGAAAGTCATGGCCTTTACGGGGCAAGCCTCAACGCACGCCGGCTGATACTCATTCTCTTCCAATTCCGCACGCTCTTCCTGATAGGCCTTGTCTCTGGCCAGTTGATAGCGGTGAAAACAGAAGGAGCATTTTTCCACAACCCCCCGCATTCTGGGAGAGACATTGGGGCTTAAATACTTCTCCATGTCCGCGGGCCAGACCGGGTCCCACCAGTTGAATTTCCGGGCATGGTAAGGGCAGGCGGCCATACAGTAGCGGCAGCCGAAACACCGGGTATAAATCTGGCTGACGATGCCGGTGGTGAAGTCATAATCCGTTGCGACCGCCGGGCATACGGACACGCAGGGAGAATGTCCATGCTTCCCAACTCCGTCGCATTGCATGCAGGGCATGGGAAGATAGCAGATTTGGGTGTCCGGATACGGCTTTTGATTGGTCATTTTGACCACCCGGATCCAGTTGATGCTGTCGAGCTTATTGCTTTCGTCCTTTTTAAAAGGGACATTGTTTTCCGCGTAGCACGACACCATGCAGGCCCCGCACCCGGTGCACTTATCCAGGTCGATGACCATTCCGTATCTTCTGGCGGTTTCGTGAGTGGCTGATTCTTTCATGAAAACCTCGTTCAAATTTTTGTCAGTTTGGCCCGGATTCCCCATGCCATGTTAAAGCCGGAAACCGGATCTTCAATGGGTCCCATCAGGTCGTTCACATTAACGCCCTTGCCGTAAAGCCCCCATTCTTCAGAATAGGCCGTATGGCCCAGGCCGCGGGGAAGGGCGATCACGCCGGGCATGACGCCTTCATAAAGATGAATTTGTACATCTGCTTCCCCTCTGGGCGTGGAAAGCTTGACCGCATCACCTTCGGACAACCGCAGCTGTTTTGCTGTCGCCGGATTGATCTCAATGCACCCGTGAGTTTTTTTCAGGACCGTATCATCGATGATTTTGGTCATAAACGGCGGATTGGCCGGATAATTGCCGGCCAGACGGATCGAATCATACGGAATCAGCGTGAGGGGATAATTTTGCGCATCGCCTTCCATGGCAATTTTTTCAAAGGCGGATGAGAAAGGCGCTTCCGGCGCACCGGCATTGATGTTGAATTCGAATTTTTTAGACGGGGTATTAAATGAAGTTGCGACTGTTCCCGGAATCTGTGGATTCATTCTGATATACCCGCTGGAGGTTATGGTTTCCCAGTTGTCTGCGAAGGTCTCTTCCAGCAGGGATTCATAACTTTTCCACGCAAAGGCAGTTTCTATATATCCGCCCAAGGCTTTGGCAATTTGGATGATCACATCCCCCAGGTGGCTCGTATTATAGAGGGGGCGGACCACGGGCTTGGCCAGAGAAACGACGATGCCGTCCATGCTGCCTTGAGATACGATATCACGATAGCATTCAAGGTAGGTATGGTCGGGGAGAATCACGTCCGAATACACGGCGGTTTCGTCCATGAAAGGCGAAAAGCTGGCGATAAACGGAATCTTGTCAAAGGATTTTTTCACCGATTTCCCGTCAGGGATCGTATAGAGAGGATTTGCGCCTGACACCAGCAGCGCCTGAACCGGGCTGTCTCCGTCGGCGGTATTGATGATTTCCGGAAGGCGGTGGAGTAAATAACGGGAGTTTGGAAATTTTTCCGATTGGGCGCCGTCCACACGGGTTTGTCCGAGACCGTATTCGGCGATTTTATCCATGCCGGGTTCAGGGAATCGGACGTAATCCGGATCGGCAACCACAAAGACGCCGCCCGGCTGATGGATATTTCCCTTCAGCGCGTTGAGATAATGGACTGCAAGGGCCTCATCCATGCATCCGGCCACACGGCCATGGCCCCGTCCGCAAACGGCAACAGCTTTGTCGGATTTCGCAAACCGGCGGGCGATGTCAAAGATTGCATCAACCGGCACGCCGGTGATTCCCGACACTTTTTCCGGCTTGTATTTTTCCAGAACCATGGATTTGAATCCCTGAAGAACCTGATCCCCGCCCATGACGCCATCTTCAAATCCGGATGCCTGTCTATTGATGAAATCGATATTGTAAATCAGCTCCCGGATCATCACATGGGCGATTCCCAGCGCCAGAACCCCTTCCGTGCCGGGATTGGCGGCAACCCATAGGTCGGCTTTGGCTGCGGTATCGGAGAGCCGGGCTTCAACCTGAATGAGTGTCTTGCCGCCATCGGCGCTTTTAGGGAAACCGTTCATGCGGGCAAGGGGCCACCCCCCATCCATCAGGCCCGCGCCGAAGCTTAAAATAAAATCTGCATTTTCTATATCCCAAAAGACGGTCCCCCGCTGTCCCTGGGTGTGATACGCCGCCTGGTCGATGGCGTCATGGGCGGTCGAGTCCCGCAACACGTTGGGAGAACCGTAGACTTTTAAAAACCGGTCGATAAGGCCGGCAAGAATCCCCTTATTCTCTCCGGAAATCCATGCCAGGCTGTGGGGCTTGTTCCGGGCGCGCAACTCATTTAGCTTTTGGGAAACTTCGGAGATTGCGGCATCCCAGCTGATCGGCTGCCATTTTCCTTCCCCCCTTTTGCCCACGCGTTTCAAGGGGGATTTAACCCTGGCGGGGCCATACAGATACTGGAGACCGGACAATCCCAGCGGGCAGAGTCCGCCGTTGCCCGCAGGATGATCTTTGAGCCCTTCGATTTTAACCGCGCGGCTTTTGACTTTGCGCACGGAAATCCCGCAGCCGCCTGGGCAGAGAGCGCAGACAGATTGAACGTATGAATACCGGCCGTCCTGGGGAACCGGCGTCCACGGCCAGTTCTGGGTCCATATGGCCACATCGTCCATGACTTTCCAGGGAAGGGGCGAAAGCATGCTTCCCACGGCGCCGCCGCCGACACATGCGCTGAAACCTGCTAAGAATTTTCTTCTGTCTATCTTCATGGGTTTACCTTTCCTACTTATGGCATTGAAAACAGGCGCCCTTGCTGCCGGTTTCCTCCAGATGGCATTTTGCGCAGTCGTTCATTTTCATGGGCTTGCCGTCGTGTTCACCGGGTTTGCCAAACCGGGAGATACTGTATCCCCAGATATCCCTGCTGTAGCCGGAAATGATGTTTTCCTGGTACACCTTGGAATGGGTGGAATATCCGATATCCCCGTGGCAGGATTCGCAGCTCATGCCCGCGCCCGTGACATGGGCGGCATGGGAAAAGAACACGCAGTCGGGCTGCCGGAAATAGCTGAGCCATTGAACTTCTTTATCCTGGGCGACATATTCGGTGACGAATTTTTCTTCTTCCGGATCAGAACCTATCACGTCCTGATGGCAGTCGGTGCATGCGCTTAAATCCGGAATCCCGGAAAAAGTGCCGTCCTCCCGGAAAAAGTGGCAGGAATTGCACCCGTCGGAAACATTGTCCATATGAATCGAGTGATTAAAATCAATGGGCTGATGCTTTTCGGAATAGAGCCACTGGGGGAACAGAAACCAGCCGACAATCAGGCTGCCGACTAGCCCGATCATGAAACAGAAAAAGACAACCCACCCGGAAGATTTCTGAGGCGGGTGATCGGCTGCGCCCAGGTTCGGGTCAACCGCATGCTCGAGATCTGAGATGCTCATGAAAACTCCATCATTGCTTTTGGTTATATGATTTATCGGTTCAATTGGCGCAGGAACCGTTTATGGCAAATACTCAAAAATGACCATATTTATTCTTAAGAGAAAACGAATACCCATTTTGGCGGGACTTGTCAAAAAAAATATATAGACCCCGTGATCGGGGTTTTTTTAAATAATAATTCTCGCTTTCATAAAAAGAATTTAGTAATATTTTATCATTATGGATTTTTTCGTTTTTAATTTTTTTTATTTAAAATTCAATAAGTTGTCATTTATTATGGGGGATTTATGGTGCGGAAAAAAATATGGATGGCGGTATTCACAGCATGTGCGGTCTTTCTGAGTTTTTCTCATGAAGCTTCAGCACAGTGGGCGAAAACCTTTTCAACCGGAACGGACGATTTGATCGGCGTCATGGGGCCGTCAACATCTTCAAGCGGCAATTATGGCCTTTACGGGCAGATCATCACGGAAACCACTGAGAAGGCACTTGTTTCAAGGCATGATTCATCCGGCAAATTCCAATGGGGAAAAGTCATATCCGCCGGCGGAAAGGAATCCTTAGTCGTCCGGGAAATGGATGATGGCGGATTTTTGGTCACCGGCACCAAAGACCTGTCGGCCACATCCACTCCTGCAAAAAACATCATCTGGGCGAGATATAACTCTTCCTGGGCAACGGTGTATTCCCCCAAAATGTTTGGCGGTTCAAGGGATGAGGATGCCGTTTATTCCGAACTATCAAAGGATGGCGGTTTTTTCGGCATTGGGGAAACCAATTCTTACAGCTCCTCCGCCGGGGATTACGATATTTTGATCGGCAAGATCAACTCTTCCGGCAGCCTCAAGTGGGCGAAAGCCATTCATAACGGCATGGATGATCGGGGCGTCGACATGGTGGAACTCAGCGCCGGCGGATATATCGCCCTGGCAGAGGTTGCCAGCACGACCGGCAAGGATATCCTGGTTTTCAAGCTGGATGCCGACGGCAATATCGGCTGGAAAAATCTCTTTTCCAAATCCGGATATAATTACGCGGATGCGCTCTACCTGATGAAAAACGGGGATATCCTGGTTATGGGGACAACGGAAAGCGCCACCGGCATTGACAATCTTTTCCTGATTAGATTAAACAGCTCCGGAACGTTTCTCTGGCAGAAGACATATGGAAACACCGATGATGATGTCGCAGTCTACAATCTGATTGAAAACAGCGATGGCACATTAATTTTATGCGGTGCAGTCTCCCGTTTCAACATGACCCCGCCTTTTTCATTTATTTCCAAAATACTTCTCATGAAATTGTCCTCTGCAGGAGTCATCCAGTTGCAAAAAACACTGACCGACGGGAATATAAATCAAGCGGCCCAGCTTATAGAAACAAGCGGTCAGTTGCTGCTTTCTGGCTCCAGCATGGCAATCAGCGCCACAGCCATGGATGCGGACATTCTTTATGGAAAAATCAACCCGTCCACACTGTCCCCTGTCTGGATGAAAAAATTCGGGGCTGCAGGCAATGAATTCGGCGCTGTGATGAGTACCGGGAGCTCATATTTTTTATCCGGCATGACGGATTCCTACCCGGTGGGCGGCCCCATGAAAACCTTCGGCATCACGCTGGACGATGCCGGATCATATTCCGGCTGTACCCCGATCAAGAACGTGACGCTCACCAGCGGAACCGCCGGCCTTTCAGCGCCAAAAGGAACATTTGAATCATCAAAACCAAATTTGACCATCCGGTCGCCGGGGCCGGCCCAGCCAACCAACACGACATTGACGATAACCGAAAAAACACTGACGGAAGCTACCCTGTGCTCCGGCGGGACCACCAAGCCGGCAGCGCCGACAAATCTCAAGGCAACTTCCACATCCGCCAGCAATGTCAACCTGACCTGGACCGCATCCAGCGGCGCGACTTCATATAAGGTATTCCGGAAAACGCCCTCATCCAACTGGACGCTCATCAATACTGCAACCACGACTAGCTATACAGACACATTGGCCAACGGAAACAAAACAACGGTCAGTTTTTCATATTATGTCCAGGCCTGCAACAGCGCCGGATGCTCTGCGGCCACAAAAACCGCAATCGTACCGTTTGCTCCCACAGCTTTTACCGCAACC
>JALOPH010000274.1 GCA_025453995.1 Desulfobacterales bacterium
CGGCCAGCGCTTCGGTTACAGGGTGAATGCCATAAAGAATTTCTGTTTTAATGGGGATCACCTCCGGGTTTGAGTCGTGTCTTTCCTATTCCGGAACATGTGGGATTTAATAATGAGTGATATTCGCTCAATGGCTTCATTGAGTGAGTCGTTGATCACATGGTGCTGATAGAGATGCTTTTGGGCGATTTCAACTTCAGCATTTTTAAGCCGTTTGGCAATTGTTTCCGGGCTTTCAGTGCCGCGCGACTCAAGCCTTTGTCTTAAAGTTTCAAAGGATGGGGGCAAGATGAAGATGGCCACGCTGTGGGGAAGATGTGAGAGGACCTGTCTGGCGCCGGACACATCGATATCAAGAAGAATATTTCTGCCTTCCGAAAGGTTGCGGTCAATGAATTCCAATGAGGTGCCGTAATAGTTGTCATGGACTTTTGCCCATTCAAGCCATTTGCCATCTTTAATGTTTTTTTTAAATTCATCCTTTGAAATAAAAAAATAATCCACCCCGTTTTCTTCATCTGTGCGGGGCGGGCGGGTGGTATGAGAAATGGAATACAACATCTCCGGGAAGCGTTTCAGTATTGCTTTGCCAAGCGTTGTTTTACCGGCACCGGATGGCGCGGAAATGATAAACAACCGGCCTTTTTTCATGGCATCAGAGGAAGTCATCGGATGGTCGGGCGGTGTATTATTCATAAATTGCAAGCGCCGGTTATTTCTCCGCCAGCACCGCATATCGCTGGGACAAGGTCTCCGGCTGCATGGCTGAGAGTACGATCTGGTTGTTTTTCATGATGATAATGGCTCTGGTTTTGCGGCCGTGCGTGGCGTCGATGAGGCGCTTGTCATCCTTGGCTTCATCCCGAAGACGCTTCATGGGGGAAGAGTTCGGCGCGAGGATGGCAATGACTTCATCGGCCACCACCGTGCTCCCAAAACCGATATTCAAAAGTGTATAAGACATAGTTTTCTCCATTTTCTATTCCACATTCTGGATCTGCTCCCTGAGTTTTTCAAGTTCAGTTTTTGCCGAAACCACAAGATGGGATATCAGCGCCTTTCCGGCTTTACTGCCCATGGTGTTGAATTCGCGATTAAATTCCTGAAGCAGAAAATTCAGAGGCCGCCCTGAAGGGGAGGGCGCCTTCATGATCTGGCGGAACTGGGCCAGATGGCTTCTGGCCCGGACGATTTCTTCAGAAATATCGCTTCGGTCTGCCAGCAGGGCAGCCTCCTGTGCAATCCGCGCGGGATCGAGTTCAACCAACCCGCTGGTCAGGACGTTAATTCTGTCACGCAATTTTTCTTGATAGTAGCCGAGCATTCCTGATGCCTGATCGTCAATGCGGTTGATGCAATCTTCTATAAACGCGAGGCGTGACAAGAGATCAGTTTCCAGGGACTGGCCTTCGGCGGATTTCATGGCATCAAACTCGGCAAGAACTTTTTCCAGGCATGTGTTAACGACAGTCCAGATTTCTTCTGTATTTATTTCATTCTCTGTGGATTCTATTACTCCGTTTTTTTTTGCAACGACTTCCAAAGGAATTTCCGACGCTAACTTTAACGCGCTTTTCAAGCGTATCAAGGCTGTGTGATATGCTTGCGCAAGAGACTCATTGACGGAGAAAGTTTCGGCAAATTCTGAATTGTTCTCAATGGAAACTTTAATTTCAATCCGGCCACGTGCAATCCGGTCTGTGAGTGCCCGCCGCAATTTATCCTCTACAGTTGAATATATTTGAGGGATTTTTATGGCAAGGTCCAGATTCCGGCTGTTATATCCGCGCAATTCCAATGATACGTATATGTCCTCAACGGAAACTTCAGACCGGGCAAATGCTGTCATGCTTTTGATCATTATTCAGCTCTTCTTTGATATCAATGGTATATTTTTTGCGGACCCGGGTCAGGAAAGACCGGATATTCTCTTTGGCATAGTCCGGATAGGTCCAGGGGAGGGTTTGAAACCCCCCTCTTTGGTAAATTAGTGTCAGGTCCGCAAAGATGCCGTTTCCAACATAAATTCTGTGCGTATAATTTTTCCCTGTGGCTAAAACAAAACGCTCATGGGTGATATAGCCGGGATCAATATTGATCCTTCGTTTGCCATGGGTTGAAAATTTTTTTTCAATCTGGTTGGTTTTGTGCTTGACTGATGAAAGCAAACAGGGATCAATCAGGTTCCGAAATGACATCATTCTTCTGAACAGGCCGCTTCCCATTTCTTTTTCATAATAGGTTGTGTCCGTGAAGGGGAACCAGGGGCTGACCAGATCAATGACGCCGAATTCTTCAATAAAAAAATTAGCGGCAGGAGAGATAATGTCGGTCGTGTTCGTAAAAACGCCGATGATGAGTTTGGCCGGTTTGGAAATCTGGGGCTGGCTCATATCATCGCTCGACAGGTAAACAAATCAATGATCAAAGGGTTTTGCTTCGTCAATGAGCATCACTGGAATATCATCCCTGATTTCATAGAGCAGTTTGCACTTATCGCAAATCAGGCCGTCTTTCCTGTCGTTCAAATAAATTTTACCCTTGCATTTCGGGCATACCAAAATGTCCAACAATTCCTGGCTAATTGTCATATAGTTTTTCTCCTTAAGGATGTTTGAATTGGTTCGGCATAGCAATCATCAATCCGTTTATATGAAATCACAATCCATTAAAGACGCCTTGCGATATTAGCGGAATCGATGAGTTTAATGGGCATGTTTACTTTGTGGTACGCCCGGCTGGACTTGAACCAGCGATCTTCAGCTCCGGAGGCTGACGCCCTATCCCCTGGGCCACGGGCGCACGTTGATTTAGTAAATAAAGAATTCGATATTTTAAGTCAAGGAGGAAAAAGGGGATTGCCTGGAAATACATAAAAAAATCATCCGGTAGGAATTCCCCTGGCCATGAGTGCTTCTTTGGCTTCGCCGACCACATAAAGAGAGCCTGTAATGCAAACAAGGCCATCCGGCGGCGATGTATTCAGCGCGAAGTTGACCGCCTCTCCTACATCGGGCATCATGACGGCGCTTTTCCCCAGAGACTTGACAACATGGAACAGTTTTTCGGGCGGAAGGCTCCGGTCGATTTTTGGCTGCGTCAATAGTATGCGATGAGCCAACGGCAGCAATGTTTTAAGCATGGACTGATGGGGTTTGTCATCCAGAATTCCGATGACTAAGGTAATGTTTCGACCATTCATAAATTCCGACAAATATTTGGTAAGGATTTTTACCGCCATGAGATTGTGGGCGCCGTCGATGAGAATGTCGGGTGACCCGGCGATGACTTCAAGCCTTCCGGGCCATTTGAATGTTTCGATCCCTTGTTTGATTGAAGAGAAATCAACGGGTATTTTTTTGCGTTGCAGAACCTCGCAGGCAGCCAGAACAACGCCTGCATTATCCACCTGATGATCTCCCGGCAGGCTTGCGTATAGATTTTTCCAGGTATGCGCCATCCCGTAATATGAAAAAGTTCCCGATGGTTGACGGCGAACCTTGAAATGCTCGCCCAGACGATAAAATGGCGCAGACCTGTCTGACGCAATTTCCCGCAATACGCGCAGGGCATCTTTGTTCTTAGCGCCGGTAATCACCGGTGTATTCTTTTTGATGATCCCGCCTTTTTCAGAAGCGATCCGGGCGATGGAGTTCCCCAGATAATATTGATGTTCCATGCCGATATTGGAAATTATTGATATGTCAGGCAACAAGATGTTGGTTGCGTCGAGGCGGCCGCCCATGCCGGTTTCGATAACCGCCCAGTCCACATTGGATTTTGCAAAAAGATAGAATGCCATCGCAGTTGTATATTCAAAAAAAGTCGGTTCCCGTGATCCTGCGCGCACCGATCTGACCATTTTATGGGCGGAGACGACTTCCTCATCCGACACCTCATTGTTGTTAATCTTGATCCGCTCATTAAAACGGATCAGATGGGGGGATGTGTAAAGACCGACGCTGAAACCGGCTTCACCCAGTATAGCCGACAGCGCGGAGGCGATGGAACCTTTTCCGTTGGTTCCCGCAATATGAATGCTGGAGAAAGCGTTTTGAGGATTATCCAGTTTTTTTAATATGTCGGATATCAGATCCAGACCCAGCTTAATGCCGAATCGATGGAGGGCAAACATTTCCTTTAGACATTTCTGGTATTCCGTTTGTTTCATCTGCTCCCACACCATAAAAAAACCCGGCAGAACTCAAAGA
>JALOPH010000087.1 GCA_025453995.1 Desulfobacterales bacterium
GTCGGGTAATTTTTCCGAATACTTCCATAAAGGTATCAATCATCATGGAGGATGTCATGGGCTTGGTGAGATAGGCGTTGATGCCGGCCTGATCCGCCAGGTCCTTAACATCATCCCGGCCGAAAGCGGTCATCATGACGATGGGGAGACCGCTGAAATCCGGATGTTTTCGAATCTGGCGGGCGCACTCGATGCCGTCCATGCCGGGCAGCTTCCAGTCAAGAAGGATGAGGTCGAAGGGATTATTTTTTTTTGCCTCAATCAGGGCGGCCAGCGCGGCTTCTCCGGAACTTACGGTTGTGGGCTCGAAATTAAAGGATGCGAGAACTTCCATCAGAATCAGCTGGACAGTTTTATTGTCGTCCACCACCAGGACTTTCAATCCCCGAAGGTCCGGATGGGGCGCGGGAAGTTTTTTGGCCTTCCCGCTGGGACACCGGAAAGTTGCGGTGAAGGAAAAGGCGCTTCCCGCTCCGGGAACGCTTTGGGCGGAAATTTCCCCGTCCATCATGGCCACGAGCTGCCGGCAGATGGCAAGACCCAGGCCGGTGCCGCCATATTTGCGGGTGGTGGAGCCGTCCGCCTGGGTAAACGGGTCGAACAGCATCTGGAGTCGATCCGGATCAATGCCGATACCCGTGTCTTTGACCGTAAATTTCAACACAGCCTGGTGGTTCTCTTTGCGCAAAAGCTCGGCGCGGATCAGAATTTCGCCGTCATCGGTGAATTTGAAGGCATTGCTGACCAGGTTGGTTAAGATCTGCCCAAGTCTCAGGGGATCTCCTTCCAGGATTTCCGGGATATCCGGGGAGCGTGTAAAAATCATTTCGATCCCCTTGTCCGCGACCTGTCCGGAAAACATATTGGCCAGATGGGTCATGGTATCGTCAATCTTGAATTCTACGTTTTCAAGATCGAGCTTGCCGGCCTCGATTTTGGAAAAATCCAGGATGTCGTTGACAATCCGAAACAGGGCGTTTGAAGAATCCTTGATTTTTATCAGGTAGTCCTTCTGCTTGGGGGTCAGCGCGGTGTTCAATGTCAGGCCCGTCAATCCAAGGATGGCGTTTAGCGGCGTCCGGATTTCATGGGACATGTTGGCCAAAAATTCACTTTTGTATTTTGTGGCGGATTCCGCTTCCGAACGGGCTTTGCTTAAATCATTATAGAGCCGGGCATTGTGGATGGCGGTGGCGATCTGGGAAACAAAGTGTTCGATCCGCTCAATATCCTTTTTCCCCAGGGCGAAAAACGACTGGGTGTTTCCGAATCCGATGGTGCCGATGATTTCATTGTGAACCTGAATGGGCAGGAAAAGATAGGCCTTGGCCCGGGAAAACTGATAAATTTCCCTGTCAGAAGGCGACATCAGGGTGATGCTTTCGGGCGTTATTTGGCGGATATATACCGGTCTTCTTTTGAGTATCGGCTGGATAAAAACACTTTCGGTTTCAGTGAGCGGAATCCGCTTATCGAGCAGTTTTTCAAGCTGCCAGTCGGTCGATCTCCCTCCGTATGCCTTGATAAAGACAAGATTTTCGCCGCTTTCATTCAACAGCTGGATGCTCATCTGGTCAAAGTCGAATATTCTTTTGAGCGCTCCGCTGACGGCAACAGCCACTTTGTCTAAGTCCAGGGTTGAATTGACGATCTGGACAATCCGGTTCATTCTGGAGATTTCCTGCTCTTTGGCTCTGGCATCCAAAAGCGCTTTGTGTGTTTCATCCGTGAGCCGGGCATTGTTCACCGCAGTGGCGATCTGGGAGACGTAGCGTTGAATTTTATCAATGCCGGATTCCTCAAGATGAAACGGTTTTTCCGTGTGCGCAAAGACCACGGTCCCGATGACTTTTTTCTGAAACTCGAGCGGGCAGAAGAGCATGGCCTGTATGGGGTTGATTTCAAAAGCTTTCTTATCGGTGGGGGTGGCGCTTTTGATCAGGTCCAAGGTGACATTTGGAAAGAAGGCCGGGGTTTTCCGCAAGACGGTTTCGCAATTCATGCTGACGCCGGGTTGGATGGGAAGGGATATATTTTTCAGCGCCTGGATTTTGTCTTCGGTAACCCCGCTGCCCGCATAGTTGTTTAAAAATAGGCGGTTGTCGGAGTCCGAAACCAGGAAAATGCCGATCTGGTTGAAGTCGAATATGCTCTGGAGCGCCTGCTCAAAAGAAGATAAGATGATGTTTAAATCCAGGGTGGAGTTGATGGTTTGAATCACCTCATTGATATGGGTGATTTCCTCCTCCTTGGCCTTGGTTTCATTGAGCGCCTTTTTGAGCGCGTAGGTGCGCTCTTCGACTTTTTTCTCAAATTCCCCGATCAGTTTCGCATTTTCAAGATAAGGCCCCAGGGACAGGCCGAATTGGTGGAGGAATTCCTTCTCGTCTCTTGAATAGAGAGAGCCGTCGATTTTATCTCCAAAAAGAATCAGGCAGCTCAAACGGTCCTCAAAATAGATGGGAAGGATAAATTCCGCCTGAAACAAAGGGTCTTTTGAGTCCAAAACCATATCCTTCTCCAGCAACCACTCTTCAATCTGTTCCCGTGCCGTAAGGCTGAAATACTGACCAAACATGGGCAGAAGCGGGTGCCCCGCTTCCAGAGCCACGGAGGAGTCCTGTCGTATGACAGGGGCAGTCCCTGAAAACACGTTTTTCCTTGGATTTGAGGATTCCCATCCGGAAAAAACGGTTTGAACTTTCGCGTTACCGTCGATGGCCGAGGGTTTTGGTTTTTCGGCAATGAGCATGGTGTAAGCGGAACACTGCAATTCATGGAATATGGTGGTTTTCAATATTGCAAAGATTGAATTCATTGACTGTGATGTGGAGAGATTGTTGTGAACGGTTTCCAAAATCTGTTCCAGTTTCTGTTTTTGCTCCCCGAAAAAAAGCGTCAGTATATTATTCCAGACGTATGCGACCCCGCCGAGGATGATAATGGATATCACAATCCCCAGAAGGTAGATTTCCGCGGACCAGATGCTGGGGAATGTTTTTTTATATGAAATGGCGATGATGGATGCAGCAACAAAAAGTCCAAGATAGAATAATATTTTGCGGGTGATCTGCAGCACGTCATTGAGATTTTGTTTAAAAAGCGCATAGGCCCACAGCATAAGCGGGATAAATACGAAATTCCCCGGCGGATAGATTTCATAGCCTTTTAAGGTGAAAACATTTCCCATATACATCGCCCCGGAAAGGACGAATCCGGAAGCCAGATAAAAAAGGCGGTGTTTGAGCAAGGGCGGTTCGGTTTGGTTGTAGGCCTTGATCAGCAGAACAGCGCCATACCCCAAAGCGGCGACGAAAATTAAGGCGAAAACATCAAAAAGAAGAGCGCCCTTGGCGAAAAACCCCCAAAAGTAATGGCGCATGCCGTGTATATAATGCCCTGTCTGGGTCAGGGGCATCATGACCAGGGCGAAGACATAGGCGGCATAAATCAGCCACCATCTGTTTCGATGCCTGGTCACGATATAGATCAGATGAAGGCAGAATGCCGGCGCAAAGACCAGCAGCAGATGGGTCAACCGGCTGATCTGCATTCCGATGGCTTCGTCTTTGACGATGCCATTCATCAGGATGTCAAAACTCACAAAGGCCATCAGAAAACACAGCAGGCTGAAAATCAGGGCCTCTGGCTGGTTTTGACCCAGACGAAGGGCCACAGCGGCGAAATAAGTCGCGCAGAAAAATGCGATCAGGGGCGGGATGCCATAGGGATATATTTCCCCCAACAGATGCGATGGATCAAATGAGCCCCATAGTCCGCCCCAGAAACTGATATATGGCGTCGCAGCCCCCGCGTTTTTATTGATGGCCCAGTAAAATATGAGGATCAAGGATATGTATCCGGCCGTCAAGGCGGCCCGGATGGTTTTTTCCAGAATTTTTTTCCGGGTGTAAACGTTGATTTTTAAGATATTGTGCCGGAAAACCCCGTATCCCATGATAAGAATGGGGATGAAGGTGAAGTTTCCCAGGGGATAGAGCGCGATGCCGTTTAAGGCGGGGATATTGAATAAATTAAATACCCCGGTCACCAGGACGCCGATCAGGACATAGAAATATTTTTTTTTCAGGTCGATATCTGTTTCTTTTCTGATGGCCTTATATAAAATAATGATGCCCCATATGATCACAGCAAACGAGGCGGCGCCGAACAGATCAAAAAGAATATTTTTTTTGGCAAAAAATCCCCAATAGTATTCATATGTCCCCTGAAAATACCAGTTGGACTGAGTAAAGAGCATCAGGAAAAATCCGAGCGCGTAACACGGATACACAAGCGCCCATCGCTCTTTCCGTCCGATGACCGAATAGATGAAATGGACGGAAAGCCCGATTTGATATACCAGAAAAATGTGGCAAAAACGACTGACCTGCAGGGCAAGATTCGAGTCCGTGTGAAGCATGTTAAATGCGATATCGATATTGAGATACCCCCATAGGGTCGCAATCAGTCCGAAAAGGATAATCGATGATTTAATGGTCCGCTGCATGAAGCAGAACGTGGCCAATACGAAACATGAAATATATGAGAAAATGGGCGGAAGCGCGTATGGAAAGATCCGGCCGGCTATGTCGGGATAAAATGGGCCTGGCTTTGAAATCAGCCAGAAAAAGACCGCGGCAAAGAGCGGCGTCCAGGCAGCAATGGTTAACAGCCTGGGTATGAAATCCTTGCTGATTCCGCCTTTTGTCGTTTGAAACAGGTTGTGCTGGAGCAGTCCATAGGCAATAAGGCCCAACGGGATAAATCCGAAATTCCCCGGGGGGTATATGTTAAAACCGAGGATGGGCAGGATATTGCCCGCAGTCAATGCGACGTTTGCAACAAGGCCGTAAAGGATGAACAGGGCTTTTATCCGTTTTTCTGATGACGGGGCGCGGCTGGCTTCACCATATAGGATAGGAATAACATAAACCATGCATCCAAGCCCCACAAGACCGAATAACTGGAACGCCGGTCCGCCCTGGGTAAAGTATCCGAAAGAAAATCTTTTTATCCCGGAAAAATACCATTGCGTCTGGGTGAGAGGCGACATGATAAAACTGAAAACATACAGCCACCGGATCATTTTTTTCCCGTGGGAGAAGTCGATGGCTTCAAAAATGAAATGAACGGAAACCGGTATGATAAATACATAAAACATATCGGCAAACCGGCTGATGGCAAGTGCGGTATGTTCAGATGCGATGAAGGTATTTAACGCGATTTCAAGGCTGATCAGGGCCTGGAGAAGGCAGAAAAAAACAAAGAGCCTGTTTTCCTTGTTCCGGTCGCCTTTCTGAATGATCAGGGCCGCCAGAAAAATACTGACCAGAAATGTGAAGGCCGGCGGCAGGGCGTAAGGGTACAACCGATCGAATTCAAAAATTGGGTTCATGTCGGAAAATCCCTTATTTTATAATTTTTTTTAAGAGATTATAACGGCGACAATCCTGCAAATCAAGCGATCTCATCAAAACAGCGTCAATTGAACCTGCTCGTGCTTTCTGGGCTTTACTTCCGCGCGCTCCTGCCGGATGAGCCTGGCTTCAATGTCTGACACAAACGGCGACATCCGGCGGGGTTCGGCTTTTCCAAATATCCTTCTGGTCTTGGCGCGGGTGAAAAACAACTCCTCCTTAGCCCGGGTCATGGCCACGTAGAACAGGCGTCTTTCTTCATTCATATCCCAGGAGCCCTTGTCCTTAAGGATAAAAGGAATAAACCCGTCCTCGCACCCAGCGACAAACACAACCGGGAATTCAAGCCCCTTGGCCGCGTGAAACGTCATGAGCGCGATCTTCTGGCTTTTTTCATCATATATGTCCGGATCATTCTGCAGGGCGATGGTTTCCAAAAATCCGTCAATGTTTTTCCCAAAGGGCCGGGCAATGGATACAACATATTCAAACGCCGCATCTGCGGATGGATCTGGAGAAGACTTTCCGGCTTTGATTCTCGCGCCCAGAAATGAAATTTTTTTGTCTATGCCCCAACCGGCGGTCTGGCGGGCATAAACATCTATGCGGCCGGAAATGTTTTGGAGGGACCGGCATCCGTCATCGCTGATTCCTTCCAGTGAAAGGGGTGTTGTTTTGTCCAGAATACTGGAAATGAGATTTTTATTTGTCATTGCCAAGTCTTTGATTGCGTCCAGGTCCTGCCAGGGAATTGTTTCCCCAAAAGCCATAGCTGCGGCTTCCAGATCCGAACACATGCCGAAGCCCTCCATGAGTTTAAGCAGAGCCAGGAGGGTGATGATTTTTTTACTGTTGGAAACCATTTCCCTGCTGGCTTTTTGAAAAGGCAGTCCGGCTTTTAAAAATGCTTCGGCGAAGAAATCACCCTGGGCATGGGTTCTGTACAAAACTGCGAAATCGGAAAACGCCCGGTGCTCGGCCCGGCAGTCGCCTTTGTTTTTCCCAAAATCCTCAAAATAAAATCCCGTTCCGCCCACCATCTGCTCTATGGCTTTTCCCACGGCCACGGCTTCTGATTTTTCCGTTTCCGCCTCCAGGATGTGGATGGCGGCCAATCCTGAAATCCCGGAATAAACCCGCGAGTCTCCGGAATTCAAAGAATGGCCGCAGATAACCTGGTGGGATGCCTCCAGAATGGTTTCAGCGGATCGGTAGTTTTGCGTCAGCCGGTATTGGGCGGCAGCAGGGAAATCATCCAGGAATCGTTGAAAATAGGCCACATCAGACCCCCGGAACCCGTAGATGGCCTGATCCGGGTCGCCGATGACAAAAATGTTTCCGTCTGGCGGGGCAAGCGCCTTGATGATGCGGTATTGGCCCAGGTTCAGATCCTGATACTCATCCACAAACAGGAAGGGATATCTTGAACGGCAGGAATTTGTAAAACTCGTATCGTCTTCGAGATATTTCACCACATGAAATATCAGATCCTCATAGTCAAAGAGCTGCTGGGCCTCGAGCAATTGCTGATAGGCCGCATAGACGGCTGAAACCGCAGACGGGTCGGAATCGCCGCATATTTGATGGAGATTGTCAGACGGGGAAAGCATCTGCTGCTTGGCGGCGATGACAAGACTGCACAAATTTTCCGGTTTGGAATAGATATCGTTGAGTTGGATGCCGCTTGATTCAATGGCGTCTTTGATAAAGGCGATTCTTCCCGCGTCATCGACAATGGAATGCCCGGCGTAGGGTTTTTGCTCTTTTAATAATTTGAAACACAAGGCATGAAAAGTGGCTGTCAGGGGCAGCGCGGTATTTTTGCCCAGCAGGAGGCTCAGCCGTTCAGACATTTCCCTGGCGGCCTTGTGGGTGAAGGTGACGGCAAGAATGCTTGCCGGGTCAACATTCTTGTTTTTGATCAAGTAGGCGATCCGATGCGTCAGGGTGCGTGTCTTTCCGGTTCCCGGACCGGCAATGATGATGGCCGGGCCGGTGCCATGGGTGACCGCCTTTTTTTGCTCTTCATTTAAATTTTCCGCACCAGGCGAAACTGATTGAATTTCAGCCTGGGTTTGAGCCCCTTTTGCCGCCGCAGCATCTTTTTTAAAATTGAGTTTCGCCTGGTGCGGAAAATTTTGTTTATGATTCTTCGGGGAAGAATCATCGCGGAACAGGGATTTTTGTCCCATGAGATTGTCTTTTTCCCCCGGGGAAAACACGGTAATGCGGCCGTATTCGCCGTCATAGCCGGCTTCAATATGGATGCGGCCCGAGCGCATGCGGGAAATGGCTTCGGCAAGTAGCGGGATGCCTGCTTTTTCAATTTCTTCAATCGGCTTCCTATTGAGGATATCCAGTTCCGGCCCCAGGCGCTCGATGGCGGTTTGGTAGAGTTGATCGGCCTTTTTGCTTTTGGCGCCGGTTCCTGCGATTTCCGCCATCATCTCGGCCAGCGGGATGATATTATAAAAAGGATGGGTTTTTTCCGGTCTTTCTCCTTGGGGCCGGTCGGCGAGTTCCTCCACCCGGTGGAGCACGCCCAGTGTCATGGGGTGGCCGCACACCGGGCAAAGATCCCTGATCTTGATGGATTGGGCGGGATGGAGGTTGACATTGCATTTCCGGTGGCCGTCATGGTGGTACTTGCCTTCCTGGGGATAAAATTCCAGGGTTCCCAGGAATTGTTTTGGATTGCCGGTTTCAAGTGCGAACTTGATGGCCGCGTATGTCAGGTCAACGTTAAAGAGGTTGGCTTCCCGGCCCAGGTTTGCCGGGGAGTGGGCGTCGGAATTTGAAATAATGGTGCGGCCGTCCAGATTGCCAATCCGCCAGTTCATGGCAGGGTCTGATGACAGCCCGGTTTCTACGGCAAAGACATGGGGCGTTAAATCCTCAAAGCATTCTTCAACAGCGTCAAACCCGGACTTTGACCCAAACAGGGAAAACCAGGGGGTCCAGATATGGGCCGGAACCAGAAAACCCTGGCCGGATGTGTCCAGAACGATTTGAAGCAGGTTTTTTGCATCCAGGCCCAGGATCGGACGGCCGTCGGATTTGATGTTGCCGATTTTATCCAGCCGGGCATTGAACCGGGCCGCGGCTTCCAATTCTGGGAGAAATACCAGGTTGTGGATTTTCCGGGTCTTGCCTGCTTTTTTATAAATATTGCTGATCTCTGAACTTAATATAAACCTGACCGGAGACTGGCTTGCAAAGGGGAGTTTTTTGTCGCAGCCGGCTTCCAGGTCGTCTTTTAATTTAAACAACCCGGGTTCTGCGGGGACAAGTTTTTCGCAGATGTCGGCAAACCATGCCGGATGGGTGAAGTCGCCGGTGGCCACCACGGTGATCCCCTTGATCCGGGCGGCCATGTATAGATTTTCAAAATCGAGGTTTTTGGCTGTTGCCCTGGAAAAGCGGGAATGAATGTGAAGGTCGGCGATGAATTCCATAATTTCCCTGAACTGATATTAAGCGTCATTATTGGCAGCATACTTTGACGGAAAGTATTTTTGCTTAATATCAGTTCAGGAAGATTATATACAGCAAAAAATTTTGCTGTCTTGCCTGTTTAAAAGTCGCCGTCGCCCCCCCCCGATGCCCACGAGGAGATAACTTGCCGGTTAGATGGGTGGCGTTCGGCTTTTTATACCATTAATTTGATCCCGAGGCTATCTTGCATGAGGCTGAAATGGCTATCAAGAGTGAAGATTTTACACCGATTTTGCTTTGCGTTCTGGACAATGATCAGGTCCGGAATACCGATTCCGTTCAAACCTTTTTTCAAACATTTGAATTGGAACTCAATGATCTCATTCCAGTTAATTTCCAATATTAAATTCTTAACATTATACAAAAGATTGATAATATTTTGTTGTTTGCGAATCCGAAGAAATGGAACAAGCTCCGCAAGAATAAGATCGTTAATGACAACGAGGTTTTCATCTATCAGTAAATCAAGTTTTGCAGAATTATCGCCGCCTCTGAAATAATCTACCCATACAGATGTATCAACTAAGACCGGCATTTGCGATCCCTAAGAGAATCCATGTCAATGCCTAAATCAACTTTGCCTTTGAAGTTCTTCAATTCAGATATTTTTGATTTTCTGATTAGATCCTCTAATGCAGTTATGATCAGCTTAGTCTTTGTATGGATTTGGGTGGCTTTCATTGCTTCATCAATTAAGTCTTTAGGTAAATCAAGGGTTGTTCTCATGGCCGTTCTCCTTATGCATAAAAATATAATTTAATGCATATAATGTCAATGGTTAAGCTAAACGAAATGCTCAGCCGGAGACAAGCGTATTTTTTATGCATATGTTTCAAGTTCATTTTGTGATAATCGGTCAAGCCCGGCAGCCGCTTGCAGCGCGGTCGGCAGGCGCGATCTGTGTGCGTTTTGATCGTCTCAGGCCGTGGCCGCGCAAACAGGACGTCGTACCACAAAGAATTCATAGGCGTAAAAGTCGGAGTAACGGCGGTGCATTTCGGGTTCCATGGCGAGCTGATCGAGTATGGCCGAGGCTTCCATATCGCCGGCGTAACGGACGCGCAACTCCGCGATGCGGGCTTCCATGGGAGTGTAAAAATCGTCCCACCATGCTTCATCCGGGAGGGTGAAGTGCCCGATCAGTTCGAATCCGCAGTCCTGTATCGCCGCCACATCATCATCCAGCCATCCCATGGCCGGGTAGTCTTGATCGAACCCGGCCTTGACCTCAGGAGGCGGATTCTCCCTGCGCCACACCGCATCAGTGAAAGCCAGGTAACCGCCGGGGCGCAGCAACCCATGACAGATGCCAAGGGCGTTGCGGATTCCGATGTTGTAAAGCGCCCCTTCCGACCAGATGAGGTCAAAGCTCCCAGGCGGCTGTCCCGGGCGGGCCATATCTCCAACAATCGGGCTGATGCGCTGCGAAAGCCCACGCTTGGCGACGGCCGCCTTCAGCCGTTCGATGCCCGGGGCATGGCTGTCGATCGCCACGATGGAACCCGAAGTGAGCTCGGCGAGCTGGAGGGTTTGCCCGCCGACGCCGCATCCCAGGTCAAGAATCGCAGGGGATTGTGGAAGTTCACGGCAAAGACCAAGAGCCCTTGCGGCGCAAGCGCGGTTGCCGGGGCCCTGCCTTGGCAGATTTTCAAAAACCTCGAAGAAGATTTCCCAGAATCGGGGAGCGGGTTCGTTCATGCGGGCTTTTCCTCCTGATTGTGACTGAAAGTTCAATTGCGGCAAGCGTGAAGCGGTAATTCAGGCAAAAAAAATTATGAAGCTGACATACAGTGCAGAAACTGTTAAAATCAGCCCCTCCATGCCCATCAAACCTCAACGTTTTGTTAGCCCCTTAATACGCGAAAAGCTCTTGCAAACAATTGATAATTTTGATCTGAGCATTTTGGGAAATTACACCAACTTTTTGAATTAACCTGGATTTGTCAACAGATCTCAATTGGTCAAGCAAGATTAATCCTTTTTTACCCTGGAATGCATATTGAATTCTGGTTGGGCAGCTAAATCCCTTGGATGTCATTGGGGCAACAATCGCGGTCCTCAGAGCAGCCATTTCATCAGGGGAGACAACTACACATGGCCTTGTTTTCTAATCGTGCTTGCTCAATTATCGCCTTTGGAATACGGATTCACTGTGAATTTCCTATTCTGATTAAAGTCGTCATTTTAGACTCCAATTGTGGTTAATGTAATTACAATATACCCACAAGAGACCTGTTGTCACATCATATTGTTTGAGGACGATTGAACTGTGCCGACTGTTTTTTGTTCGGCACCAGTGAGGTGTTGAATGCCGGGATATTATTGGGTATGAACAATTTGGTCTATAGTTTCAACAATCCATTGATTTAAGCTCTTCCCTTCTGCCGAGGCCCTAAATGCAATTTCAGCATGCAGTTGAGGGGAAACACGCAAGTTGAATTTACCCGAATATTCTTTATATGGTTCAATGCCTTTTTCTTTGCAGACATCAAGAAATACCTTCAACGACTTCTTAAACTCCCGCCTCAATTCATCCGGTGTCTTTCCATAAAAATCGGCTCCTCCGTTGAGCCCAAGTATTTCACCCCGAAACATATCAATTTCAGGGTCATAATCGATTTTTGCTTTATGTCCTTTATATGTCATAATATTCATGGTGTTACTCCGTGGCTTTCAAGCCATTTTCGAATGTTTGAGACCGCACCTTTGTCAGTGTCTGGCGTTGGATGTGGTCTATGAAATATCCTTACCTCATTAAATAAAAATACTGCGACCCTGGAACCTTCACGTTCGCTAACCTCAGCACTAAGCGCGATAAGCATTTTCTCAATATCGACCCATTTGATACTGCCGCTTAAGGGTCTGTGAAAAATGAGATCCAGTGTTTTTCGATGTTTTTGTTTCATTTGTTATATAGTACCAAATTATAGTACTCTGTCAAGAATATTTTGAGATAGAATAACAGGCATCCTAATTTGAGGGGCATTTAACGCCAGGCATGAGGGGTGCGCGATTTTTTGCGCGTCCATCTCAATGCCGTGGTTCGGAGTCTTTAAGGGATTCCAAGGCTTCAGCGTCGGCTAAATCTTTGGTTCTCCCTGTTGCCCTTTTGTTACGAATCAAGTCGTCTATTGAAGGAATATGGAATTCAATTCCTTCGATGTTTACCGGAATTGAATTTTGAAATGTTTCTTCAAACCTTAGGCCAGACGCGGCGGTGATGATGTCAATTCGCCTTGGGGCAACTCCAATCTGGAATATGGTTCCCTCCATTTGAAGGTCTTCCTTGGTAAGATTGTGTAATGGCGCACCGAAACGATGCAATGCCCGCAACACGGCTTCGGCGTTCTGAGGCGACGGCATGACCCAAATATCGATATCCATGGTGGCCCGGGGATAACCGTGGGCTGCCAACGCATAAGCACCGACGAGGATGAACTTAACCTTCTCGTCCGACAAGGCGTGTAACATGTCTCTGTAGTCTTCGTTCAACATCTATCTTTACGCTCAAAGAAGCAATTTCTCTGGTCAGTGGCCAGACGAGACCAATGCGTTCTTCCGGTGTACCAGGAACGTAATCGTCATCCCAATGGTCCGTCATCCTATATATGGCTGTGTGTTTCCTGTCCATGATCCAAACTACCATTTTCCCTTTGTAAGATCAATTTGATAGTTGCTCCGAACATAGTTTATATGGTTTCCAGATAACATCCCGAACT
>JALOPH010000088.1 GCA_025453995.1 Desulfobacterales bacterium
TGATCATTCATACCGATAAAAGCGTCAGCGTGGTGGACAACGGGCGGGGTATACCGGTAGGCATCCATAAAACCGAAAATATTCCGGCCTTGGAAGTGGTTCTGACAAAACTGCATGCCGGCGGAAAATTTGATCATGATTCCTACAAGGTATCGGGCGGACTTCACGGCGTGGGTGTGTCGGTTGTCAATGCCTTGTCCGATTTTTTGGAAGCTGAAGTGTATTTGAATGGTAAAATTTATTACCAGACTTATTCAAAAGGAAATAAAACCTGTGAATTGACCGTGACCGGCGATACGAAAAAACGCGGCACCAAAATCCGGTTTAAGCCGGACACCACCATCATGACCACCGATGAATTCAATTATGACACTTTATCCCGACGCCTGCGGGAGCTGGCGTTTTTAAACAAGGGACTTAAAATCACCATTGAAGACGAGCGGTCTGATCAGAAAGAGGAATTTAAATATACCGGCGGACTATCAGCTTTTGTCAAATATTTGAATCATCGGCAGACGCCCCTTCATGATCCCATCCTGATTGAAGGCGATAAAAATGATATTCAGGTGGAAATTGCCATCCAGTATAATGAAACCTACAATGAAAAACTGTTTTCTTTTGCCAACAATATAAATACGATAGAAGGTGGTTTTCATCTGGTGGGGTTTAAGACCGGTCTCACCAGGGCCATCAATCAATATGCGTCCAGCCCTGAAGTGGCGAAAAATCTCAAATTCAAAGTGTCCGGCGACGATGTGCGGGAAGGGCTTACCGCCATCGTGAGCGTGCGGATCATGTCCCCCCAGTTTGAAGGCCAGACCAAGACAAAGCTCGGCAACAGCGACGTCAAAGGGGTTGTGGAATCGCTTTTAAATGAAAAACTCAGTATTTATTTTGAGGAAAATCCATCGGTTGCAAAAAAGATTATCGCAAAAGCCGTGGATGCGGCAAGGGTCAGGGACGCGGCCAAGCGGGCCAGGGATCTGGCGCGAAGCAAAGGCGCCATGATGGATTCCACCCTTCCGGGAAAGCTCGCCGACTGCCAGGCCACGGATCCAACCGAAAGGGAATTATTTATCGTTGAGGGGGATTCCGCCGGCGGGTCTGCCAAACAGGGGAGAGACCGTAAAACCCAGGCCATCCTGCCGCTGAAAGGCAAAATTTTAAATGTGGAAAAAGCCCGTTTTGATAAACTGCTTCAAAGCGAGGAGATCAAAAACCTGATCACCGCCCTGGGCACAGGCATCGGCAGGGAAGAATATGACATTAATAAAATCAAGTACCATAAAGTCATCATCATGACGGACGCGGATGTGGACGGGGCCCATATCCGAACATTATTGCTCACCTTTTTTTACAGACAGCTTCCTGAAATTATAGATAAAGGTTATCTTTACATCGCCCAGCCGCCCTTGTTTAAAGTCGGCAAGGGTAAAAGCGAATCTTACCTTAAGGACGAAAAAGAGTATTCCGAACTCGTTCTCAAACGCGCCAGCGACCAGAAAATCGTCAAAACCAGCGATCCGGGCGTAGAGATTTCCGGCCACAAGCTCTTTATTTTCATCTCCAACCTGGCTGAATATTTTTCCGTTTTAAAACAGTTGGACAAGCGGGGGATTTATGCCGACCTGGCGGAGTTGCTCATGGAAGTCGGCGTTGAAGATAAAAATTTCCTCAAAGATCAGGATAAAATGAAAAATCTCCAGGCCATATTAAATCAAAGAGGATATGAAGCCTCAGAAGTGACCTGGAATGAAGAGCGGGGCGTGTATGAAATAATGGCGGTGTCCACGGATATTGACGTTTTAAACGACATGTTCAAAGGCGCTTCCGGCAAAAACAAGACGCCCATCAAAATCGGCCGGGGATTGATTTATTCCGTTGATTTTCAGAAAGCGCTGATGCTGTATAAAAAGATATTAAAATACAATCTGGCGCCGTTTTCCGTATTATCCAAAGAAGGAGACGCTTCTCCGGCATCAATTTCAGACAAACAAAAATTAATTCAATACCTGGTGGAAGAAGGAAAAAAAGGGCTTGCCATCCAGCGGTACAAAGGTCTTGGAGAAATGAACCCGGAACAACTCTGGGAAACGACCATGAACCCGGAAACCCGCATTTTGCTTCAGGTCAAAGTGGAAAATATCGTGGACACCGACGACATCTTTTCCGTGCTTATGGGGGATGAAGTGGAACCCAGAAGAAACTTTATTCAGACAAATGCCCTGGATGTGAGCGTGCTCGACATCTAATTTTTTATTGCATAAAAAATTTAATCTTTAAAATCAACAGGGGACGATGGCGCGTCCCCTGTTGATTTGATAGCAAATTTTATTCAAGAATGACAGACACAAACAGACTTGAAATATGTTAAAAGTAACCAACAAATCCTTATTTCATCAGCAGGCATACATCAACGGTCGATGGGTGGAGGCGGCCACAGGCGAAAAAATGCCGGTGGCCAATCCTTCCACCGGTGAAACCATCGGCTTTGTGCCGAAGATGAGCGCGAAACAAACCCGCCTGGCTATAGATGCGGCCAATGCCGCATGGCCAGCATGGCGGTCAAAAACGGCGAAAGAAAGAGCCGCAATCCTGCGGCGCTGGTTTGAACTGATTATTGAAAATCAGGAAGACCTGGCAGTTCTGATGACCAGCGAGCAGGGAAAGCCTCTTGTTGAATCCCGGGGCGAAATCGCCTATGCCGCGTCTTTTGTTGAGTGGTTTGCCGAAGAAGCCAAGCGGGTTTACGGGGATGTCATGCCGGCGCCTAACCCATCCCAGCGAATTGTGGTAAGCCGGATGCCCATAGGGGTGTGCGCGGCCATTACGCCCTGGAATTTTCCATCAGCCATGATCACCAGAAAAGCGGCGCCGGCATTGGCGGCCGGATGCACCCTGGTGGTCAAACCCGCTTCCAAAACGCCATTTTCCGCCCTGGCTCTGGCGGAACTCGCCCATCGAGCCGGGATTCCTGCCGGTGTGTTCAACGTGGTGACAGGCGATTCCGCCACCATCGGCGAGGAATTGACCGGAAATCCGGTGGTGAGGAAACTCAGTTTCACCGGTTCCACCGCAACGGGAAAAATCCTCATGAAGCAATGTGCGGACACGGTCAAGCGGATGTCTTTGGAGCTTGGCGGCCATGCGCCGTTTATCGTGTTTTCGGATGCGGATATGGACGCCGCCATTGCCGGGGCCATGGCGTCCAAATACCGCAACTCCGGCCAGACCTGCGTGTGCGCCAACCGGTTTCTGGTTCAGGACGACATTCATGATGTTTTTGCCATGAGATTGGCCCAGGCGGCCAAACAGTTGACCGTGGCCGATGGCTTTGCGGACGGCGCCCAGCAAGGGCCAATGATTGACATGAGCGCCGTGATAAAGGTTGAGCTTCAGATAAAAGACGCGATTCAAAAAGGGGCCCGGCTGTTAACCGGTGGCCATCGCCACCCGCTCGGCAAAACGTTTTTTGAACCCACGGTTCTGGCCGATGTCACCGAAGATATGATCATTGCGCGGGAGGAAACCTTCGGGCCGGTGGCGCCGGTTATGCGCTTTAGAACCGAGCAAGAAGCCGTCCGCATGGCCAATAACTCTCCCTACGGGTTGGCGGCCTATCTGTTTACAAAAGATATCAGCAGAGTGTGGCGGATATCAGAAGATTTGGAATATGGGATGGTGGGGATCAACACCGGCATCATGTCAAATGAAGCCGCCCCGTTCGGCGGCATGAAACAGTCCGGGTTCGGCAGGGAAGGCTCAAAATATGGTATTGAAGAGTATCTTGAAATTAAATATCTTTGCATGAATATTGGCTGATATATATAAATGGCCCCAGGGTTTTTTAATCATTACAAACCGTTTCATTCAAAACTCATCCCTCCCCGGCAGGTGGATGTCTGGCTGCCGGAAAAACCCTCAAAAAAAAGAAGCATGAGATACCCTGTGATTTACATGCACGACGGGCAGAATCTTTTTGACCCTAAAACGGCGTTTATCGGTGTGGACTGGGGAATTCATGAGACCCTGGACCGCCTGGCAAAAGAAAACCGCGTCCGTCCGGCCCTGGTGGTGGGGGTATGGAGCGCCACGGCACGAGGAAGGGAATATGGCCCGGGTAAAGCGATCCTGAAATATGCGACAAAAGAGGAGCGCGGCCTTTTTTTAAAGCATTTCGGAAAGCCTATATCAGATGACTATTTAAAGTTCATTGTAAAAGAACTAAAACCATTCATTGACAGCAAATACCCGACCCTGCCGGATCAAGCCAACACGTTTATCATGGGGTCGAGCTTCGGCGGACTTATTTCTCTTTATGCCCTCTGCGAATACCCTGACGTTTTCAGAGGAGCCGGCTGCCTTTCCACACACTGGCCGGCAGCCAGAGGCGCCATGATTCCATATCTTGCCATGAGTCTTCCGGAACCGGAGAAACACCGCGTTTATTTTGATTTTGGCACCGAAGCCATGGACGCCCAGTATGAACCCTATCAGCAAAAGATGGATGAGGTCATGCGGTTGAGGGGCTATAGAGAAGGGATAAGCTGGTTAACGAAAAAATTTCCCGGCGAAGAACATTCAGAGCGGGCATGGAGAAAGCGCGTGCATATCCCATTGGAATTCTTATTGAAGGATGTAATATGAACGTCGTATTGATTGGATATCGGGGCACTGGAAAAAGCGTGGTAAGCCGTATTTTGGCCGACCGGCTGGCCATGGCCCATGTGGGCATGGACTCAGAAATTGTACGGCGGGCAAAATTGACCATTCCGGAAATTGTAGAAAAATACGGCTGGACGGGATTTCGGGACAGGGAAACATCTGTGGCCCGGGATCTTTCCGGCAAGGACAACCTGGTGATCGACACCGGCGGCGGGGTGATCGAGCGGCCTGAAAATATGCTGCTGCTGGGTCAAAACGCCCGGATATTCTGGCTCAAAGCCACTGTCACCGCCATTGTTTCAAGAATTCAATCAGATGTCCAGCGCCCCGCATTGGTTGAGGGAAAAACGTTTATAGAAGAAGTGGCGGAAGTTCTTGAAACAAGGATCCCAAAATATAAAACAGCCGCTCATTATGAAATTAATACGGATGATTTGACGCCGGAAGAAGTTGCGGATAAGATTATTGGTGTTTTAAGGTAAAAAAAATGAAAATATCGAATATCGAACAAGGAATTTCGAACCACAGAAGTGAAGACAATGCTTCGAAATTCCTTGTTTATTATTCTGCGGTTTCGCAGATTAGGAACCGCAGAATTAACCGCTAAAAGAATTTAGAAAATACCAACGAGGAGAAGAGAACATGGCAAAGATTAAAAAAATCCTGCTTATCTTAAGTCTCTGGTGTTTATTCTTTTTTTCAGCCGCCCGGGCCCAAGTCGGCATTGACTTGTCAAAAGGCCAGACCGTTTATGTGCCGGCCTATTCCCACATTTACAGCGGCGATACGGAATATAAATTCATGCTGGCCGTGACGTTGAGCATCAGGAATACAGACCTTAAAAACGCCTTGACCATTACATCCGTGGACTATTTCGATACAAACGGAAAGCTGATTAAAAAATATCTTAATAATCCTGTCTCTCTTGCGCCCATGTCCTCCACCCGCTACGTGGTCAAGGAGTCGGATGAAACCGGAGGGTCAGGCGCCAATTTTATCGTGATATGGAATGCGGATCAGGCGGTTCATTCCCCGATTATTGAATCCGTCATGATCGGCACCCGGTCCCAGCAGGGCATCTCCTTTACCTCCAGGGGGCAGGTTGTTTCCGAGGTTCAGGAATAAAAACAACAAGTTCAATTTAATTGACAATTCACAGTTGTCAGTTGGCCATTCACAATGGAGGTTTTGTAATTGTCAATTGTTAACGGATGCAGCAGTTATACCCCGTAATACCGGCAGGCAGAAACAAACGCGCTTTTTAAAAAGGGTATCGACGCGATGAGGAGCGGGGCAGCAACCAGCAGTCCGATAACGGGCAATACCGTCAACCCGATGACAATAAAGACAATGCCAAGGCCGAGCAAAACCATTCCAATGACAAAAGCCGATAATTTTTCTCCAAAACAATTTAATGCATTCATGGATCAGCCTCCTTATTTTTATTTCTTCAAGAAAACTATCACAATGTGATATATAAAGTTAACATAAGAAACGGATGGAGATTGTCAACTTCAAGTGTTTTAAAAGGAGACCTCTGATGAAACGATTTTTTTATTTTATGATGATGCTGATGTTTTTTGGCGGGAGCGTGGCGATCGTTTGCGCCGAAGAAAAAGCGGCGACCGCCCCCCGCGTCCGTCTGGAAACCAGCCAGGGCAACATTGTGGTGGAGTTGAATCCGGCGGCCGCGCCCAAAACTGTTGAGAATTTTTTAGCCTACGTCCGGGATGGCCATTACAACGGCACGATTTTTCACAGGGTTATCAAGGGGTTTATGATCCAGGGCGGTGGATTTACCGAGGACTTACAGCAGAAACCTACGCGGCCGGCTATCCCCAATGAGGCGGATAACGGCCTGAAAAACCAGCGCGGCGCCATTGCCATGGCCCGGACCCCGGACCCAAATTCCGCGACTGCCCAGTTCTTCATCAATACGGTGGACAATCAGTTTCTGGATTTTACGGCCAAAACCCCCAAGGGATGGGGTTATTGCGTGTTTGGGAAAGTCGTCGAAGGAATGGATTCCGTGGAATCCATTGAAAAGCAACCTACCGCCACAAAACGCATCGGCGGGGATGTGCCGGTGACCGCGATTGTCATTAAGAAAGCGGTGATTGTCGATAAAAAATAAAAGGATCATATCATGAGAACAAACAGTTTCAACGGCAGGTTTTTCCGGTTTTTATTGATTCTATCCTTATGGCTTCTTTCCGCCTGCACCGCTGTCAAGTATGGTTTATATGACACGGCGCTCAAGAGCGAGCACTGGAAGGCGGGGCTTTCCGAAAAAAAGCTTGATTGGAACGGCAAGACCATATCCTATTTGGAAAATAACAAAGACGGCAAAAAACAGACCATTGTTTTGATTCACGGGTTTGCGGCAAACAAGGAAAACTGGGTGCGGTTTGCCGCCCATCTGGATTCCGGATATCATGTGGTGATCCCTGATTTGCCGGGTCACGGGGAGAGCGTGAAGGATTTCAACCTCAAATACGCTTATTCAGATCAGGTGAAATATCTCCATGAAATTCTGGGCAGGCTGAAGATCGAAAAGTTTCATATGGCCGGAAACTCCATGGGCGGGGCGATTTCATGTCTGTATGCAGCAGCCTATCCGGATCAGGTAAAGTCTCTGCTGCTCATCGACCCGGCGGGAATTCATCGGTACGAGTGTGAACTGACCCAAATGATCAAAGAGGGGAAAAACCCATTGATTGTCACATGCCCTGATGATTTTGAAAAACTGATGGATTTCGCCCTGGAGAAAAAGCCATACATCCCCTGGCCGATTAGCACCGTGCTGGCTGAAAAGGCGGTAGAAAACCAGGAGATAAACAAAAAGATGTTTTCCGATATGCATGAGAGACGCGGATTTGAATTTGAGGATGCCATTCAAACCATCAAAGCGCCGACATTGATTGTTTGGGGAGACCAGGACCGAATCATCAGCATAAAAAATGCAACGCTTTTTGAGCAGTTGATTCCCGGCAGTAAAAAAATCGTTTTTGAGGGAGTCGGGCATGCTCCCATGATTGAACTTCCTGAAAAATCAGCGAATCTGTATCTGGATTTTTTGGCGTTTATGTAGCTATGGCAAATTTATACACCACAGCCCTTCTGCTGGCGCGGATCACGGTGTTTTACAATATCGCGGAAGGGGTCGTTTCTGTTTTTTTCGGAGCAGCTGATGAAACCCTGTCGCTGTTCGGGTTCGGGGTGGATTCATTTGTGGAGGTTGTCTCCGGGGTCGGCATCTGGCATATGATTTCCAGGATGATGCGCCATCCCGGCAGCAATCCGGACTCTTTTGAACGAACCGCTTTGCGCATAACGGGGACTGCTTTTTATGTTCTGGCAGCCGGCCTTGTTGTCACGGCCTTAATTAACCTCCATACAGGACAGCGACCGGAAAACACGTTCTGGGGGATCGTGATTTCCCTTATCTCCATTGTCACCATGTGGCTTCTGATTCATTTTAAACTAAAGGTGGGAAGGGCGCTCCAATCCGACGCCATCATCGCCGACGCCAATTGCACCCAGACGTGCTTGTACCTGTCATTTGTCCTGCTGATTTCCAGTCTGGGGTATGAACTGACCGGAATCGGGTGGTTTGATTCCCTGGGCGCTGTTGCCATTGCGGTCTTCTCATACAGGGAAGGAAAAGAAGCGTTTGAAAAGGCAAAGGGGAAATCCGGCTCGTGCCGGGATTGCCATTCCGGGATTCAAATCAATTGCAAGTAATACAAAGCCTAAAAATTTTATCTTTTGCTCGCCCGGATGGATTCTTCGTCGAGCCGGTTTAACCCTTCCATGAGCAGGTACATGAAATCACCCAGAACCGGCGCTTCCGCCTGTTCTTTGGGAAGTGCCGGATCGAATTTGAAATTGCCGCGCACCTGTTTGACGATTTCAAAGAATGCGTCGATGCCGGTCCTGTCATTATATTCCGCCCAGACCACATCTCCGTTTCTAAACGATATCATGGCCCTGCCGTCTGAGAGATAGAGGATCAATATTCCGGTTTTCTGCGCCATATTCAATGCCTGGAAAAGCTCGGGCGGAGATATTTCGGAAAAACTGCCGGTCATACCCTTGGAGAGATGATGGATTCTTTCAATATTGGATTTGGCGAGCCGGTCCACCAGAAGACGGGCGAAATACATCTGGATGGAGGGAAACCGGTTGAGCATCATTCTGAAATGGTTTCCGTTCATGCACATGATTTTTGAATTTTGAGAAACCCGTATGGTGGAGTTGACCGGGTTTCCGGAAAGAAGGCTCATTTCACCGAAAATATCCCCTTTTCCCAGGGTGGCGATCACCACATCATAATCTCCCACCACCTCGACTTCTCCGGAAAGAATGATAAAAAGCTTGATGCCGGGTTCGCCTTTTTTAAGAATGATTTCACCTTTGGGGTGTGCTTTGATACGGAAATGGGTCACGATGTCGCGGATTTCATCTTCCCCGAGCGTTTTGAAAATAGATAAGTTGCTGAGTTTTCCGGCGGCAGCCGTTATTTCATCCTCTATTTTTTTAAGGTTGGCTTTGGGATAGGCTTTGTTTGCGCATAGCCTGATTCGAATGGTGCCGACGCAGCCGGTAAACGGGCCGCTGCAATTGAACAATTCATCCGGAATCTGGCCGGACAGGAAATTTTTGGGATTCGTAATCGTTTCAACGGCCTGAATGAGATCATCCATGAGGGTCAGGCAGGCGGGTTTTCCCATCAGCGCGAGGCTGCGTCCGTTGAGATTGAGCTCATCCCCCGCCTGATAAATGGGGCATTTGGAATTGGCAATGATGATAAATCTGGATTCCATGAAAAAAATCCTGAATAGTTAACAATATATTAAAAAACGACCTTCAAGGGTATGGAACGTGTTTTCGGCCGGAAAACAACTCTTCAATGGGTGTCAGTCCTCATTTTTATAAAATTCTTTGAAACGGGCGAGCAATATGTTAACAAAAGTTACACTTTCATTAACATATGATCTCAAAACTGACAATTTTTAAATAAGCGGAATGAGGATGCATCATGGAAAAACACAAAGTCGCCATCGTCAAATATGAAAACCCTTTGGACTCGGTTCGCAAGGCGGTTGAATTGAGCAACGGCCTGGAGCGTCTGCCGGCAAACGCCAAAGTTTTCATCAAACCCAATATCGTTTTCTGGACTAAAGTCGTGGCATTTCCCAAGTGGGGCGTCATCACCACATCCCGGACCATAGAGGACATGGTGGTGCTGCTCAAGGAGCGGGGGATCAATGACATCACCATCGGCGAGGGAATTGTTACCGGAGACGCCAAGGACAGGGAAACGCCGGCTCATGCCTTTAAAACTCTGGGCTATGACGCGCTTAAAAAGCGTTACGGGGTTAAATCGGTCAACGTGATGGAGCGGCCTTTCGAGAAGGTGGATCTGGGCGATGATATTATTCTTAATTTCAACTCTGACATTCTGCACAGCGATTTTGTGGTGGACATCCCGGTCATGAAAGCCCACAACCAGACCGTGGTCAGTCTGGGGATCAAGAACTTAAAAGGCGTCATCGATATTAAGTCCCGGAAAAAATGCCACAGCGCAAACCCAGAAAAAGATTTAAATTTCATGATCGCTCGTCTGGCGGACAGGCTGCCGCCGATATTTTCGCTTCTGGACGGAATATATACCAATGAGCGGGGGCCGGCTTTTGACGGACGGATGCACCGGTCCAACCTGCTGGTGGCTTCTGCTGATTTTCTGTCGGCAGACCTGGTAGGCGCCCGGGTTCTGGGACATGACCCCCAAAATGTCCCCCATCTTGTCCACGCAGCCGCCAACCATGGAAGACCCATTGACTTGTCCGACATTGACGTGCTGGGTGAAAAAATTGAGGATGTGGCGCGGGTTCATGAATATGATTTCGGTTACGCACAGGCAGCCGACGGGTCCTGGATGCCGGTGCCCCTGGCCAAACAGGGAATTTCCGGCGTCTCCTACCGGAAATACGATTTGTCCATGTGCACATACTGCTCGGGAATCAACGGCCTGATCCTGACCGCCATCCGCTATGCCTGGAAGGGCGAGCCGTTTGATGACGTGGAGGTGCTCACCGGAAAAGCCATGAACCCCACGCCGGGCAAGAAGAAAACCATTCTTCTGGGCAAATGCATGTATCAGGCGCACAAGGAGAATCCGGATATCCAGGAGATGCTCGCGGTCAAAGGTTGTCCGCCCAAGGCTGACGATGTGGTGAAAGCCTTTCACCAGGCCGGCATTCCTATTGACAAGTCGATGTTTGACAACATGGATCAGCTGCCGGCGTTTTTCATGGCCAAATACAAGGATAAGCCGGAATTTGACGAGACATTTTTTCAGGTGAAAGCATAGGAAATCCTGATTACTCATCAATGCTGTTTTTTGCCGGGTGCGCAAGCAGCGATAGTCCTCCGGATGCCAAACGCAACGAGCCAAATCAGTTAAGAATTCTCAGGATGAATGAAAAAGAGACTTTCCCGGCTTTTTGCAGCAGCGCCCCATCATGGCGCAGCGACCCATGAAAAAACATCCGTATTTAAAAGCATGTGGCTCATGCGGGCGGTCCGCAGGGTTTCTGGCAAAAGCACATTGAGCAGGCCATATGTCAACCCGGCCGAAGCCAGCATGGGGATAAAGGTCTGCTCCGCCAGTCTCTTTTTTCCTGACGGCCCGGGACCGGACGTGAGGTTGGAGAGTCCCGCGATGGTTCGCACGGGAAATCCGAACAAGTCCGGAAGGTTTTGGATGAGGGAGAGAATATTCCGATTGTGGCGCATCCCGTTTTCCCACATCAGGGGCGCCACCACCGGGTCGATGATCAGTCGGTTGTCATCCATGCCCTTCTTTTTAAATTCTCCGTATAAATCCAGCGCAATCTGCGTAAGATCGTCCTCTCCTGCGGGCACATGGCCGTTTGGATATAAAAGGTATCCGATGATATCCGCATCATATTGCTTTGCCAGCGGCAGAATGAATTCCAATTTTTTGGGTTCTAAAGAAAAGCCGTTGATGATCACAGGGTTTAAGCTGACCCTGAGGCCTGCTTCCAGCGCTTTGGGATTGATGGTGTCTAAAAGAAGCGGCAGGCCGCATACGGATTGGACTGCCGCCACCAGAAAGGTCATTTTTTCTTCAGGATCTTTTGTCAGCGGTCCGGGATTGATGTCAATGGCTTCTGCGCCCGCGCGTTCGCATTGAAACACCAGATCCTGGATTGGTCCTGGGTCCATGTCGCTGATGGCTTTGGCAATGGCGCTGTTGGTGACGGTGAGGTTGTCGGCAATCAGGATCATTTATCCGGTCCCCTGTAATTCATTTTGACGCGCATATCCACGATTGCGCGTCCCATGGCGGGAAAAATTTTATCCATGCGGGTCAGCACCCGGGCCGGAAGGCCGGGAACAATTTCATACTGATTCTTTTGCAGCCCGCTTATAATAGCGTCTGCGACGGATTTCGAAGTCATCACCGGAATCGTCTGGGCCAGGGCCTTGTTTTCCGGGGTTCGATAGGTGTTTATTTCATCTACCATGGGCGAGGAGAATTCCGGCGGGCAGACAATATGAAAAAAGATGTTCTGGGGGCGGAATTCGGCTCGCAGGGATGCGGTGAGGCCCACCAGGGCATGCTTGGAGGCGCAGTAAGCGGAATAACCGAAAACACCCATCAGGCCGGCCACGGATGAGATATTGACGATCCGGCCGCTGTTGCGATTTTTGAAAAACGGCAGAACCGCCTGGATGCAGTGAAGGGTGCCGAAAAAATTGATATCCATCACTTCACGAAACGTCTCTAAGGATTGATGCTCAAAATAGCTTTCCCGCAAGATGCCGGCGGAATTGATCAGGATGTCAATCGCGCTGAATCTATCGACGATTTCTGAAAATGTTTTATGGACCGCACCGCTGCCGGATACATCGCAGGGGAAGATTTTGGGCGGATTTTAATTTTTTTTCATCCCGTGCGATCAGCGCCACATGCGCGCCGAGTCCTGTCAGCAGGAAAGCCAGATCCTTTCCAACGCCTGATGACCCGCCGGTGATAACAATCACTTTTTCCTTGAACATGACGGCCGTGTTCCTTGGGTTTTTTTGGATGCATTCTTATAATATCCTTAGCATTTTGAAGGTTCTTCCGTCAATGGCGTGTGTATAGATTTATCAAACTCAAGCGTTGCTAAATACTTTGTTGCCTTTAACCATTTGTTAAGTTACTAAATTATGTAGTTGAAGCCTGACGGAACGGATGGCTGGGATTCGGCCTGTTTTTTTTGAAATGGTTATCAATGGTAAAATTGATCAAAAAATCTTCAAACAATAATGCCATTCCTGTTTGGCTGATGGCGGTTCTGGCGGTGATCGCCGCGGTGATCGCCGCCTGCGGTTACTGGTTTTACAATACCCAGGCGCATCAGTTAAGGCAAAAAATCATCGTCGAACTGGAAACCATTGCCAGGCTGAAGTCCGACCAGATTGTGCAGTGGCGTGAGCAGCGACTCGCGGACGCCTGGGAAAATATGGCCAGCCCGTTTTTCAATCAGGGGGTGAATGCATGGTTGACCCAGGCAACCCCTGAATCTCGCCAGGCGCTTCTGGAGCGGTTTAAAGGGATGACGCTCTTCCATCATTACAGCAATATCCTCCTTGTGGATACAATGGGCAGGGTGAAGCTCAGCCTTTATGATGCCGCCGATCGCATTCCTGAAGAAGATATCAAGCTGTTGGCCGGTGCGTTTAAGGCGAAAATGCCAGTTCTGACCGATTTGCATTTATGCCAACAAGACGGTTCGGTGATCATAGACGTGATTGCCCCTTTGTACAGCATAAACGGGAATCCGTCTCAGCCCATCGGCGCCCTGGTCTTACAGATCGATCCCGGCTTGTTTCTCTATCCCTTGATTCAAACCTGGCCGGTGCCGAGCCGGACTGCGGAAACCCTTTTGGTCCAGCGGGAAGGCGACCATGTCGTGTTTCTAAATAAATTGCGCCACCTGCAAAAGGAGCCATTTGAGTTTAGAATTCCTGTAAGCAGGGAATCGGTTCCGGCTGTCAGGGCTGTGTTAGGGATGAAAGGCGTTTTTATCGGCACGGATTACCGGGGCGAGAAAGTTCTGTCGGTCCTGACGGCAATACCGGATTCATCATGGTTCATGGTGACCAAAATGGACGCCCAGGAAGCTTTTGACCATATCAAATTCAATAAATGGCTGATTGTTTCGCTGGTCATGGGATTGATGGTGATCGCGTTTGTCGGCACCGGTCTTTTGTGGCAGTACATGCGAAAGCTGCATTACAAGGCGATCTATCACGCTGAAATGCAACGCCAGGCGTTGTTGTCCCATTTCGGCCATCTGGTAAAATACGCAAATGACATTATCCTGCTTGCCGATGAAAAATTGAAGATAGTCGAAGCCAATGACCGGGCGATTGAAATTTACGGATATACCAGGGAAGAATTGCTCTCCCTGAACATTGAGGATTTAATTGCTTCTGAAGATATGGATAATTTCAGGCAAAGAATACGCCATATCAAAGAAAAGGGGGCGGCCCTGGCGGAGGCTGTCCACAGACGAAAGGACGGCGTGAAGCTGCCGGTAGAAGTCAGCGCGCGGGTGATTGAAGTTCGCGGGAAACCTTTTATCCAGTCCATCGTGCGCGATATTCGGGAGAGAAAGCGTTCAGAAGAAGCGCTCCGCAGCGAGAAACAGAAGTTTCAATTTCTTACTGAAAAATCGCCGTTTGGGATGGTGGTGGTCGATAAGAAAGGCGCATTTAAATATATTAATCCGAGGTTTACGGAAATATTCGGATATGACTTGAAGGATGTGCCCGATGGGAAGACATGGTTTAAAAGAGCATATCCGGACCCGGACTACCGCCGGCATGTGATCGCCTCCTGGATGGATGAACTGGCAAAATCCCAGCCTGGAGAAAAACGCCCGAAAACCTATGTTGTTCATTGCAAGGACGGGGCGGAAAAGTTTGTCCATTTTATTCCGATTCAGCTTGAAACAGGCGACAATCTGATGTTCTGTGACGACATCAGCGAACAGATGGAAGCGGAAAAAAAATTAAAGGAAAGTGAAGAGCGTTATCGGGCGTTATTCGACAGGTCGTTGGATTGTATTTATCTTCATGATTTTAAAGGGAAATTTATTGATCTCAATGACGCGGCCCTGAATCTGCTGGGATATGAAAAAAAAGATATCGCTTTTCTAAGCTTATCATCTTTGATCAGCAGGGATCAGTTTATTAAAACCGAACAAATTCTCGATGAGCTTTTTAAAGTTGGGTATCAACAAAATATTACGGAATTCAGGGTGAAGCGTAAGGATGGACAGGAAATATTTTTA
>JALOPH010000089.1 GCA_025453995.1 Desulfobacterales bacterium
AGCATAAACTTACTGTTAAAATACCGCAAGGCGGGATTAAAATATTTTTATCGAGACTAACAGAACCAGGGAAATAATAATGGACAGAAGATACGAACCGAAACAGATAGAGCCCAAATGGCAGGCCCGATGGGAGTCCGGAAAGGCATTTAAAGTCACAGAGGATTATTCCAAGCCGAAATATTATCTGCTGGAAATGTTCCCATACCCGTCGGGGAGAATCCATATGGGGCATGTCCGGAATTACACCATCGGCGACGTGATTGCCCGATATAAAAGGATGCGGGGGTTTAACGTGCTCCACCCCATGGGATGGGACGCCTTCGGCATGCCGGCTGAAAACGCCGCCATCGCCAACAACACCCACCCGGCCAAGTGGACCTATGAAAATATCGCTTACATGCGAAACCAGCTGAAACGGCTGGGATTTTCCTATGACTGGGACCGGGAGATCGCCACCTGCAAACCGGAATATTACCGCTGGGAGCAATGGCTGTTCACCAGGATGTATGAAAAAGGAATGATCGTCCGCAAGGAATCCTACGTCAACTGGTGCGAGAAATGCCACACCGTCCTGGCCAATGAACAGGTGGAGGCCGGCGCATGCTGGCGGTGCGGGGACCAGGTGATCCAGAAGAAACTCTTTCAGTGGTTCTTTAAAATCACGGACTATGCGGACGATCTTTCGGATTTCTGCGACAAGCTTCCCGGATGGCCGGAAAAAGTCACGACCATGCAGAGAAACTGGATCGGGAAAAGCGCCGGCGCGTCCATCCGGTTTGCAGTTGAAAATTCCGACACGGTGATAACGGTTTTCACCACCCGCCATGATACGGTGTTCGGCGCGACCTTCATGTGTCTGGCCCCGGAACACCCGCTCGTCGTGGAATTATCCAGAGGAACGCCCCAGGAAAAAGCCGTGGAGGAATTTGTGGGGAAAATGACCAGGGAAAACCGCTCCGACCGGGTGATCGAAAACTATGAAAAAGAGGGTGTATTTACAGGCGCCCATTGCATCAATCCTCTGACCGGCCGTCGGATGCCCGTTTATACAGCCAATTTTGCGCTTATGGAATACGGCACCGGCGCGGTTATGTCGGTTCCGGCCCATGACCAGCGGGATTTTGATTTTGCCAGAAAATACGGGCTCGACATCATCGTGGTCATCAAGCCCCAGGACAGGCAGGAGAACGAGACCGCCCGCACAGAGGCATACACAGGCGACGGCATCATGGTAAATTCAGGCCCGTTTAACGGGATGCCCAACAGACAGGCCATGGACGCCATTGCCGATCATCTTGAAAAAAACAGCCTGGGTAAACGTGAAGTCAGTTTCCGCCTCAGGGACTGGGGGATTTCCCGCCAGCGATACTGGGGCGCGCCGGTTCCCATGCTCCATTGCGATACCTGCGGCACGGTGCCGGTGGCGGAAAAAGATCTGCCGGTGGTTTTGCCGGAAACCGCGGACCTTTTGGATGGCGGCGGCTCGCCGCTGCCGGTTCTGGCATCTTTCATCCACGCCGACTGCCCGGTCTGCGGTAAAAAGGCCCGGCGGGAAACCGACACCATGGATACGTTTGTGGAATCCTCCTGGTATTTTGAACGGTATTGCAGCCCCGCATGCGACAGCGCCATGTTTGATCAAAAAGCAGTCGATTACTGGATGCCCGTTGATCAGTATATCGGCGGCGTGGAGCACGCGGTGCTGCATCTGCTCTATTCAAGATACTTCACCCGGGTATTAAAGGACATGGGGCTGGTGAATTTCAAAGAGCCCTTTACCCGGCTCCTTACCCAGGGCATGGTATGCAAGGAAACCCTGCAGTGCCCGGAGCACGGGTTTATTTTTCCCAATGAAATAAATGCGGATGGCGGGAAACCCATCTGCGGCCGATGCGGCAGGGAAGTCACTGTCGGCCGAGTGGAAAAAATGTCCAAATCCAAAAAAAATGTCATTGATCCCAATACGCTTTTAGACAAATACGGGGCAGATACCGTCCGCCTGTTCTGTTTGTTTGCCGCGCCGCCGGAGCGGGATCTGGAATGGAATGAACAGGGGGTTGAAGGAAGTTTTCGCTTTTTAAACCGGACCTGGCGGCTGGTTCACGACTGGCTGGACAAAATACGCAATATCCGCCCGTTTGCCGGCAAGCTGGAGGAACTCGATCCGGACGATGAGCTTAAAAAACTCTATGCCAAGACCCACCAGACCATCCAGAAGGTCACCGGCGACATTGAAGACCGGTTTCATTTCAACACCGCCGTCAGCGCTGTCATGGAACTGATCAATGCCATGTATGGGCTTGACGCCGGAAGAGTTCACCCGCAAACCGCCCCGGTCATGCGGTTTGCCGTTGAAACTGTGGCGCTGCTCCTGTCGCCCATTGTGCCCCATGTGGCCCAGGAATTATGGGAATGCCTCGGTTTTGAACCAGACAGCCTGCCCAATGCGCCCTGGCCGGATTTTAACGCCGATGCGCTGACCGTGGATACAATTCTGGTGGTGGTTCAGGTGAATGGCAAACTCAGAAGCCGCTTTACCATTGATGCGGATGCGGATGACGACGCCATCAAGCAAAAAGCGCTGGCGGACGAAAACGTCTGCCGGTTTACTGACGGCAAGCCTATTAAAAAGGTGATTGTTGTAAAAAAGCAGCTGGTCAACATTGTAGTTTAAATTTTATGGAGACTTGATTTAAAGTCTCCATAAAATTTAAATATTATTTATCATAGAGGTTTCTATTGAACCAATCCTCATATGTATATCGTTTAGATTCCTGGATAATCATCCTGGTGATGACAGGATGCATCCTGTCATCACCAGGATGCGGGTACCATTTTTCAGGCGGCGGCCAGCTTCCGGACAACGTCACCAAAATCTGCGTCCAGGTATTTGAAAACAGGACCAGCGAAACAGGACTGGAGCACACCATCGCCAATGAGATCATCAACTACTTCACACGATTTGAAAACGTCTCCCTGGTCGGCAAACCGGAAGCCCAGGCAACCGTTACCGGCGTGGTGACGTCTTCTTCCATATCAACCATCGCGCATAAATCCTCCTATGTATCATCGGAAAGGCGCATTAAAATTGTGGTGGAGGTAAAGCTGAATTCCCCAAAAGGGGACCTGCTGTGGATGTCCGGACCTACTTCAGAAGACGAAACCTACCAGGTTGACCCGGACAAAATGCAGACAGAAGAAAATAAAAAATCCGCTCTTGCGAAAATTTCCAAAAAACTCGCTGAGCGGATTTATTATCGGATGACAGACAATTTTTAACTTAAAATACAACCGGGGGATTAAGATCCCATCAATTTATTTGCCTGTTTGGTCAGGCGGGAAATTTTTCGCGCGGCTGTTCTGTGATGGAGGACCCCTTTTTTCGATGCTTTATCGATAATCGATTGAGCCGAATGGATGTCCTCTTTGACGGCTGCCCCCGCGCCTGATGTTTCAGCCAGATATATTTTCTTAACCGCGGTTTTGACGCGGGTTTTGACTGTACGATTGCGCAGCCGTCGCTTCTGACTCTGAGCGTTTCTCTTGATTGCGGATTTATGATTTGCCAATGCCTGCACTCCTTTTCATATTTTTAAATTTGGTGGGATAGATACCCGATTGGATCAACCCTGTCAAGCAATTTATATGAATGAAAACAGACAAGTTACCAGGGCGGCGGGGGTCATCGGACTTGCGACCCTGCTGAGCCGAGTCCTTGGGTTTATCCGGGACATGGTGACCGCATGGTTTTTCGGCGCCGGGTTTCTGACGGATGCATTTTTCGTGGCGTTTCGGATTCCCAACATTCTGCGCCGCCTTCTGGCCGAGGGGTCGTTGAGCATCGCCTTTGTGCCTGTTTTTACCGAGGCCATCGCCAAAAACGGCAAAGAGGAGGCGTTCCGGATGGCCCGGTCCGCCGTTCGGCTTCTGTCAATCATTTTAGCGGCCGTCACCATCATCGGCATTCTTGCAGCCCCTTTACTTGTCCGCCTCATGGCTCCCGGGTTTGAAGGGGAAAAATTCACCCTTACCCTGATCTTGACCCGCATCATGTTTCCGTATCTGTTTTTTATCTGCCTGGTGGGCCTTTGCATGGGCATTCTCAATGTCCTGGGGCATTTTGCCGCCCCCGCCCTGTCCCCGGTGCTGCTGAACCTCTCCATCATCGGCGCGGTTTTCTTAATCTCGCCTCATCTGAATCAGCCGGTCTTTGGCCTTGCATTGGGCGTGCTGATCGGCGGGGCGCTTCAACTGTTTCTCCAGATCCCTTTTCTGGTTCATAAAGGCTTTCTCTTCTGGGAAAAGGCCCCCCTGTATCACCGGGGGGTAAAAAAAATGTTTCAGATGATGGGGCCCGCCGTATTCGGGGCCGCGGTGCATCAGATCAACATTCTGGTTGGAACGCTGATCGCCTCCCTGTTATCCGAGGGGAGCGTCTCTTTTCTGTATTATGCCGACCGGCTGGTGGAATTTCCATTGGGGATTTTCGCCATATCCACATCTGTGGCAGCCCTGCCCAGCCTGGCCCGCCAGGCGGCGGATCAGAATATGCCGGCGTTGAAAAACACATTCGCCCATGCCTTAAGCTTTACCCTGTTTATCACATTCCCGGCCATGGTCGGTTTGATGATCCTGACCCGGCCCATCGTTGCCCTGCTGTTTGAAAGGGGCGCGTTTGATCCTCACAGTTCAGAAATGACGGCCTACGCGCTCTTATGCTACGCGGTGGGGCTCTGGGCCTTCGCTGCCGTAAGGGTTATTGTGTCCACTTTTTACGCCCTGCTGGACACCCGAACGCCGGTGATTATGGCGACACTGTCCATTATCGCAAATATCGGCTTCAGCATCGCCCTGATGGGACCCATGAAACACGGCGGGTTGGCTCTGGCCACCTCTCTGGCTTCCATGTTCAACGTCTTTCTACTGCTGTGGGCGTTAAGAAAAAAAATCGGCCCGCTGAACCTTAAAAAGATCATTGAGTCTGTTTCAAAATCTGTGGTATGTTCCGGCATCATGGGCGGCTGCCTCTGGTGGATGATGGGCGCATTGGATATGCCCGGCCCACCTGATACATGGATGCGGCTATGGCAGATAAGCCTTCTGATTGCCGCGGGTGTTGTTGTCTATGTGATGGTCGCGGCCATCCTCAAGTGTCGCGAACTTAAAGATATCCTCGATATGTTGAAAACAAGGTGATGATGGTGGTGCAATTCAAACCCGTTTATTTGAAAATCGTCCTTTTGCTTGGCGCATTGATGTTGATCTCCTATTTCGCGATGATCTTTATCGGAGAAAACGGCCTTCGGGATCTGGATGCGATGAAACAGGAGTTGAAGCAGATAAACATCAAAAATGAAGAGATCCAGCAGGAAAACGTTGAGATATATCGGAAAATCGAGAGGCTTAAAACCGACCCCGTATACATGGAAAACATCGCCCGGGAACAGCTCAAGATGATCGGAGAAAAAGAGATCGTCTTTAAATTCGGAGACGCCAAAGAGCAAACAACCGATACTGCCCCGCCGTCCCCTGACACCCCATTGCCGGCGCCGGAAACGACTTCTCCCGAACCCGCCCCCATCACACCGCTGGAGCCCCTCCCCCCGCCGGATAACACCGGACCTTCACCCCAGGATTGATGATATTTGTTAAACCTCAGAATATCGGATAAGAAATGTCGGATTTTGAAGTGATCTCATTACTTCTGCGGTTTGAAATACCTTGCTCGATATTCGAAATTTAAATATCTTTTGCTGGAATCAGCTAAATGCAACCCGTTGTCGCCTTTTGTATTCCGCAAACATTTCATCCGCCTGTTTGAGAATAAAATCGATATCCCGTGAATCGTCCCGGCCATGGTCGCAGCCGCAGCCCAAACATTCGCGTTTTGATCGGACAGGAAAGTATTTACAGGCAAGGATCTTGCCGGATTCGTCCGTGCGCCGGCCGTTGAATTCTTCATTGGGCATCAAAGAGGAATTGGACAATCCCCAGTAATACCAGTTGGTCAGCGTGCATCCGCCCCCGGTTTCCGGCGTGGGGCAGGAGCAGATGGTATATGGCGTGTCAAAAAGCTTCATGGAGGAAAATATGGTCCCCCTGGAAAGGTACAAAATGGTGGCCATGTCAAACACGAGTTCCTTATGAATCAATTTGGCTTTTCTGTTTTTATGCATGGACCGGATCCACGAGGGGGTGTATTTCTTCAAAACCGGCAGTATCTCCCAATCCGGATAGGTGCGTTTTAAAAACGTATCGACGCAGTAATCCGGCGAGTTTTTTTGTCTTAATGCGTCAAGCTCCTGAAAGAGTTTTGCATACCGGGAATGGGTGTCCGGAAGCGACCCATGCCGGGCAATCAAACTCCGGTATCGATCCGTCAGCCGGTCCATCAACCGCCTGTCATCCTCTTTGGACAGCAGGTTGAAAATCCTCCCGTTCTGATAAAGGTCATCCGCCACGCCGGCGCTCCGGCACGCGCAATGGCCCAGATAGACCGGATCTGCGTAGAGAATATCCTCCCAGGCCATTTGAACAGGAACCACGCGCCCGTTTAAAACATAGTTCAGCCCGATATCCCTGATTTTCGGAATAACATCCGAGGGGATATGACTGATCCACCACGGCAGCAAAACAATCAGCTCATGGATCACGGGAATGGATGACTCCCTTCGCCATAACAGGTAATTGCCGATTTTATCCGCCATTCGCCGGACAACGGACCGCTTCAACTCAGGCCGCTCATCGTCCACAAGAGCCTTCATCAAAGCATCGGTGAGATTTTTCTTTTCTACTTTGGATATCTTTCGATGAAGGTGCTCCGGATTTGCCCGTCCAATATCCCGAATACGCTGCAGCAGAGAGGATAGCTCCCGAAGCGCGACCGGCCACCGGCGTTCGAGCTCCTTGTATTCAAGGCTGTCAATGGCCAATTCAGGCCCGTGGTTGTGATCTGCATCATGTTTTCCGCTGAAATGAATGTCGCCCATTAGAAAAATCCAGTATCTTTTGTTAATAATCCATTATTCTTCAAATGTAATAATAATATCGGCCAAAGTAGCCCCCTTGCCTTCTTCGTGGACAAACAGGGGGTTGATGTCGAGTTCTTTGATCTGCGGGTGATGGGTCACCATGTGAGAAAGCCCGACAATGAGTTTTTCCAACGCTTCAATATCCGCCCTGGGTTTGCCGCGAAAACCGTTTAAAATTTCAAAACCTCTGATCCGTCGGATCAACCGCCTGGCATTGTTGCGTCCGATGGGCGCCAGTTTGAAGTTAACATTTTTAAAAAGCTCCACATAAATCCCCCCAAGGCCGAACATGATCAAATGGCCGAACCCGGGATGGCGGCTGACGCCAAGGATCACCTCAATGCCCGGCGGCGCCATTTTCTGAACCAAAACCCCCTTTAATCTGGCTTCCGGACGTGCCCTGCGGGCGCTTTCCATAATGGAGACAAACGCATCCTGAACCGCTTGGGGTGTTGAAAGATTGACCTTCACGCCGCCCACATCCATTTTATGGAGGATTTGGGGGGAAACGATTTTCATGACGACCGGATATCCGATTTCCTCGGCCATCTTGACCGCATCCGCTTCAGACGTTGCCAGTTGCATGGCCGGCACATTAAACCCGTAACATTGAAGGAGACCATGACCGTCTTCTTCTCCCAGAACGGTTTTCCCTTCAGATAAGCATCGCGCCACAATCTCAGACGCTTTTTCAACGTCAAATGCCAGATCATATTCCGGCAGAATGCGCCGGGTCAGCCACCGGGTGGTTTCATATAATTTTCCCATCACCCGCGCGGTATCCTCCGGAAATCGATATACCGGCACATGATTTTCCTGCAGATGCTTGACCCCGGCGGAGACATCGACCACGCCCATAAAGCTGCAAAGAATCGGCTTATTTGTCGTTTTGTAAATGCTGGAGATGGCCTCGGCCGTGCCGATGGCGTCGGTCATGGACTGGGGCGTGAGAATCATCAAAACCCCGTCCACATTCTCATCGGATATGACGGCTTCCAGGGCATGCTCATAGCGGTCCTTTGACGCATCCCCGATAAGATCGACGGGGTTGTTGATATTGGCCGTGGGCGGCAGAAATTTACGGAGTTTTTGGGTTGTGTCAGGGTTGAAGGCTGCCAGCTTCAAGCCGGATATTTCCGTCATGTCCGTGGCGATAATCCCCGGTCCGCCGGCATTGGTGATGATCGCCACGTGGTTTCCCGAAGGAATCTTCTGGGTGGAAAATGCTATGGCCACGTCAAACAGGTCATTGACCGAATCCACCCGGATGATGCCGGATTGGTTGAATATGGCATCATAAACCGCCTCGGTTCCGGCCAGTGACCCGGTGTGTGAGGCGGCGGCCGCCGCGCCTGCCGCTGTTTTTCCGGATTTGATCACGATGATCGGCGTGGGCCGGTCGCCGGATGTGATTTCTTTGACCTCGTCGATAAACGACGGCTGGTAGCGAAGTTCCTCCATATAGATCATAATGACATCCGTTTCCGGATCTTTATGGTAATACCGGAGCAAATCCAGCTCATCCACATCGGCCTTGTTTCCGATGGAGATGAATTTGGAAAACCCGAATCCCCTGTCCGCGGCAAAATCGAGTACCGCTGTGCACAAGGCGCCGCTCTGGGAGATAAACGATATATTCCCTTCTTTGGGCATGCGCGCCGAAAAGCTGGCGTTCAGCCGCACGCTGGACCGGGGATTGATCACCCCCAGACAGTTGGGGCCCACCAGGCGGATGCCGGCTCGCGCGCATTTTTCAGCAATCTGTCTTTCGATGCTCGCGCCCTCCCCGCCCACTTCCTTAAACCCGGCCGACACAATCACAATTCCTTTGACGCCCTTTTCAATGCATTCATCAACGCATTTGATTGCAGCTTTGGGAGGCAGGATAATCATGGCCAGATCTATGGGATCTGGGATATCCCCGATGGTCGGGTGGCATCGGACGCTCAAAATGGATCGTGCCGTTGGATTGACCGGATATAGGGTTCCTGCATATCCTCCCCGTAGAATATTTTCAAAAATATCATGCCCGACCTTGCCCGGCGTGGAGGACGCCCCGATGACTGCAACGGATTCAGGCGAGAAAATGGCATCCAGCTTATCCATCTTAATGATCTCCTTTTCCATTATCCTCAGTATTATCCATCGCGGATTTGATATCCAATATTTTCTGATAAATCATATTTTTGGGCATTTTATAAGCTTTTGAAAGCTCTTTGGCCAATGACGAAACGGTGAAATCGCGTTTTTCAAGTTCTGACAATATATGCTGCTCCAATAAGTCATCCGCTGCGCATGGATCAGGAAAGGCTGGGCCGACCAGCAGGGTGATCTCACCCTTTAATGATTCAATCCCAGCGAGACTCCTGACCAATTCCGACAGGCTGCCTCTTAAGAATTCCTCATGGAGTTTGGTCATTTCACGCGCAATCACCGCAGGGCGATCCCCCAGAACTTTGAGCATATCCGCCAGAGATGATGAAAACCGCCTTGGGGACTCATAAAAAATAAGCGTTGATGGTATGTTTGAAAGTTCTTCAAGCTTTGCCCGGCGTTTGGATGAGGTCGCGGGCAAAAACCCTGCAAAAAAAAACGAATCCGAAGGCAGCCCCGAAGCGCTCAGGGCCGAAATGGCAGCCGAAGCGCCGGGGATGGGCACCACCCTGATCCCTTCAGCGATGGCGGCCGTTGCAAGCCGATATCCCGGATCAGATACAGACGGCGTTCCGGCATCAGACACCAGAGCGACGGACAGGCCTGATTGCAGGCGTTCCAAAAGCATGGGGATTCGAAACGTCTCGTTATGTTCGTGGCATGACACCAGGCGGGACTTGATCTGGAAATGAGATAGGAGCTTTCGGGTATGACGGGTATCTTCCGCGGCGATTATATCCACTGTGTTCAAGGTCTCGATAGCCCGAAAGGTAATATCCTTTAAATTGCCGATGGGGGTGGCGACTATATAGAGTCTGCCCGCGCCGCGGCGACCAGGCATGTCATTCATAGGACATCCCAAATGCATTTTTAATGATCTCGACCCCGCATGATTCATTTGAGGAATCAATGGCCACCACGTCAAAGCGCGCCCTTGCGTTCATCTGGGATGTGGCTTTAAGATAATAGAGCGCGTTTTTTGAAATTCTTCTCTGCTTATCGGGCGTCACCGCTGCTTTTGCGCTTCCGAACGTTGACGATCTTCTGGATTTCACCTCTACAAAAACAATCGTGTCTTTATCCCTGGCAATAATATCAATTTCGCCAAGGCGGGTCTTGTAATTGACGCATATGATCTCATAGCCCTTCTGTTTCAAATGTTTCACTGCAAGGGCTTCGCCCTGTTTGCCGAATATCTGTTTCAGATTAAACATTGCGGATTATCACTATTAGAGATATTCTCGAACCCCTTTAAAAGTCCGGCGGTGGATCGGACAGCATCCGAACTTTTTGATCGCATCCTGATGGGATTTTGTCGGGTACCCCTTGTTTGTCCCAAAGTCAAACTCAGGATACTGCTCGGCATAGGCGTCCATAATGGCATCACGGGTGACTTTGGCAATAATGGATGCAGCCGCGATGGAAATGCTTTTGGAATCGCCTTTGATGATCGGCTGTTGGGGCAGGTCCATGGGAATCCCAAACTGTCCGTCAATAAGAAGGAAATCCGGCTTCCGCTCAAGATTTTTGACCGACAGGGCCATGGCCGCAAGCGACGCCTGCAGAATATTGATCCGGTCGATTTCATCCGGATCTACGATTCCAACACCAATTGCCAGCGCATGGCGATGAATTTCATGATACAGTGTTTGGCGTTTCCGGGGCGTCAGCTTTTTGGAATCATTGATGCCGGATATTGGAAGGGACTCAGGCAGAATAACAGCCGCAGACACAACCGGCCCGGCCAACGGCCCCCGGCCCGCTTCATCTACGCCGGCAACAGCCGCAAAACCGGAGGTTCGTGCCTGGTTCTCAAACGTCCACATAAACTAACAACCTGATGACGCCGGAGGCAAAACAGACGCCGCCTTGAATTATTCCCGGCGGTCTTCCTTGAGCCTGGCGGCTTTACCCCGAAGATCACGCAAATAGTAAATTTTGGACCGGCGGACCCGGCCGCGGGTCAACACTTCAATCCGGTCGATGCTGGGGGAATTCATGGGGAAAACCCGCTCCACGCCGATGCCGTAAGAAACCTTGCGGACTGTAAACGTCGCGTTGGTGGTTCCCCTGCGTTTGCTGATGACAACGCCCTGAAACACCTGAACCCGCTCTTTTTCACCTTCCCGGATTCTCACATGAACTTTCACCGTGTCTCCCGGAAAGAAATCCGGAAAATCAAGCCTTAACTGTTCTTTTTCCAACTGTCTGATTTTTTCCATAACCAACCTCAAATAATATGAACTTGTTTCACGCTTGCCGACCGTATATGCCCGAAGAGCGGCCACGGCGCAAGCGAAATTTTACAATTTTTAAAATTAATAAACTTGTAAAAGGTCCTAAAACGATTTCCTACCTGTCTTTTCCCATAATGCGGTCCAGTATGATGGACGCGGCCGACCGAACCGACAGATGATTATATTCTGCCTGACCCTTAACAGGCTTGAGCACGAGATCCGCGCTTTCTAAAAACTCGCCGGTCAACCCCCATGCAGTTCCCAAAACGATCAGATAGCACCCGTCGTTCTGGTCAAGCATTTGACGAAACTCATCATATCCCGTCGCCTGGGGCGTGTCTGCCGCACAGGTGGCCACCACTTTAACGGGCATGCCGTGGAGTTGTGTGATCTCTTCAATCACCTGGGGCAATGAGTCCTTTATCCGAATCAGACTCAATGCCTCAAACCGTTTCGGGTTATATATTCTCCCGAATCCTTCTGTCCAGTGAGAAACGATCTTTTCAACCAGTTCCTTCTGGTCTTCCAGCGGGGTGACCACATAAAAAGCGCCGACGCCATAGGTCTTGGCCGCCCTAGCGATATCATGCAAATCCAGGTTGGTCACCGCGGACGTTATGGTTTGGCCGTTCTTATTTTTTACCGGATAATGAACCAGCGCCAGATAAATCTTATCTTGATATCGCCCGTTCAATCCGTTGGCACCATTTTTTTAGAATTTCCTTTTCCGCTTCCCCCATTTCCCGCGCATCAAGCAAATCGGGCCGCTTCAGCAACGTGCGGAAAAGGGATGTTTCCCGGCGCCATTGCTCGACCCTGCCATGATGACCGGACAGCAGCACCTCCGGCACGCCTTCGTCCTCAAACACGGGGGGGCGCGTATAATGTGCGTGTTCCAGCAGATGATCCGAAAAGGAATCTTTCTCCGCGGAGTCTCCCCCTCCCAAAGCCCCCGGGAGCAATCGCGTCACCGCGTCAATCATCACCATGGCCGCGGGTTCTCCGCCGGTCAGCACATAATCGCCTATGGAGACTTCATCGTCGATATATTTGTAAATCCGTTCATCAACGCCTTCATAGCGGCCGCAAATAAAAATAACGCCCGGCATCGCGGCGTATTCCTTAGCCACCATCTGTGTAAACCGTCTTCCCTGGGGAGA
>JALOPH010000275.1 GCA_025453995.1 Desulfobacterales bacterium
ATCAGTGAAATGGAATCCGGCGCAAGTGATTTGAAAAAAGAGGCTATTGATCTGGCAAAGATTCTCGTCCAGGCCTGTGAGCTGTTTCAGCCTTTAGCCGATGAGAAAGGGATTCAGATGGTTGTCCGTGTTTTCCAGGCGGTCATGATCCAGGGCGACAAGCACAAGCTGCAGCGGATGGCGACCAATATTTTGGAAAATGCCATCAAGTATACGCCTCCCGGCGGCAAAGTAACGGTTTCATTGTTTCAAGAAGCCGACACCGTCACCATGATATGTGAAGATACCGGCATCGGTATCGATGAATCGGATTTGCCAAAAATATTTGACCGGTTTTACAGGTGCGACACAAGCCGCTCGGAGCCGGGCATCGGCCTGGGGTTGAGCCTGGCAAAAGCCATCGCCAAAGCCTCAGGAGGGGATATTCTTGTTAAAAGCATCATCGGGCAAGGCAGTTCTTTTATCGTTTCCCTTCCTGCCGAAAAATAATAAACATTACCAAATGGTAATTTGACATTTTACGGCCACATCGTATTTTTTCCTATTCAGGTAAACTCATTTTTCAATTAAAATAAAATTTCTTGTTTATGAAAAGATGGCGCCGGCGATCATTTTTATTGTTTTTGCCATTCTATATCCGGTTGAAATCCGAAAAGAAGAGATTTCGATGAAGCGTCGATTTGGGAGTGAATACGAATTGTATTTTTCAAACACCCCGAGATTTATTCCGTCGATAAAAAACTTCAAAGAAGATCAAAAATTATTAATAGATGTCCGGAGATATCGAAAAGGGTTGGTTGGACTGAGTTATTTTATTGCGTTTATCGCCGGACTTGGATTGGTTGATGGGCTGCATGAAAATGGAATTTTAAAGGCATTTTTTTTAATTTATTAAAGCGACCCGAACCATCATATGGCATAATTTATGATAGAATTTTCCTTTGTCATCCCAGTATATAATGAAGAAGATAATTTAAGTCAGCTGCATGAGGAACTCCAGCGGGTCGTCCATCAAATAGGCCAACCCTGTGAAGTGATCTGGATCGATGATGGCAGCAAAGACTCAAGCCTTGACAGGGTGAAGCAAATGGCTGCAGAGCATCCGGAATACCGGTTCATCAGCTTTGAAAGAAATTGCGGCCAGTCCGGCGCCCTTGCCGCCGGTTTTGATGCCGCCAGGGGGGAATATGTGATCACTATGGACAGCGACCTTCAGAACAACCCATTGGACATCTTAAATATGATCCCCTATCTGGGAAAATATGACATGGTCACCGGATGGCGGAAAGACCGCCATGACACCTGGTGGAAGAAATTTTCTTCAAGATTTGCAAACGGTGTGCGCAACTGGCTGTCCCGGGAAACCATAAAAGATACCGGGTGTTCGTTGAAAATCATGAAAACATCGTATTTGAAAAAGATCAAAATGTATAAAGGGTTGCACCGGTTTCTGCCCACACTGATGAAAATGGAAGGGGCAACCGTCATTGAAGTGCCGGTCTCCCACCGGCCGCGGACCAGAGGCGTGTCCAAATACGGCACCTGGGACCGGGCATTTTCGGGATTGCGGGATCTGCTGGCTGTCCGGTGGATGCAGGATAGAAACATTTCATACCAAATTAAAGAGGCGAGCGATGAACTTTCATCTGGGGAAGCCCGTTGATTTCTGGCTGATTTTCGGCTTTATCGGCCAGATTTGTTTTACCATGAGGTTTGTGGTTCAATGGTATGCAACAGAAAAGAAGAAAGAATCCGTGATTCCCATCAGCTTCTGGTTTTACAGCATCGTGGGAAGCGCCATTCTTCTCATGTACGCCATCTACAGGATGGACCCGGTTTTTATCCTGGGCCAGGCTTTCGGGTTTACGGTCTATCTGCGAAATCTTCATTTCTTATTCCAGAAAAGGGGAAACGATCATTAACTATCTGTCTAACGACAAGCCGGCTTCCTTTTTATTCATTGTTGTTTTTTCATGCCTGATCTGGGGCGGACAATACATGATGCGCGATTTATGGGAGCCTGACGAGCCCCGTTTCACCTATGTGGCATGGGAAATGGATCAGAGCGACAGTTGGTTTGTTCCCATGAGAAACGGGGAGATTTACGCCCACAAGCCGCCGCTCATGTTCTGGCTCATCAAGGCCGGCACATTTTTAACCGGCGGGGATTTCAACGGGTTATCCGGCCGGCTGCCGTCACTGCTGGGCGCGATTTTAAGCCTCTGGGCCGTCAGCAGGATGTGTCTGATGTGGTTTGACGCCGCCGCCGCATGGCGGGCGGTTTTTGTTTTATCCGTGTCATTTCTGTTCTGGTGGAAGGCGGGAACCGGCCAGATTGACATGCTGCTTCTGGGTCTGGAGATGACAGCCCTGTATTTGCTCTTTTCCCACGACAAACATCCGGTTTCATGGCGCTGGAAACTGGCCTTTTGTTTCATGGGACTTGCCATTCTGGCCAAAGGGCCCGTGGGCCTGATTGTGCCTGCCGGCATATTCATTACGGCAAAAATTTTTTCCGGCCGGAAAAAGGAATTGAAAAAATTTTACTGGCTGTGGGGCATTCCCCTGGCCCTGGCGTTTCCAGCAGCCTGGCTCATGGCGGCCAAGGCATCCGGGGCGCCGCCGTCCTATTTCGAGGAAATCCTTTTTAAACAAAACATTGGAAGGGTTTCAGGGGAAATGGAAGCCCATGTTCAGCCGTTTTATTATTATGTCAAATATCTTCTTGCCCATTTCATGCCCTGGACCCTGTTTGTGCCCGCAAGCATTGCAGTCCTGATGAAGGATGAAAAAAATCTGGACCGGCTCAAGATGATCGGGGGATGGGTTCTTTTTGTGGTGATGTTTTTCAGCATGAGCAAGGGGAAGCGTGATTTGTACATCCTTTCCGTTTATCCGGCCTTAAGCATGATGGTGGCGGCAGCCTGGCCATTGTTTGTTAATCTCTCCAATAAATGGATCACATGGACGGTTTATCCGCTGATAGGCATTTTGATTGTTTGCGCCATAGCCTTGCTCATTTCTCCTTTGATCCATCTCATTCCAGTTTCCGGATGGGTGTTCGTGCCGGCGGGCCTGATATTGGCGGCAGGTTCTGTTTATCTGCTGTTTAATTTTCGGAATAACAGCCTGGGCCGGGGTTGGTTTGGCGGTTTTGTGGCAACGATCATCCTGGTTGAGCTGACGGTTTCAATGATTGTTTTTCCGGCATTTAATCCATTAAAAACACCCCAGGCGCTGGCAAAAGATGCCCAGGAATTGCTTGCGCCCGACCAGCGGTTGCTTTTGTATGACATGAACGGCGAAATCATGGCTCTTAACAGTCATCGAAAGGGGAAGCATATCCGCACCCCGGAAGAGCTTGAAAAAGAAATGCGCGCATCCGGTAAAGGGATTGCGGTGTTTTCCAAACACGACTGGGATCAGCTCAAAAACAGATTTCAATCAGCCGGAATTCTGCATGAGTTTAAAATGGGAAGTAAAGACCTTTGCTATCTGATCTATGATGGGGGGGTAATGCCTTGATTAAGAAAAAACCCATTGAAGCAAAATCCTCTGCCGGTATTGATATCGCCTGGGTGGCCCTGGCTGTTTCGGTGTATATCATCCTGGTTTTCAATATTTCCTTCTGGAAAGGAATCGTAAAAATATTTGGCGCGCCGGATTCGGGAGAATTTTTCTTTTTCTGTTCAATGTTATTGTCCCTTGTCGCAGCCGCCAATATGATCTTCTCCCTTTTCAGTTTCAGATATATTTTCAAACCCATCGTTATACTGATTGTGATTTCATCCTCCCTGATCGCCTTTTTCATGGATACCTACGGAATCATGATGGATAAGGGGATGCTGCAAAATATCCTGGAGACCGATTCGGGCGAGGTTATGGAACTCTTCAGCTTTAAGCTGTTGATTCATTTTTTCTTTTTGGGGATGATGCCCGCACTTCTGATCGGCTGGATAAAAATCAAATACCGGAAAAATATCAAAGGATTTTTCTTTTGTTCAGGGATCATTTTGTTCTCGGCTGTCTTTTTAGGCGCAAACGCGGTGGTTTTTTTTAAGGATTATGCATCTCTTTCCAGAAATCATCGGCATTTGAGATTTCTGATTAATCCCTCGTATTTTTTCTATTCCGTCAGCGAATATGCCCAAGATCTGCT
>JALOPH010000090.1 GCA_025453995.1 Desulfobacterales bacterium
ATGCTTTAAGTTTTATTGTGGTGCAACCTTATTCAAGCACTCCCAGGATGGATGATCCGGCAGTTACCTTGTCTCCGATAGCAATATTAATTCTTGTTTTTGCGGGCAGATATACATCCACGCGCGAGCCAAAACATATCATGCCAAAACGCTGCCCACGGATGACCGTGTCCCCTTCCCGGATGCCACATATGATTCTTCTGGCGATCAGCCCGGCGATCTGGACAAAACAAATCCTTTGATTATGTTCCGTCTCCAATACAACCGCATTAAATTCATTTTGCATTGAAGCGACATCCTTGTCGGCCGGATGAAATCTGCCCGGCTGATAGGTTATGTTTTTGATTGTTCCTGAAAATGGAATACGATTTACATGAACATTAAATACGGACATGAATATTCCAATTTTATAACATTCACCGGGAATAAACGGATTTTCGCGCACGATTGACGCCTGAACAACGCGACCATCCGCAGGAGATACGATGGCAGCAATCGCTGAAGGGGTTACCCTATCCGGATCTCTGAAAAAATAGCATATAAAAAAAGTGGCCAGCATGCCGATGCAGGCCAGCCATTCATTGCCGATTAAAGCAAAAATAAGAGTGGAAAAGGCCGCTGCAAAAATAAATGAATAGCCCGGCGCCGCGACAGGAAAAGCCGTCTGCTTAGGGGCATCTGCCCAGAAAAAATCTCCCATAGAATAACAATCCGATTTAATATATGAATATCACAATAAGATCATTTAAAAGTTAACTTAATTTTTCTGAAATACTCAGAATATTATTCATTGTCAATAAAAAGACTTAAACCTTTATCAGATAATGTTGCATTGTTTCCGTTACGATGAAGGATTTATACACATTTAATAACGAGGTTTTAGGCCGGTTTCAGCATCAGATTTACGTAGGTACGCAGGCACCAGTGAATCAATGGAATCTGTATTGCCATTTAGGAATTTAGGAAGGCTCAATTGGGCCACAACAGATGCTTTGATTACATGATGTTGGGAATGCGCAAAATAAGCCAAATTTCCAAGTTGCTCTATAATTAATTTTTTATAAATCATGGCGCCATCACCAATAAATACAGAAGGCTCGGCAATGTTTTCCAGAGCTTGCATGGGATGCAGGGAGCGGGCAGTCGATTCATTGATCAAAACGCCGTTGAGGTACCTGTATCGTGCGAAATAGACCTGTCCTTTGCGAGCGTCGAGCATTGGGCAGATGCAATTTGCAGTATGCGGAATGCTCCGGGCAAGCGCTTCCAAAGTTGAAACGCCGACAACCGGCTTGCCTGTCGCATAAGAAATCCCCTTGATCGAGCTCAATCCGATACGAAGCCCGGTAAAGCTCCCCGGTCCGACTGTGACAGCGAGTCCATCCATGTCATCTAATGTCAGAAAAACCTCTTGCAAGACAATATGAATCAGTTTCATCAAAAAAACGGCATGGGTTTTTACATGATTCACCGTCATCTCCGCCAGCAGGGAATCATTATCCGTGACGGCCACACTGCATGTTTGTGTTGCGGTATCAACAGCAAGAATTTTCATGAAAATATAACATCAATGTTTTTTTCTTTTTGTCTTTTTTGCATCGGTTTGCGGCAAAGCCTCTCTGCCAATGGCTATTTCAAGCGCTTCGTTAACGGAGGAAACAGGCAGGAATTTGATTTTGCGTTTTACGATTTTGGGAATTTCATCCATATCTTTATTGTTTTTTTCAGGATGGATGATGGTTTTTATTCCAGCGCGAAGCGCTCCGAGCGACTTTTCACGCAGGCCTCCGATGGGAAGAACTCGCCCCCGGAGAGTAATCTCACCGGTCATTGCCACTTCAGTGTTTACCGGCTTTTCAATGATGGCTGAAATCAGCGCAATGGTCATGGCAATTCCAGCGGATGGCCCGTCTTTTGGGATGGCGCCGGCCGGGACATGAATGTGAATATCAATGCTTTCAAAAAATTTCTTTTTGAGGCCGAAAGACTGGCAATGCAACCGGGCATAGCTTACCGCTGCTCTCGCGGATTCTTGCATCACTTCTCCCAATTGACCGGTAATGATCAGTTCGCCTTTTCCTTCCATCAATGATGCTTCAACATAAAGGACCTCGCCACCGACATTGGTCCAGGCCAGGCCGGTCGCCAGGCCGATCTGGCTTTCCTCCTGATCCATTTCCGGCAGATATTTCGGTATCCCCAAATATTTATGAAGGCTCCCCTTGGTGATATGAAACGGGCCTTTCTTGCCCTCCGCTATCTGGCGGGCAATTTTACGACAAATGGCGCCCAGTTCACGCTCAAGATTTCGCAAGCCCGCCTCAGAAGTATAATCTTCAATAATTTGGCGTAATGCATCCGACTTGATGGATATCGAATCGCTTTTTAAGCCGTTTTCTTCAATTTGCCTTGGAAGCAGGAATTTTTTTGAAATTTTTTCCTTGTCATCAGTTGTATAACCCGAAAGATTCAATACCTCCATCCGATCAAGCAAAGCGGATGGGATGGTATCAGTCATGTTTGCCGTGAGTATGAACAATACGTTGGATAAATCGAAAGGCACATTCAGGTAATTGTCGCTGAAATGTTTATTCTGCTCAGGATCAAGCGCTTCCAAAAGCGCGGATGAAGGGTCTCCTCTGAAATCAACCCCTATCTTGTCGATTTCATCCATCATAAAAACCGGATTATTGCTTCCGCATTGCCTTAATCCCTGAAGAATGCGGCCGGGCATAGCGCCTATATAGGTCCTTCGATGGCCGCGAATTTCCGCCTCATCCCGTATCCCGCCCAGAGACACCCTGAAAAATTTACGATTGATTGCCTTTGCGATAGCCTGCCCCAGCGATGTTTTTCCAACACCCGGCGGGCCAACGAAACATAATATCTGACCTTTTTTCTGGGGGTTGAGTTTTCTGACGCTCAAGTATTCAAGTATTCTGTCTTTAATACTATCAAGTCCGTAATGGTGAGCGTTTAAAATTTTCTTCGCTTTCGGGATATCCAGAACATCTTTGGTGGTTTTGTTCCAAGGCAACTCAACTATCCAGTCCAGATATGTTCGAATGACTGATGATTCGGAAGAATCGGGGTGCATTTGATCAAGTCTTTTGACTTGTTTGGCCATTTCAGATTCAACTTCCTTGGGAAGTTTGGCTTTTTTTAAAAATTTTTTATATTCATTGATCTCCTCAGTCCTTTCATCATGTTCTCCCAATTCTTTATTTATTGCCCGCATCTGCTCACGCAAGAAATAATCCCGTTGGCTTTTTGAGATTTCATCCCTCACATTGGACTGAATTTTGGCCTGCATTACGGACAAATCGACTTCACGGGCCAGATAATCATTTACTTTTTTCAACCGTTCAATCGGATCCGTAATCTCCAGCAGACTCTGTGCTTCATCAATTTTTAATCTTAAATTCGACGAAACAAGATCCGCAAGTTTTCCGGGATGCTCAATCTCTTCAAGAAGTATGCTTATATCTGATGAGTATTCTCCCCGTATCGTTAATATTTTTTCACAATGATCACGGACATTTCGCATTAATGCCTGATGTTCAAGTTCAACTTTTTTAACATGATGGTCTTTAATTATTTCAGTGACAACGCTGTAAATACTTTTCTGGTTTACGTAGCGCCTGATGATTCCTTTTTCCATCCCTTGAATCAGAACCTTGAAATGGCCATCGGGGAGTTTCAGAACTTTAAGAATTTTGCATATGGTGCCGACACGGTATATATCTTCAGGTTTCGGGTCTTCAACCGTCGGATCCTTTTGAGTCGCCAAAAACAACAAGCGGTCTTGGGACATGGCGTATTCAATGGCCTTAACCGACCTGTCTCTTCCGATAAACAACGGAAGGACCATATCGGAAAAAACAACAACGTCTCTTACCGGCAGCAAGGGTAATTTATCAGGTATTTTTTTCTTGATCCGATTTGTTTCCAGCAGATTGATGATATCGTCCTTATAAATCTCATCCATTCATTCACCTAATAATTGCATATATTGACAGCGATCAATAACCCATCCGAATTCATCGCGCATTCAATGAAATCCTGATGATGTCCCTATTATGTTTAATTCCCAATATCAATGGTTTTATCGGAACAGGACAAAATATGGTTTGATAAATTGTCTTCATGTGCTAAATATTCATCATTTTAAAAATTCACGAGTCAACATAATTCTTATGCTCAACCAAAATTAATCTTCGCACAAATAGGATTGACATGCCCGCTGTAACCGTCTTTGTCCTTCTCTTCATATTGGGTTGCTGCATCGGCAGCTTCTTGAATGTATGCATCTATCGAATTCCGGCAGCTCGCTCCATAGTGCACCCCGGTTCCACATGCCCCCAATGCAATTCATTGATTAAGTTCTACGACAATATTCCTGTATTGAGTTATTTATGGCTGATGGGAAAATGCCGTCGTTGTGGCGGAAAAATTTCCTTCAGATATCCGATGATTGAATTACTGACAGGCGCGCTGGCATGCGCGTGTTTCATGAAATTCGACTTATCTGTTGAAGCAGGTGTGTATTTTTGTTTTTTGGCAGCGCTGCTTGTCATATCTTTCATTGATATTGATCATCAAATTGTTCCCGACAGCATCTCTTTGCCCGCCATACCCATCGGACTTGCATCCTCATTCATTCTCCCGTCCATTGATTTCAGTCAGGCGCTTATCGGTATGTTCCTCGGCGGAGGAAGTCTTTATGTGATCGCCTGGAGTTATCAGCTTGTCACGGGCAAAGAAGGCATGGGGGGCGGCGACATTAAACTCCTTGCGATGATCGGAGCCTTTATCGGATGGAAAGGCGTTCTGGTTGTTATTTTTATTGCTTCGGCCACCGGCACATTGATCGGCGTTTTTCTGATGCTTATGGCGAATAAAAACATGAAATACGCCGTGCCTTTTGGCCCTTTTCTTTCTATAGCCGCGGTTGTATATGTTTTTATCGGCCCGGAATTAATCCACTGGTATGCTTCAGGTTTAACCTTAAGTTAGCTTTTGGGCGTCATTTTAAATCGTCTTGACCGATATTGGCGTTATTTTTCTTGACTTGATTTATTTGTGCAAGTAATTTCAAGTTTAATTGCATTCCATGTTTTTTGCTTCAGCCGGTGCGCTGCAAACTCTTATGGCAAGTTCAAATCCGGTTATCATTATTCACCGTAATTGTATTTTTTTTCATGCGTATCATCTCGTTTAAATGCAACGACCTTCAAAAATATACCATTAACGAAAGGAGCTTGAAGTGAACAAAAAAGACTTAGTAAATGAGGTGGCAAAGGCAGTCGGAACCAAAAAAGACGCGCAGTTAGCCGTTGATTGCGTTTTTTCATCGATCAGTGACGCTTTATCAAAAGGCGATACCGTGACGCTCGTCGGCTTCGGCACATTCAAAGCGACAAAAAGAGCTGCAAGAAAAGGAAGAAATCCTCAAACCGGAGATCCCATCAGCATTAAAGCGAGAAAAGTTCCAAAATTCACACCCGGCAAAGCTCTAAAGGACGCGGTTAATTGATTGGCGGTTTTTACGATTTCAAGACTTCCAACTGGCTTTATGAAAGTATGAAAACAAAGGCAATACCACCTGTATGGTATTGCCTTTTAATAATGATCCGCTTTTTTTGTGGGTCACATCATCCGCAGGTATTTCCTGAAGTGCCGCAGCTTGAACACCCGCCTTTTTGTTTTAAACTTGACGATATTTGAAATCCGTATCCCTTAAAGTCAATATTTACGGGTTCCACCTGATTTAGTAAATTTTTATTTACGATGAAAGTAAAGCCGTTAACCGCAAACGTTTGATCCAGATCATTCGGTTCATCCAGAACCAATGCCAGGGAAGGACCGCCTCACCCGCTCTGATTCAGAAACAGGCGGATCGGCCTGATTTCTTTATCTTTGAAAAACTCTTTAATTTGCTGCTGTGCAGACATTGTTACTTCAAACATGAAAACCTCCAGAAATTAGAATTATACATATTTTAACTGAAAATAGTTATGCCTTCTGTGTTTGTCAACACACATTTCTCAAAAGAATCATATGGCAGCCTGATTGCCACTGATTTTTTTAAGAACGTTCTGATATGTATTAAAGTCTAGCGCTGAAAATAGAATGAAAATCACTTCTTGAATCGACCTGCTGGTTTTTAAAAAATCGAATACTGTGGTTATGGCGATAGTGGATGCCTTGTCGATCGGGTACCCGTAAACACCGCAACTGATTGCCGGAAAAGCAATCGATTGAATGCCGTGATTAACCGCCAGGGTCAGGCTGTTTAAATAGCAGTCCGCCAGGAGTTTCGCGTCTTGCGGCTTGCCGCTGTATACAGGACCCACGGTGTGAATTACATACTTCGCCTTTAACTGATGCCCTCGGGTCAACTTGGCCTCACCGGTGAAACATCCGCCGAGCGATTTGCACTCTTCAAGCAGACCAGTACCCGCCGCTCTGTGAATGGCGCCATCTACGCCGCCGCCGCCCAATAAAGATTTATTTGCAGCATTGACAATGGCGTCAACATCAAGTTTTGTAATATCACCCTGCATTAACCGGATTCGATCCATGGCTTCTACATCCATCATGCTGATTTTTTAATCATGTTCTAATCTGTTTGTTTTTTAAAGAAAATTAAAAAAAAATAGATCGCATGTCAAAATATTTCATGACATGCAGAATTAACAGGTTTTTTTCATATTTTGACTCAATGAAAATTCAAAACCACAATGACAGGGAAACGACTCCCGAGAGCGCTTGACTTGCAAGCATCCTTTTGATACGTATCGCTTTCATTTTTTAATAATATATAAAGAGAGGACTGCATCATGATTGAAAGAACATTATCCATCATTAAACCAGATGGCGTGAAAAAAGGACTGATTGGTGAAGTCATAAAGCGTTTTGAAAACAAGAATCTTAAAATCAGCGCGATGAAAATGCTTCATATGACACAGGAACAATCCAAAGGATTTTATGCGGTGCACAGGGAAAGGCCCTTTTTTGAAAGCTTGACGGAGTTTATGTCATCCGGGCCCATTGTTGTAATGATACTTGAAGGGGAAAACGCCATAAAAATGAATCGCGAAATCATGGGGGCGACTAATTTTAAGGAAGCCGCTGAGGGAACAATCCGACGGGATTTCGCAACTGATATTGAGAAAAATATTGTTCACGGCTCAGACGCTCCTGAAACCGCGGCCTTTGAAATCGGTTATTTTTTCAATCGGTTTGAGATCGTCGGGCATTCATTATAGGACAGCTTAATCCTTGCTTTTTAAAACGGCGAGAAACGCGGATTGGGGGATCATGACATTGCCCACCATTTTCATGCGTTTCTTGCCTTTTTTCTGTTTTTCAAGCAGTTTTCGTTTGCGCGTGATATCGCCGCCATAGCATTTGGCGGTCACGTCCTTACGAAACGGCGATATGGTCTGGCGCGAAATAATCTTTGCCCCGATGGCGCCCTGAATGGCTATTTTAAACATCTGCCGGGGAATTTCATCCTTCAATTTTTCACACGCATATTTTGCCCGCTCCACCGCCCGATCCTTGTGCACCAGTTGAGAAAGCGCATCCACCCGCTCGCCGTTCACCAGGATATCCACCTTTACCAGTTCCGTTTCCCGGTAATCGGTCAATTCATAATCAAAGGAGCCATATCCCTGAGTGACAGATTTGAGCTTGTCATAAAAATCGTAGATGACTTCAGCCAGTGGAATTTCAAATATCATTTCCATGCGATTGCTGCTGAAATACTGGTAATCCGTATTGATGCCCCTGCGCTCCAGACAAAGGCTCATGATCGCGCCCATATATTTGTCAGGCGTAATAATCGATGCGCGGATGAATGGCTCCTTTGCGGTGCCGATATTCATCGGATCAGGATAAAGGGCCGGGTTGTCTATTTTGATCAATGATCCGTCCTTCATGATGACATGATATTCAACTGAAGGAGCCGTCAATATCAGAGAAAGATCATATTCTCTTTCAAGTCTTTCCTGGACAATTTCCAGATGCAGCAGCCCGAGAAAGCCGCAACGGAAACCGAAACCCAGCGCCACAGATGAATCTTTCTGATAAACAAGCGAGGCATCGTTTAGTTTGAGTTTCTCCAGCGCAATGGCCAGTTCCGGATAATCATCGGATGCAACCGGATATATCGACGAAAAAACAACCGGCTTTAATTCTTTAAATCCCGACAGAGGGACCTTGCACGGTCGGTTTTTTAAAGTGACGGTATCGCCGCATTTGGTCTCGCTGACCGTTTTGATGCTTGCAATGATGTAACCGACGCTGCCCGAGGTCAGAAAAGGTCGGGGAATTCGGTTGATTTGAAAGATGCCGACCTCTTCTACCAAATGCCGCGATTGGTTGGAAACAAAAACGACCTCATCTCCCGCTTGGATCTTTCCTTCAAAAACACGGATATAAACAATCGTTCCTCGATAAGAATCGTAATGCGAATCAAAAATAAGCGCTTTAAGCGGCGCTTCAGAATCACCTTTCGGCGGCGGGAGCTGATTCACAATGGCTTCCAAGACATTATCGATGCCGGTCCCATCTTTGGCGGAACAGAGAATGGCGGTGCTGGGATCTAAGCCCAAATCCTCAGAAATCTGTTTTCGAACCATATCCACATCGGCTGAAGGCAGGTCGATTTTATTAATAATCGGAATGATTTCGAGGTTATGATCAACGGCCTGATATAAATTGGCGATCGTCTGCGCCTGGACTCCCTGACTGGCATCAATAAGCAGCAAGGCTCCTTCGCATGAAGCCAACGCCCGAGACACCTCATAACTGAAGTCTACATGACCAGGCGTGTCAATCAGATTCAAATAGTACAATTTTCCGTTTTGAGCGGTATAGGGAAGGCAAATGGTTTGGCTTTTAATCGTAATACCCCTTTCGCGCTCGATATCCATGCTGTCTAAAATCTGATCCTTGAAATCACGATCCGCAATTATTCTTGTCGCTTGTATCAAGCGGTCTGACAGAGTGGATTTGCCGTGATCGATATGGGCAATAATGCTAAAATTTCGTATATTGATCATGAAGTAAGCATCAATGTTGTTTTGAAAAATTAAACTATCAAAAAGATAGTTGCATTCTTAGATTATTAGGGATAATAAATAAAAGCTTTTAAGGGTGAGATCAATATCAGCAACCTTTAAAATTGTCAATACTCATGCATGACATAACCTTCATCAGATTAATGATTAATTGTTAAGAATTTCTGAAATGGCGACCAATATTCTAATCGTTGATGATGATCCTGAAATTCGCAATTCAATCCAGGAATATTTAACCGTATTCAAATACGTAACTTTTACCGCTACAAATGCCGAAGAGGCCATGGATCTATTGAAAATCCAGCCTGTGGATGTGATTATCACAGACATCCTCATGAATGGCATGGATGGCCTTGAAATGACGCAGCGCATAAAAGAAAAATACGATACGGATATCATCGTGATTACTGGATATGCGAGGGATTATTCATATGAAGATGCCATCAGCAAGGGGGCGGATGATTTTGTATTCAAGCCTATCCGGCTCGAGGAATTGCTGCTGCGATTGAAGCGCGTTATACGTGAACGGGAATTGACGCAGGAACGCACAAAAATGCTCGTGCAGCTTAAAGAGCTCTCCATCACCGATGATCTGACAAAATTATATAATAGCCGTCATTTCTATCAGCAGCTTCAAAATGAAGTCAAACGGTTTTACCGTTACCATCGCCCCCTTGCCCTGCTGCTCATCGATATCGATCATTTCAAATACTATAATGATACATACGGGCATCTTGAAGGCGATAAAATCCTGTTTAAAATTGGGGGTCTGATTTCATCCTGCCTTAGGGCCATGGATACGGCCTATCGATACGGCGGAGAAGAATTCACCGTCATTTTGCCTGAGACTTCCTGCGAAGCGGCCTTAATTGTCGCCGAACGAATACTGCGAACCGTTCAGACGAATTTTTTTGACGAAAATTCAGGGATGAAAATAACGGTCAGCATCGGTGTCAGCGAATATTCAGATGGCGAATCAATGAATGACTTTATTAAACGGACCGATAAAGCCATGTACAATGCCAAGGGAAAGGGAAGAAACTGCATCACTTTTCTCATGCCGTAGATTCAATTTCTGGAGTGAATCTTCGTTTTTCGTCACCACGGCTGCTCAACGATCACCTTGAGTAACAAATCTCCATTCCTCAAATCCGGCATAGGCTTGCCTAATCCTTTCAGGCGCAAAATCATTCCATCCCTTGCGCCCGGCGGGATGGATACCTTGTACGTCCGATTATAAAAACCCCATGGGATATTGACGAACTTGTTTGCCCCGCCCGCAGCTTCATAAGGCGTGATATGGATTACATCATACATGTCAAAACCATCCGGCTGAGATTCAGGATGAAGAATCTGCAGTCGATCGGATTTGTGTTTTTTCACGGATAAATGCTTCAGCGGATCGATAAATCGCGAGTCAGGCATTGTTTTGATGAATCTTATAAAAGCAATGCCAAAAATAAAACCGGCGATGTGTGCCCACCAGGCAATTCCAATGAACAGCCCGGTGCTTAATGACGCATTGAAAACCTGCATGATAAACCAGAAGCCTAAAAAGAAAAAAGCGGGGATTTCAATCATCCATGGAATAATAATAATCGGGACCAATGTAAGTATTCTGGCCCTTGGATAAAGAATAAAATATGCGCCCATAACGCCGGCAATGGCGCCGCTTGCGCCGATTGTCGGCGTTGTGGAATGAAAATTCAAAATCAAATAAGGAAATGAACCAAGACGATCTTCGACATTATCGCCGAAAATATACAATGACCATAGATTACCGAGTATATGCCAAAATCCGCCGTGAAGAAACATGAAAGACATCATGGCAAAAATTTGCTGGCCTGCAGTGAAATGCGATCCAAAAGATGGATTGGAATATCGCGCCGGCACCAGGCCGTAGGTGTAGATAAAGGCTTCCAGGTGGGGTCCCTGAATTAACTGGATCAGATAGACGGCAACATTTACGGCGATAATCGCATAATTGACAAATGGATAATTTTTTGAAGGGACTGTATCACGAATCGGTATCATTGCTCATTCATATCCATCTTTTTTTATGCGAGGAAAAAAATCAAGATGGGGTCAAGGGGGCGATCTTCATGCTGATGTCGACAAAAACAGCCGAATGAGTCAATGCGCCCATGGAAATAATGTCCACGCCGGCATCTGCTATTAACCCGAGGTTTTCCCGGCTAATCCTTCCGGAGACTTCGACAATGGCTCTTCCATTGATCAAGCCGATTGCGGATTTGATTTCATCAATGTTCATGTTATCCAGCATGATGATGTCCGCGCCAGCTTCAAGGGCTTCATTTAATTCTTCAAAATTTGAAACCTCAATTTCAATTTTCATCAGATGCGAAACGCTATTCCGAACGCGCAGAATCGCATTGGATATGCCTCCGAAAGCGGCAATATGGTTGTCTTTAATCAAAACGCCGTCATAAAGGCCCATCCGGTGATTATGCGCCCCCCCTACCCTTACGGCATATTTTTCCAGGACCCGCCAACCGGGGATTGTTTTTCGCGTGTCGACCAGCCGTATGGGTTTAGCGCCGACCATATCTGTTAAACGCCTTACATGCGTGGCAATACCACACAATCGTTGAAGAAAATTGAGCGCTGTCCTTTCCCCGATTAAGAGGGCGCGAATGGATCCCTTAACTTCAGCGATAACCTGACCCGAGGTTGCAAGACTTCCTTCCGTATGAAGCGATGAAAATGATGAGTTCTTATCCAGTTTCTCAAAAACGCGTTTGGCGATGTCCAACCCGGCAATTACAAGGGGTTCCTTGGCAAAGATCCTGCCGGCGGCGAGTCTATCGGGATGAGGCAACGGATCGGTGGTGACATCACCGGAGCCCATATCCTCGCTGATCGCCAGATCGATGAGATGGTCAATCCCTCCGCAAAAAAAAGGCAATCTGACTGGAGTCATTTTATTCATTGCTCAAATGTTTTATTTTGTTCAGCTGGTTAATTAATTTCTCTTTTTTTTCATCCATCAACTGAAATTGGGCTTTTGATTTTTCAATAATATGGTCCGGCGCCTTTTTGATAAAATCATCGTTAGACAGTTTTTTTGATACTTTTTCGATTTCTGTCGAAATTTTTCCAATTTCTTTTTCAAGCCGCGAGATTTCCTTTGAAAAATCAATAACGCCATCAAGTATAACGGAAATGATGGTTTCACCGATCACCGCGGTCGCTGATGCCCGTGGCTTTTCGCCGGAGGGACGTATCGACAGCTTGCTGAGTCTGGAAAGGTTGATGATCAACTCCTGGTTTTGAGTGATCAAGTATCGCAAATTTTCATCCGGAGATTGAATGACGGCATCCAGCAGTAGCGACGGCGAAATGTTCATTTCCCC
>JALOPH010000276.1 GCA_025453995.1 Desulfobacterales bacterium
TGATCTGTCGGGTTCTTGTCTGACTGTCGGCGACCTCCCTCTTGATGACTTCTTCATTAAGATCTTTGAATTTTTTACACAACTCGCTTAATTCAAAAAACTCTTTGCGCACATCCCGGTGAATGCGTTCTCCCCCCTCCCGGTCGCCGATGGAATATAATTCAATCACCTGATCCTTGCCGCGGATATAGGTTTCATATTTCTGGCGTATCCTGCTTAACATCTGGCGGTTCTCTTCATTATGAATATAGTTGTTGGATCTGTCCAGCCAGTTTTCAAATGAACGCCGGTGAATGGCCAACTGATCCAGCCACTTCCGGTCGCCGTCTAAAAAATAATAAGTCACATACCCTTTCTGATTGGCAAGGGCGGTTTCCATTTCACGAGCCGCGTCCAGGGCCGCCATGTCGCTGGCCATCAATTCCGTCAGCAGTGTATTGTAGTGTCCGGCGTACCATATCGCGGTAAAGCCCATGCCAAATGACACAGCCAGCATGAGCGCCAATATGATAAATATCCGGGTGGACAACCCCGGGCGCTTCCATAAATTCATGGATATGAGAATCCTTGATGTTTGTTATCTTAAAATCAGTTGAAGGTTGAAAAGGTTCAGCGGTTCACGGTTCAACGGTTAAAAACTCTAACTCCTGAACCGTGAACCGTTGAACCTGGAACCCTGAACCCAATATGCATTTACCCCTATATCTTATTGACAGAATTTTCAATATTTGTTTTATGATGAAACAAGTGTTTAACTTATTGGAAATAATTTATTTTATTTTTTTGTAATGCTTTCATACAAGTGAAAGCAACCGGTAGGCCATGGCTCGTCAAACAAGTACAAAACATATCAATATATTGGCAAAAAAATTAATAAATGAAAAATACACCATGACCCTTGCGACTGCCAGCCGCCATGTCGCCTGGGCCGCACCGGTTTATTATGTCGCAGAAAAAAACCGTTTTTACTTTTTCTCAGATCCAAAATCCCGCCATATCCGGGAAGCACTTTCTTCAGGCCAGGCTGGAGCGTCCATATATGAGGAATCCGGTCAATGGCAGGATATAAAGGGCATTCAAATGTCGGGAAAAATCGTCGAGATTTCGTCGGGGACTGAAGCTATCACGGCATTAAACGCCTATGTTCAAAAATTTCAATTAATAAGGTCTTTCTTCAACGACATGGCCGCCCTTGACCTGGATAGAATTTTTTTTAGGTTTCAGGCAAAATTGTATCGTTTCACGCCGGAATTAATGATTTACATGGACAACACAATCCATTTCGGATTCAAAGAAGAAATTGAACTCTAAACGTTAAATCGATGATCCATACCTGCACCCAGGACATTATCAACGACCTTGAAAAACACCATGATTTGATCCGCATTCCCCATGAGGTGGACCCGGATCTTGAAATGGCTGAAATTCACCGAAGGGTTTACCGGGCAGGCGGGCCGGCCATCTTTTTTGAACAGGTCCAAGGCTCTCCTTTTCCGGCCGCGTCCAATCTGTTCGGCACCCTTGCGCGCGCAAGATTTATTTTCAGAGACACACTCAACCGAATTCAACGGCTTATGGAGGTTGTTGCCGACCCTGCGCTTATTTTCAAATCCCCGCATCGCTGTCTGAACCTGCCGATTACACTCTGGCAAATGCTCCCCCGAAACGTGACATCCGGGCCTGTATTGACCCACAAGACCTCACTCGAACACCTGCCTCAGATCCGATGCTGGCCAGGGGATGGCGGGGCTTTTGTTCTGCTGCCCCAGGTATACACAGAAGATCCGGCCCGACCGGGAATCATGCATTCCAATCTCGGCATGTACCGGATTCAAATTTCAGGCAACCACTATGTCGCCAACCGCGAAGCCGGACTTCACTATCAGATCAGAAGGGACATCGGCATTCATCACGCCGCCGCCCTAAGCCTGAAACAGCCGCTGCGGGTGAGCGTGTTTGTGGGCGGCCCACCGGCCCACACGTTTTCAGCCATCATGCCGCTTCCGGAAGGCATGCCCGAGGTGACATTTGCAGGCGGTCTGGCCGGGCGGCGATTCCGGTATGCCAGGAGAAACGGCTATGCCATTGCCGCAGATGCTGATTTCTGCATCTGCGGCACCGTATGTCCGGGGGAAACAAAACCCGAAGGCCCGTTCGGGGATCATCTGGGATATTACAGTCTTGCGCATCCGTTTCCGGTGCTTCATGTAGATACAGTGTATCACCGCCCCGATGCCGTCTGGCCGTTTACGGTGGTGGGCAGGCCGCCCCAGGAAGACACCATTTTCGGCAGGCTGATTCATGAAATCACCGGGCCCATGGTTCCCAGATCCATTCCCGGCGTCAAGGCCGTCCATGCGGTGGATGCCGCGGGCGTTCACCCCCTGCTGCTGGCCATCGGCAAAGAAAGGTTTCTCCCGTATGAAAAGATCAAGCCGCGGGAGCTCCTCAAACTGGCGCATGCGATCCTGGGTTTCGGGCACTGCTCCCTGGCCAAATACCTCTTCATAGCAGCCGAAGAAGATGCCCCCGGACTGGATGTTTATGACCTTGAAGCTTTTTTCCGCCATGTCCTGGAACGTGTGGACTGGCGCAAAGACCTCCATTTTCAGACCGAAACCTTCATCGACACTCTGGATTATTCCGGAACAGGGCTCAACGAAGGGTCCAAGGTGGTCATTGCGGCGGCCGGGCCAAGAATCCGCAACCTCATGCCTGAAACGCCCGGAGACATTCCTCTGACTGATGGATTTTCAAATCCGATGATGGTCATGCCGGGAATACTGGCAATTCAAGGCCCGGCTTATTCTGACGTAAAATCAGGGGAGACCGCCATATACCGGATAGCCGAAGCGCTGTCATCTGTGAAATCCAGAAATGAATTGCCGTTGGTGGTGATTGTGGATGACAGCGAGTTTGCCGCAAGGACCATCCACAACTTTCTCTGGACGACATTCACCCGATCCAACCCTTCCCATGATATTTACGGCGTCAACAGCCATGTCGGGCATAAGCACTGGGGATGCGAGCCGCCATTGATCATTGACGCCCGTTTAAAGCCTTTCCACGCGCCACCGCTGGTGGAAGACCCGAAAATTTCAGCCCGGGTGAATGAACTGGGGAAAAAGGGAGGATGCTTGTATGGAATTATTTAAACCAATCATGAATTGATAATTCTTAAATGAATATCAGGAGGCTGCTGGTTATAAAAAAATGGCAGAATCGGCTGTATTTTTCGACCGATTCTGCCGGGGAGTTGGGAAGAATATAACGCTCGCCTGTTGGGTTAAATCTGAATAATTTATGCAGAATCGTCAAGAAAAATCTTTGACAAGTCCGATCAGGTGATAATATTCATAAATAAAAATAAAACTTCAGGAGACTATCTCATGCCCATATATGAATTTAAATGCTTAAAATGCGGTGAATTGGTTGAAATGCTGTTTAAAAGCAGCAGCGAAACCGTTGAAATGAAATGCGCGGCCTGCGGGTCACCGGACATGGAGCGGGTGATGAGCGCCACCAATTTCAGCATTTCCGGCGGCTCAGGGAGCCCCAAACCCGCCTCGCAGACCCGGACCTGCGGCAGCGGCTCCTGCACGACCTATGAAATTCCGGGCCACAGCCGGTGAGCATTCCATGCTCCTTGTTTATCCGCGTAAGGTTCTATCCGAAATAAATTAAAGGGCAGCTATAGGGATCGACAACATATCCGATGTCAGTGGCAACGACTGCTGCGCGAGACAAATTATACCTCCTGGCCCAACAGAGAGCTTTCTTTTTTTAAGCACCTGGAAATGCCGTATGTCCTCTTTTACAGGTGAAGCGGTTTTTTTAAACTCCAGACAATAATGTGCCGACTGATTTTTCCCGGTCTTACTATTTTGTGTCTGAACGGAAAGTGTAGATTTTGGCCAAAGACAAGGCCGCAGGATTTTTTTGACCTCAGGCGCAGCGGCGCTGCGTCGAGGATCAAAAAATTTTGAGAACGCAGTATTGGACCAAAAGATGCAGGTTCCGTTCGGGGACTATTTATAACTGAGGATGATATCGGATGCTTTACGGATCATAAGTTCAATCAGGTCCATACAGCGATGGGAGGTTGATATATGGCTCTGAAAGTCATTCCATCCATCAAAATATTTTCCCGTGATG
>JALOPH010000091.1 GCA_025453995.1 Desulfobacterales bacterium
GCGTCAAGGTTTATGACGCCTTCGGAGGCTAAGTCGCGTGTCATGGCCAGCAATCCGAAAAAATCAAACATATCCATGCCGAAATCATCCAGATCAGCCACCAGTTTGACGGCGTCCCAGGGATTTTTCATGCCAAACATCATGGGTGTAAACAGATTGATGGCCGAACTGGTGTGTTTGGTCAGACCTTCAAACGGTCCGTCGGGGATGCGCACAATGTCCTTGCAGCCTATGGGGCAGGAGACGCACGCGGCGCGCCTGATTTTGATCTGATCATAAACATCTTTCGGCACCATGGGAAAGGCCTTTAGCATCCCCAAGTCCTGCCATTCCCTCAGATACGGATAATTCCGGATTTTGTTGAACAGCGTTCCGCTGAGCCGGTTAAACCGTTTAGGGTCTGCCGCAGAAACGCCGCCGCTTCCCCTGACAACAATGGCTTTGAGATTTTTCGATCCCATGACCGCGCCGAATCCGCCTCGGCCCAGTGTTGAAATCCGGTCCACAAACGCCATGGCAATGGCGGACTGATGCTCGCCGGCCGGTCCGATGGCAAGCACACCGGTTTGCGCATCGAAGGCCCTGTGAATTGAATGACAGGTATCTTCAATGCCCAGTCCCCAGAGAGAGCCGGCGCTTCTGAGTTCAATGTGGTCGTTGTCAATGTAGAGATAAACAGGTTTTTCTGATTTTCCGGATATCACGATATGATCATATCCGGCGTATTTTAACTGGGCGCCGAACCGGTATCCGCCGGCGCCGCACCAGCCGACAGCGCCGCTTGCCGGCATCTTGGCGATGGCATACACTCGAGACGATGAAGGGAGGTCTGTTCCCACCAGCGGGCCGGCGCCTAAAACAAACACGCTTTCCGGGGCAAGGGGATGAATGCGTTGAGGCATCAGATCTCGGGCCAGCTTCACGCAAATACCGAGGCCCCCCAAAAAATCCCTGGCAGTGGATTCATCCAATGGTCGAATCCATGAGCGCTGAGCGCTCAGGTCCGCGTGCAGGATGTTTCCGGCAAACCCTCCGGCCATCATGATGCGGCCTCCATGGGGTGCTTGGTGAGCGCGCCAAACAGGCAGGCATCGGCGCATAGCCCGCATGCAATGCACTCCTGGCTGAAATCTGCCGTGTAATGAACTCTCTGGAGCTGGATCCAGATGCGCGCGGCTGTTGGCTGGAAGCGTTTCTCATAAATCCTTGAGCAGGCCAGCTGGCAGCAGAGGCATCCGGTGCAGTTTTCCTGAGAATGCGATACCTGATATTTCATATCTATACTGTTGTCCGGGAATTTATTTTTTCGGATATCCAACGGTTTGGGCCAGAGTGACGGCTTGGTCCTGGGCAAGATTCATTTTTTTGGCAAGCGCTTCCCTGTCCACATACCCCCGCACAACCGTTGCCAGCCCTTCAGATGCGCAGAACAAGTAGATGTTCTGGCTGATATAACCGGTATCCGTGGCGGCATAGAATCGTTTGTCTTCATCACCGGCCCCGCCCATCCGTGAATAATTTGCCACAAAAATAAGATTGACGGGCGCCTCTTTCACAAACGGCTGCTTTCCGGTCATTTCCCGGATGTCTTCGGAAAGCACGGGTTTCAGCAGATTGGCAGACGGATCATACAGGAAAAGCCCTTCCTGCATGGCGACATAAATGTCAATTTCCCGCCAGTCGCGGGCGGTGGGCGCCGTGCGTTTTCCGGAGTCCTCCCGATTGACGCCGCCGGCCGCCCACAGAAGATTGGACAATGTCTGAAGAGAGAGCTTTTCAGCGCTGAAATCCCGGGATGTCCGCCGGTCTTTTAACGCCTGCATCAGAGGCTTCCCGCCGTCCATCTGGGGCGCCGGCAATTGGATGGGTTTGATTTCATCAGCAACTGCAAACGTGGAAAAAAAATAAAGAGCAATAACAGCCAGGCAAAGGGTAATGACAATTTTTTTTCGCATCACGGTCCTCTTTGAATACGTTTTTATTGTTGAGGTTTATAATAACGCATGGCATCGGGTATCAGCGACTGGATGTTCTTGATCCGTTTCTGATCGGAAGGGTGGGTGCTCAGGAATTCCGGAGGCGCCCCGCCGCCTTTTTTCGCGGACATGCGCTGCCAGAAGGGAACGGCGGCGTGCGGGTCATAGCCGGCCATGGCCATGAAGATCAGGCCCAGGTGATCGGCTTCATTTTCCTGGAGCCGGCTGTAGGGCATCAGAACGCCGAACTGGGCGCCCAATCCGTATGCGGCCATCCATATCTGCCGGGTTTTCGAGGGCTCGTTTTTCAAGGCTTCTGAAAGCGCCACGCCACCAAGGGCGGCCAACAGCCCCTGGCTCATCCGCTCGTTGCCGTGCTTTGCCACTGCGTGGGCAACTTCATGCCCGATGACCACGGCAAGGCCGGCATCATCCTGGGTAATAGGCAGAATGCCTGTATAGACCACCACCTTGCCGCCGGGCATGCACCACGCGTTGACTTCCTTGCTTTCAACAAGGTTGAACTCCCAGGCATAACCCGATATTTCGGCTTGCATATTGTTCTGTCTGAAATAGAGTTCTACGGCGCGCTGTATCCTGACGCCCACGCGTTTGACCAATGCCACTTTTTCCTGATCCTTGCTCAATTTATGGTCTTTCAAAAATTTGTCATATTCCTGGATGCTCATGGAGATCATGGATGAATCGGGGATCAGGCTCAGTTGCTGCCGGCCTGTAATAGGGACAGTGGCGCAGGATGGCAGGAGTAAAAGAATCAGCAATAGGATAAAACGTCTTTGGAAATTCATGGGCTGCCCCCCTCTATTTCAGGTTTCAGACTCCTGGAGTCCGGATTCTCGCTCAACTGGTTTCCCTTCCCGTAAAATCTCCACGTTTTATTTACAACCAGCCGGGCGCCCTTTCTAAAAGACAGGTATGAGGACGCCCACCGCAGCATGACAACCATCCGGTTCTGAAATCCGATAATAAAATAGATGTGAATAACCGCCCAGAGCAGCCAGGCGATAAACCCGCTGCATTTGATCCATCCGAAATCCAAAATCGCGCGGCTCCGGCCGATGGTGGCCAGCTGCCCCCGGTTTTTATAATGAAACGATTCCCGGGGCTTCCCTTTGATTTCCCGTTTGATCAGCCGGGCGAGAAATTCACCCTGCTGCTGGGCCACAGGAGCCAGACCCGGAAGAGGGATGCCGGAATCATCTGAAAAATGGGCCTGATCCCCTGCAACAAAAATATCCGGATGGGTTTTCAAGCTTAGATCCTTTTCCACAACTATCTTTTTCTGGGGGCCGGTTTGAATTTGATCCGGCATTTCAATTCCTGAAGCCTGCACGCCGGCCGCCCAGATAACCGTTGAGGCCAGAATTCTTTCTTCTCCAAGCTCGATGCTGGACGGGGTGATGTCGGTGACCCGTCTGGACGTCCAGATCTCGACGCCAAGTTTTTCAAGATCCCGGGCGGCTTTTTGCGATAATTTTTTTGAAAAAGACGGCAGTATCCTGGGGCCGGCTTCAATGAGTATGACCCGGGAAAGGGTCGGATCGATGGCTTTGAAATCCTTTGCAAGGGTGAACCGGCTCAATTCGCCCAGGGCGCCGGCGATCTCAACTCCTGTGGGGCCGCCGCCCACAACGACAAATGTCAGATGCCGGGTCATTTTGTCCGCGTCAGCTTCCGCCTCCGCCCGTTCGAACGCCGAGAGCACCCGGCGGCGGATTTCCGTGGCCTGCTCCAAAGTCTTCAAGCCCGGCGCATGGGGTTCCCATTTTTCATTTCCGAAATACGTGTGCCGGGAGCCGCAGGCGATAATCAGGATGTCGTAGTCAAACCGCCCGATATCCGTGGTAACTGATTTTTTTTCAGGATCAAGACTCAATGCCTCCCCCTGAAGAATGCGAATGTTTTTGTATCTGGAGAGCAGGGAGCGAAGGGGCACCGCGATTTCAGCCGAACTCAGGGCGGCCATGGCGACCTGGTAGAGCAGGGGTTGAAACAGGTGGTAGTTGTTGCGGTCGATGAGAGTGACGTCAACGCCCTTGACATTGCCAAGGCCCTTTGCGGCATTTAAGCCCACAAACCCGCCGCCGATGATCAAAACTTTCTTCAAGACAGGCACCCGTAAAAATCCATGAAAACTGAATATTGATTCACAACCCGGATAAATCGGAAAAGTTAAAGAGCGTAATTTTTTTCCTTTGGGTCACATGCTTTTTGATATCATGAAAAGATGCCGCATTCAACAATGGAAGCATTTCTTGATTTTTATGTCCAATATGGTTAAAAGTGAAAAATATTTGAACCTGTTAATGAATGCACCAATTTAAATCAAGAGCATGCGCCCATGAAAAAAATAATTTTCTATGCTTTTTTATCGGTGATTCTTTTGCCTCCCCTTTGTGCGTCTGCTGAAGGATGGACGCCGGTACAGGTTGCCCTGTGGACTCCGGCTCAGATTTTTCCTGAAAATAAGGATGTGTATGGCTTTCGATGGAGCATACTGTATGGTAAGAATCAGAATCTCAGCGGAATAGATTTCGGCGGCTACAATGCCGTCGAGGGGACTTTGAAAGGATTGCAGTTTGGCATGTTTAATTTTTCAAAGGATGCCCGGGGGGTTGGTTTCGGATTGTTTAATTATTCATTTGCCCTGGAGGGGATTCATATAGGCGGTGTCAATTATACGGAGGTGGACAGCAGCGGCGTTCAAACCGGCATCATTTTAAACAATTCCGGGCCGGTTCGGGGCCTTCAGATCCTTGGGGGGATTATCGGCAACATTGCCGCAGATGTTGTCGGGTGCCAGTTGGCTGCAGCGACGCCCATTTTCAGCTTTAATTATGCGGAATCCATAGATGGCTTACAGGTATCGGCTTTTGGTTTCAATTATGCGGCCGGAACCGTCAACGGCGTTCAAATCGCCCCGTGGAATATCGCCCGTGAAGTCCGTGGCGTTCAGGTCGGTCTTTTTAATTTCTGCGATAAAATGTATGGCGTTCAAGTCGGACTGTTGAATTCGATTACCCGTCAGAAACCTCCTTTTATGCCCATTTTTAACGTCGGTTTTTAAAGGTCTGATTCTTTTGCGGAGAAAAGTTTGATGAATCTTCGGACTTGCGTGGATCCATCAGGGAAATTTATTTACGGGGTTCACAAGCCAAAATTCCGCGCCTGTAATTTAAGGGAACAGGACTATATCGAGCCCATCGGCTGGTCCGCCGAAGGAGCGCCTGTTGATAACCGATCCAATTTCCCGGACGGTTTTGTGGACGAACCGGATGGGGACGCGGTTTATGAAATCCCAAACCCATTTCCGTTTCGCGGGACAACATTCATATTAAAGAAATGGGCGGATCAGAAGGCAAAATCCCCTGAATCTATTTTTCTCCCGCCCCGGACTCCTGTCTCTTTTTCAAGCGCCGTCAGGGATTGGGGGGGTGAAGTCGGCCTGGCTGAAGAAAAAAGCCACTCCCTGATGGAAAAAATTCCAGGGCCGATTCGCCTTGCCATTGCGTCTGTATCAACCGACCCCGCGGATTTAATGGTGCTGGCCCGCCTGTCATGTGAATTTGTTTTCGACTCATCTGGAAGCAGCCCCCTGGGATTGAAGTATCATCCTGATTCCTTTGGAAAACCCATACCTCTGATTTCCGATCATCTGCTTTTTGAAATTGTGGCGAACAACCCCGCGCTGCCGGATGAATATAAGGAAGCCATGGTCTTGCGGCCCGGCGTCCAGGGGGGAAGCGAAATTGTCGGCGAATGGCGGCCGGATTCCGGAAAATCGCATATATTTGAATATTTAAGGCGGAACAGCTACATTCCGGGCGGTCATTACGCGGCAAACATGGCCAATGACTCCGTGCGCTACCGGGCCGGGGATTTATCGTTTGAGGACATGCGGGGGCTCCGGCATCTCTATTATCAACGGACATATGTCCGCCTGGCCTTGGACCTCGGCATTGAGATGCCGCCTCAGAGAAAAACATTTTCCAAGGATGCGCTCGAAGCCCTCCGCCTTAAAATTATCCATGCGCTGTCTGGTCCAACGCAGTTAAAAAAAATAAGCCACAACCGGACCTTGTGGGGCTGGAATTTCGGCTTTGATTATGCGCCCAGCGGCTACCGGCTTCATGCATCTCATCAGCAGATTCATCAGCAGTTTGCGATGATTCCATCCGGCATGGGCGGGTCGCCGGTTGAAAGCTTCCGCCATGCCGTTGATTTCACCCCGTATGCCTGCGGGGATCTGATTGCGGACTTTATCGCAGGTTACCAAACCCGGACAGGGAAGGATTTTTTTGAAACATACCTTCGGGCGATTGACAATAATGAGCGCATGGACGGAGCAAATAAAGAAAACAGTCTGGTCATCTATACCGATTCAAGAGTGATATTATTTGTTCCCAAGGCGCAAACATCCCAGTGGGAGGTCCAGATCATGGCTCTCCAGCCTGTCGGCAATATTCTGGAGGCTGATGCAGATACCCGTCAATCGCTGGATGCTGCCATATTGATCGCCGTCCGGATTCTGGAGCAGCTGGGCGCACGAATGATTACCTGTATTGAGTATTCCAAACCCCTTGATTCACATCAAACAGGCCAGCGGCTGCTTTATGCGTTTCTCCCCCGCCTGCCCGAATCCCCCGGCGCGTTTTCTGAAGCCCAGCTGAGGTGGATCAGCGGCCATTATCCGGAGGATTTTGCGGCTGCGTGCCGACGCCGGGTGTCTGATGCGTTGGTGATGGATTTGTAAAAAGCCATTGATCCCGCTTTGCGGTATGTTCAGAGTAAGCAGTTTGATGCTTTGAGCTCGCGCTCGTACTCGGTTTTAAGTTCGATTATGAGTAAGACAATCGTCCCTTTAATGCGGGGCTGAATACGGTCATGTCCATGGAAAAAGTTTTGCCTTATCTATTTGAATTATCTCCTGCCAGGACGACATTTTTGTTTTAAAAAATTACAATTTTGTAATTCGTTTTCGGGGTTTTATTTTTCTTGAATATGTATAATAATTTGATAATATTTAAAAAAAACATTTAATATCTTTTGGCACAGGTGTTGCAGAATAACCGGCAGAGGATAATGGGAAATGGGTTCAACGAATCGTTTGACAGGGAATACACAGATCATGGCGGCAGAGGGGTTGCCGGTCAACCGGGCGGATTTTTTTGATTCCGTCACGGTGCCGGAAACCCCGGAGGCGCTCAGGCAATTTGCATCCTTGATCGATCATTACATTCAGGACCGCTTTGAGGCGAGCCGTATCGGTCCGGAAATGGATTTTATCGACAATCCCTATGCCGTCGTGGCGCTGGGAGGATACGGCCGGGCCGAGCAATGCGTTCATTCGGATGTGGATCTGCTCTTTGTTTTTTACAAGCGCGTGCCGCCGTCTGCGGACGCATTGATCCGGGAAATCGTTTACCCGCTCTGGGATATAAAGGTGGAAGTAGGATATGCCACCCGTTCCATTGAGGAGTGCGTTCGTTTTGCCAAAGACGATTACGAAATTTTAACATCTTTTTTAGACGCGAGATTCATTTGCGGCAACTCATCGGTTTTCACGCGTATGAAAGATCAGATCCGGAAGCGCGTCATCCTGAAAGATTCAAAAAAGATCATCCTTTGGCTGGTGGAGAGGAACCAGGAGCGACATAAAAATTTCGGGGATTCAACGTTTCTGCTGCAGCCGAATCTGAAGGAAGGCAACGGCGGCTTGAGGGATTATCATACCCTGAGATGGATTGCGGGGGTCAAATATGACCTGACCCAGATCCGGGATCTGGAATATCAGGGCTGCCTTTCGCACCAGGAATTCAACGATCTTACATCCGCCCTCTCGTTTATCTGGGCGGTGAGAAACAACCTCCACCGGATTACAAAGCGGAAGTGCGATCAGCTTTATTTTGAATATCAGACCCAGGTCGCCGATTCCATGGGATTCGTTTCCCGCAACGGTCAATCGGCAGTGGAGGCGTTTTTAAGCGCGCTGCACTCCCACATGACCTTTATCAAGCACCAGTTGCAGCTTTTTTTGTATGAGCTTGGGCAGGGCCAGAGAAAAAAATGGCTCAAACGTTTTAAGAAAATAAGCGAAACTCCTGGAATTTATTTGGAAAGAGGGCAGCTGAATTTTGATTCCCCGGAATCAATTTTAAGCAATCCTGAAATACTAATTCGGATCTTCGAAGTCAGCGCGCGATTGAACATGCCGTTGAGCCGGGAAGCGCTGCGTCTGGTAAGAGAGTTTAATTATTTAGTCGATGAGGCCTTTTATCAATCAAATTCGGTCAGGACGGATTTTGAAAAAATACTCCTGTCGCCCCCGGGATCTTTTAATGTTTTAGAGCAGATGCTGGATACCGGCTTTCTGATGCACCTGATTCCGGAATACAGGCGGGTAGCTGACCGGGTTCAATATGACGCCTATCACCTTTATCCGGTGGACCGTCATATGCTCAGAACAGTCAATGCCGTCAAAACATTCGGGCTTTCCCGCGCAACTGTCCACGAAAATCTGTGCGACCAGATTTACCGGGAACTGAAACGCAAAAAAAATCTCCTTTGGGCGGCATTGCTGCACGATATCGGAAAGGGAGAGCCGGGGGAGAAACACTCCCACGCAGGCGCGAAAATGGCGGCGCAGGTGATGGAGCGGATGGGGTACAACCAGCGCGAGGTTGATCTGGTTTCCTTTCTGATTGAAAATCATTTGCTCCTGATTAAAACCGCCACGCGCAGGGATACCAATGACGAGGAAACCGCGATTTCCTGTGCGCGTCAAATCAATGACGCAACCCGGCTGAAGATGCTTTATCTCCTGACCGCGGCCGACTCTTCCGCCACAGGGCCCAAGGCCTGGAACGACTGGACGGCAACACTTTTGAAAGATTTTTTTCTTAAAGTTCTGGGCATTCTTGAAACCGGCGAACTGGCCTCGTCCGGCACGGTATTGCAGATCAATAAAAAAAGAGAGAGCATTATCGAACTGGCGGGGGATTTAATGAAAAAAACAACAGTGGAAGAAGTTGTGGATGCCATGTCTCCCCGCTATTTTCTCTATACGGACGCCGAAGAAATTCTGGACCACATGAAACTCTTCAGCAGGCTCAATGAGGCGCCGTTTGTCTGGAACGTCCGCCATGCGTCCCAATCCAATACCCGGACGGTCACCATTTGCGCCAAAGACCGCCCAGGGCTTTTTTCCAGAATTGCAGGCGTTTTTACTTTGAATAATATAAACATACTGGATGTTCAGGCGTATACCTGGCGAAATCATGTGGCTCTGGATATATTTAAAGTGGAGCCGCCGCCGGAGCAGCTTTTTGAAGAGGAGCGGTGGGCGCGCGCTGAAAAGCATTTGAGAGCCGCCCTTTCAGGAGAAATAAATCTGGCCGATGAGCTTGCAAAGCGCGGACTTCCTGAAAAGAAAATCGATGCGCATATTTCGATCCGCCCCAACAGGGTCGTCATTGACAACGAGACCTCCAGTTTTTTTACGATTATTGAGGTGTTTGCATATGATTTCCGAGGATTGCTGTATCTGATTTCAGACGCCATCAGCCGATGCGGGCTTAATATCAGAACGGCAAAAATTGCCACAAAAGTGGATCAGGTGGTGGATGTATTTTATGTAAAGGATGAAAATGACGGGAAGGTGGACACTACCGAACGGGTTGCTGAGATTCAATCAGCCATTCTCTCGGTGCTGCCGGAACATCATTAACATAAAAATTCCCTCTCTGCGATTCGTTGAACCCATTAACCCAAAATAATAAACGAATAATTAAGAGAAGGGAGAAGAGAAATGAGAACGAAAAGTTTTTGGATGGCGTTTATTTGGCTGCTTTTGTCTGCGACATCGGCATTTGCAGGAGAAATTAACTCGGGAGACACCGCGTGGATTATTGTATCCACCGCGCTGGTCATGATGATGACACCGGCGGGTCTGGCGCTGTTTTACGCGGGCATGTCGCGGTACAAGAATCTGCTTAACACCATAGCCATGACGTTTACCGCGTATTGCCTGGCCAGTGTCATCTGGGTGATGTGGGGTTACACGCTGGCTTTTGGGCCGGATGTGGGTGGGGTGATTGGCGGTACCGCTCATCTGTTCTTAAACGGCATCGGGGTGGATTCGGTGTCAGGCACGATCCCCACATTCGTGTTTCTGCTCTTTCAGTTGACTTTTGCAGGAATCACGGTCGCCCTGGTGCTGGGCTCCATCGTGGACCGGATGAAGTTTTCCGCCTGGATTTTGTTTACCGTATTATGGGTAACCTTTATTTATTGCCCCATTGCCCACTGGGTCTGGGGCGGCGGATGGATGGGTGCCATGGGGGCGCTTGATTTTGCGGGCGGCACCGTGGTGCATATCAACGCGGGTGTGGCCGGACTTGTCCTGTCGCTGATGGTTGGAAAACGCATCGGGTTTGGAAAAGAAGCCATGTTTCCGTCATCCGTGACGTTGACAGCTCTGGGCGCAGCGCTGTTATGGTTCGGGTGGTTCGGGTTTAACGCAGGCAGCCAGCTTGCGGCTGACGGGGTGGCCGGGTCGGCTTTTCTGGTGACCAATACATCGGCGGCTGTTGCGGCATTATCCTGGATGTTTGCGGAGTGGTATTTCACCAAAAAGCCCACTGTCCTGGGCATTGCTTCCGGTGTGGTGGCCGGTCTGGTGGCTATCACGCCTGCGGCCGGTTTTGTGAATCTTACCGGATCACTGATCATCGGTCTGGTGGCCGGCGTATTGGGGTATTTCAGTGTTTCCAGGCTCAAAATGAAGATAGGCTATGACGATTCCTTGGATGCATTCGGCGTTCACGGTATTTGCGGGATTTGGGGGGCTCTTGCCACCGGTATTTTTGCGGCGCCGGAAATTTTGGGAAAAACCGGATTGCTTTACGGAAACCCGAATCAGGTGGTTATTCAGGCCATATCTATTCTCGCGACCATTGCGTTTACGGCTGTGGGCACGTGGATTATCGTTAAAATCACCGCGATGGTCACCGGTGGGTTGAGAGTGGAAGCTGAAAATGAAGTCGAGGGCTTGGACAGCGCGGTTCACGGTGAAAGGGCCTTTGAAATCTAATTAAATTATTAAGGAGGATACCATGAAAAAAATTGAAGCCATCATCAAACCCTTTAAACTCGATGATGTTAAACAGGCACTCAGTGAGATAGGGCTTCAGGGCATGACCATATCGGAAGTGAAAGGCTATGGCCGCCAGAAGGGACATAAAGAGATTTATCGGGGCGCCGAATATTTAGTCGATTTTATCCCGAAAATTAAAATTGAAATGGTGGTGCCGTCTGATCGCGTGGATGCGGTCATTGACACCATTCGAAAAGCTGCGAACACCGGCAAGATCGGTGACGGCAAAATATTTGTTCTGCCGATCGAACAGGTGGTCCGGGTGAGAACCGGTGAAAGAGGTGAAGAAGCGATTTAGGGATCAGAACGTATTGAATGTTGATGAAATGATAGTAAATGGTTGGTAATCGTACTTCGATAATGAATGCTAAAAAAGTGCTCCCGCCTCGGGAGCACTTTTGGCGCTTCATGTTTTTACTTTTTTATAAATAACTACACGGAAACAATAATGAACAGACTAACGCAAAAGGAGGAATGAAACACATGAAAAAACCAAAAGAAGTATTGGAATTTGCAAAAAAGAACGATGCAAAGGTTGTGGACCTGAGGTTTATGGATTTTCCGGGCATCTGGCAGCACTTTTCAGTGCCCATCAATGAATTGGAGGAATCCAGTTTTGAGGACGGCTTCGGGTTTGACGGATCATCCATCCGCGGATGGCAGGCGATTCATGAAAGCGACATGCTGGTGATTCCCGATCCGGCCACGGCGAAAATGGACCCGTTTTTTGAAGTCCCCACCCTGGTTCTGATCGGCAACATCGTGGATCCCATTACAAGGACGCCCTACAGCCGGGATCCCCGCAACATCGCAGCCAAGGCGGAAGCCTATCTGAAACAGACCGGCATCGGCGATACGGCATTCATCGGCCCGGAAGCCGAATTTTTTATTTTCGATGATGTCCGGTTCGACTCGGGCAGAAATCAGGCCTTTTATTCCATCGACTCCAATGAGGGGATCTGGAACAGCGGCCGGGAAGAGTTCCCGAACCTGGGTTACAAGCCCCGTCATAAGGAAGGGTATTTCCCGGTGCCGCCCACGGACAAATTCCAGGATATAAGAACTGAAATGATGCTGACCCTTCAGAATCTGGGCATTGAAATGGAATGTCAGCACCATGAGGTGGCCACAGCCGGCCAGGCCGAGATCGACATGCGGTTTAAGCCCCTTTTGGAAATGGGCGATCAGATGGTTTGGTTTAAATATGTATTGAAGAATGTGGCCTATCGCCATGGCCACACGGTTACATTCATGCCCAAGCCTCTGTTTGAAGATAACGGGTCGGGCATGCACCGGCGTATCCCAGCAGGCTTTGTATGCCATCGGCGGCATTCTCAAGCACTGCAAGGCCCTGTGCGCCATTACCAATCCGACCACCAATTCCTACAAACGCCTGGTGCCGGGGTTTGAAGCGCCGGTGAATCTGGCCTATTCCAGCCGGAACCGGAGCGCGGCGATCCGGATTCCCATGTATTCGGCGTCGCCAAAGGCAAAGCGGATTGAGTTCCGGACCCCGGACCCGTCCTGCAACGGATATCTCTCTTTTGCAGCGATCCTCATGGCGGTCATTGACGGTATTGAAAACAAGATTGACCCCGGCGAACCGCTGGATAAAAACATTTATGACCTGCCGCCCGAAGAACTGGCACAGATTGAAACAGCGCCGGGCTCGCTGGATGAAGCTTTGGCCGCATTGAAGGCCGATCACGCGTTCCTGCTCAAAGGCGATGTGTTCACCCAGGACGTGATCGACCGCTGGATCGAGTATAAGATCGAAAACGAGGTGAATCCCGTTAAACTGCGGCCCCATCCGCACGAATTCATGCTCTATTATGATATCTAAATCTTTTCGTGGATTTCGCTGACACGAAATCCACGAAAAGATATCAGTTTTTACCAGCCGTATCCGCCGCGCCCTTGGCGCTTTGACGGATACGGCTTTTTTTGTTTTCACGAACCGTTGTATATGATAAAGAATTACAATAATTGTGTGAATGATATTCATACACGTTTATTCTGAGATTTTATCTCTCACACTCGAAATTTCAATTATCTTTAGTATACAGGGAGGGGAGCATGACAGACGACAGCAAATTCCAGCCGGCCTGGTCCGAGAAACCGCCCGCGAAAAAATCCTACCGGTCCATATTCAAATGGGGAAGCCCGGATGAATTCAAACATCCCAGCCATGCATGGTTCACCATGCTTAAAGAGGAATTCGGGATGACCGATAAGGATTTTAAAAAGCCCCAGTTGGAAGGCAATGAGCAGGTGGAAATCCGTCAGAAAATCAAGATGTCTCCGAAGAAGATCGATCAGATCATCGGCATTGTCGGTAAAAATAATGTCGAGACGGATGATTACAGCCGGGTCCGTTACAGCCACGGAAAAACAGTGGATGAGGCCATGGATCTGCGCCGCAACATCGTCCGCCAGGTTCCCGACATCGTGGTTCATCCCAGGAACAAGAAGGATGTCCAGAAAATCGTTGAATTCTGCAACCAGGGGAAAGTCCCTGTCTATGTTTACGGCGGCGGTTCGTCGGTGACATTTGGCCTTCAGACCCCCAAAGGCGGGGTCATGCTGGTGATGGGCACCCACATGAACAAGCTGCTCTCCGTTAATGAAATCAACCAGACGGCCGTGGTGCAGCCCGGCATGATGGGGCCTGCCTATGAAGAAGCTTTAAACGAGGCGCCAGAGAGATTCGACACCAAACTCCCATACACCTGCGGCCATTTCCCCCAATCATTTGAATATTCTTCAGTCGGCGGCTGGGTCGTGACCCTGGGGTCCGGCCAGGCATCCACCTATTACGGGGATGCCTATCACCTGGTGGTCAGCCAGGAGTATGTGACCCCGGCTGGAACATTTAAAACCCATGATTATCCCGGCACAGCCACTGGCCCTAAAATTAACGACATCATGAAAGGGAGCGAAGGGGCGTTCGGCATCCTGGTGGAATTGACCATGAAGATTTACCGGTATGCTCCGGAAAACCGCCAGCGGTTTGCATATATGTTTCCCTCATGGGAAGCCGCGGTCGATGCCAGCCGGGAAGTTGTCCAGGGCGAGTTCGGCATGCCGGCGATTTTCCGTATATCCGACCCGGAAGAAACGGAAGTGGGCTTGAAACTCTATGGCATCCACGGAACGCCCATCGATACGCTGGTGACATTGAGGGGATACAAGCCCATGGAGCGATGCCTGTGCGTGGGAACCGCGGAAGGCGAAAAAGGGTTTGCCCGGCATGTGCGCGACCAGGTAGCCAAAATCTGCAAACACCACGGCGCCATGACGCTGACCGGCTTTGCCACCATGCGATGGGAAAAAACACGCTACAAGGAGCCTTACATGCGGGAGGATCTCATGGATTACGGCATTATCATCGATACCGTGGAGTCGGGTGTCACCTGGGACAACCTGCACCGGCTCCATGAGGGCGTGCGGGCATACATCAAAAACCGGCCCCAAACCATTTGTATGACCCATGCGTCCCATTTTTATCCCCAGGGCACCAATCTCTATTTTATATTCATCCTGAAGATGATCGAACTGGATGAGTACAGGAAATTCCATAAAGGCATCATCGATTCGATTCTCAAGCACGGCGGTTCCATCAGCCATCATCACGGGGTGGGTAAGTTGTTCTCACCATTTATGGAAAAACATCTGGGCAAAGAGCAGATGGCGGTGCTGCGGGCCTTGAAAAATCATTTTGATCCCAAAAATATCATGAACCCCGGCGGGCATCTGGGATTGGATATGGATATATAAATGCTCTCCAAAGACATTTAAAATTTCGAATATCGAACAAGGAATATTAAACCGCAGAAGTAAAACCACACTTCGGAATTCGAAATTCCTTGTTCGATATTCATCATTTATTAGCCTTTTTTCCCCTCCCCATGAAACGGGGGAGGGCCAGGGTAGGGGTGAAAAAATGAATGTGAACGCCAAATCCAAGGACTCCGTTATTCTGACCATCGATGCCGGCACCCAGTCCATCCGGGCTGCGGTTGTGGATCTTACGGGGAGGCTGCTTCAGATCGTCAAAACGCCCATTGAGCCGTATTTTTCAAAAAATCCCGGATGGGCCGAACAGGAGCCGGAATATTACTGGAAAATGTTCTGCCAGACCTGCCAGGCTTTGTTTTCCCAGGCGGCAGAGCTTAAGGATCGAATCGCCGCCGTGAGCGTCACCACCCAGCGGGCCACCGTGGTCAATGTGGATAAGGACGGCAATTCTTTGAGACCGGCCATCACCTGGCTGGATGCCCGTAAAGCGGATGCATCCAGAATCAAGCTCGGCGCGTGGGCCCCGGTTTTAAAAGCCCCCGGGCTCAAAACTTTCATCGAAGGGGTCATCGGCAACTGCGAGAGCAACTGGATTCGCCAGAACCAGCCCGGCATCTGGGAAAAAACCCACAAATACCTGCTGCTGTCGGGTTATTTCAACTTCAAACTGACCGGCGAGTTCAAGGAATCCACGGGGAGCAATGTGGGTTATCTGCCGATCAACAACAAGACCTATCAATGGGCGGGCAAATTTGATTTTAAATGGAAGATTTTTCCTGTTGAAGAAACAAAACTTCCTGATTTGATCAAGCCGGGGCAAATCCTCGGGCAGATCACGCAAAAAGCCTCACAGGAAACCGGAATCCCCAAAGGGCTTCCGGTGGTCGCCGCGGCCAGCGACAAGGCCTGTGAAATCCTCGGGGCCGGATGCATGACGCCCGAAACCGCGTGCCTGAGTTTCGGGACCATCGCCACCATCAATACCGCCACCAGAAAGTACGTGGAAGTCCGGACTTTTTTTCCGCCGTATCCGGCCGCCATCCCGGATACCTATTATACTGAAATATCCATCATGCGGGGATTCTGGATGGTATCATGGTTCAAGGAGCAATTCGGCCAGCAGGAGATCGCCGAAGCCCAGGCCAGGGGGATCACGCCGGAAATGCTCTTTGAAAATCTGATCAAGGCGGTTCCTCCCGGGTCCATGGGATTGGTTTTAAATCCCCACTGGACGCCGGAGCCGAACATGGAGCGATATGCCAAAGGCGCGATCATCGGATTTGGCGAAATCCACACCCGGGCGCATTTTTATAGGGCCATCATTGAGGGGTTGATTTTCGGTCTCAAGAAAGGGGCTGAAGTCACCGCGAAAAAGAATAAGGTTCCCATTATTCAGGTGCGCGTGTCCGGCGGCGGTTCCCAGAGCGATACGGCCATGCAGTCGGCCGCCGATATTTTCGGCGTGCCGGCCCAGCGGCCCCATACCCACGAAACATCGGCCATCGGCGCTGCCATTGACGCGGCCGTGGGTTTAAAATTATTCCCGGATTTTGAATCAGCCGTCAGGGGAATGGCCCGGATCAAGGACGTGTTTGAACCGATTCCGGCCAATCACAGGATGTATCAGGCGCTGTATGAGCGGGTCTACACCAGGATCTACGAGCGGATGCTGCCGCTGTATAAGGAGATTCAGGAGATCACGGGGTATCCGGAGTAAGACGTCGGCGCTTATTTTAAGGTTATTTTTTCAGAGCCGTCCGCATCAGCTATGGGATGAATTTAAAACTGGGTTAAATCTTTCTATTGGTAAATTCGATTGAGTTGATTATCAGGCCTGCACTTTTGACAATAAGAAAGATTGATTTTGTCAAGAGTGTAGGTCTGACACCTGATGATGAGAAGGATATTGAGGCGGCAGAGCCAGAAGTGGCCCTGCCGCTTTTGTTAACTTCCAGGAAATCGATAAATCAATCTGGACCACTTCCCTCAGTCAAATAAAGGGAACTCCCTGTACAGGAAGTTGTCAAAAAAACGCGTCATACTGAAAAAATTCGGATCGAAAATCGGCGTAAATCCGGGGCCCATCCCGATGTCGCCGGATTCACCCAGCGGGAACATGCTCTCAATCCTCACCGGACCGCTGCTGCCGTAAGCCACGCAGTGGGCATAAGTCGAACGTGATGAAAATGGCATTGTATGAACCACGCCAAGCAGATCATGCTTAAACTGGATGACACCCCGAGCGCCAATGCCCCATGGACGGTTCCCCAATTCGGTAATCGCATCACCCAACGCGGCAACAATAATGGCTTTTGCAGTCTGGGGGGCTGTGGGATCGGCCAGGTTGGAAAACCAGTTATAGTTGTTTTCAATTCCCGGGTAACGTCCCAGGCTGTGAAGCAATAAATTGAACAGCAGGGTTTTATTTTCGGTTAAAACCAACTCGCCGTCGGCGTCGTATGTGCCGAGTTCATCCATAAAGGTAAGATCAAGAACCCGCCTTATCCATCGATCCATTAATACCCAGGCATCAGCCCTGTCAGTGCCTGCAACCCACTGCTCGGGTCCGCCGGCCACGAAATGTCCATTCCACCTGTCCAGGAGTTTCAGATAATCCTTATATACAGGATACATTTTGGATTTTTTTACGGCTTTGGTGAAATCATCGGAGACATATTCCCAGGGATTTCCGCCGCCTCCAAAGGAATCAGTGGTGGCGATGTTTAAAGCCAAATCCCGGACTTCCTCGAAGCTGACCTTTCCGCCTTTTGCGAATTTCGCATCAAAGTAATCGTAGATGACATGGGTTCTGTGAAAAGGACCGTAAATATCGCCGACGGAATTAAAACCGCTTGGGTAGGCAGCGCTGCTCTTGTTGTTCCATCCGGCATACCATCCCCTGGATGAATTTCGATCATGAGACAAAGGACGAACAAACCGCGCATCCCATTCAAGCTGAAGACCGGCAATCAGCCCCTGGGGAAGTCTCCATTCACCGGGGAAACGCAGTGGATCTCGTCCGGACATCCAATAGGCGATGTTGCCGTCCCTGTCGGCGTAGCAGAAGTGCTGACTTACAGCCACCTGGCGGATGCCCTGATGGAATTCATTCATGCTGGTGGCACGCGCCAGTTTCAGGAAAGCGGTGATGCTGTCGAATTCATAGCCCCAATGAGCATATTTCCAGGCAACCAATGGATTTTCCATGCTCGGCTCATATGCCGCCGGGTTATATGGAAGCGGATTGATGATCGGGCCATGGTCTGATCGAAAAACCGGCAACTGGATATCCGCAGCGCCCTTGATTTTTATGGTTTCCATGCGGTCCAGGTAGACGTCAGCCGGATTTTCGAAATAATAATCGGTTGTATGGGCGTGACCGACCTGCATGGACCAGGCGTGATGGGGGGTGCGCCCAATTACAATTCCAGGCAGACCGGGAACATTCATGCCGGATATATCCAGTCCGCCGGCGCGAATGGAACCTTCAGCAACGATGGAAGGTACGGAAAAACCCATCTGGGGACCGGAATAAATAATCGGCTTGCCGGAAACGGTATGCGCCCCTGAAACCACCCAGGCATAACTCCCCATTTTAATGTATGCGTTGATTTTTTTCAGGTTATCGATGACCTTGTTCCGGTTATTGACCATGTTTTTAACCGCTTTTCCAGGTTTATATTCAAACTTTTCGCTCCCTGAAGTTTTGACCATCCCATGCGGGAAACCGGGGAACGGCTGGTCATGGTCGATATAGGTGGGCGCTGCCGGATCATTTGTCCAGCGCAGATCATTAAACATTATCAAAGCTTGTAAAAGTCCGAACCGGGCCTCGAGGCTCATGAGCAACTCGGCATTTTCGATCTGGGCCAGATCAAGCGCTTCCGGATCAAAAAAGCGCTGCATGGTGGCTGTCCAGGCAAGCACATCTTTTACAGTCCATGCTTCAGGAAGAATTCCGAGCGCCAGAAATTCAAAAGGAACCATTTTGAAGCCGGTTGCAGGATCGGTTATTTCCGCAATTCTGCGATTAATGCCGGCCACATACCCCAGAATCACATCCTGACTGTCCGCTGTCATCGCTTCAAAACCGGCTTGAATTTCATCATCCGAATAGCCGATCGTTCTCATGAACACATCCGTTTCAAGCTGGCTGGCCCCAAAGATTTCGGCAAGACGCCCTGTCGCCTGACGACGGTATAATTCCATCTGCCAGAGCCGGTCAGTAGCTACGGCAAAGCCTACCGCCTCAAAAATATCGTAGGTTGAAGCATCATCCGGCCCGTTAATGAACCAGACGCCCTGAGCATCCCGGGTGGTGACAATTTCATCAGCGGCAAGGCATGGCAGCGGGAAAATAATTGAAAAACAGGTAATCATGATAAAGCAAAGATATCGATTCTTCATTTTGTGAGCCTCCTTTAAGATTGATAGGATTTGGTGTGATCAAACGGTCGGATTGTGGCTCTGTGCGTTGATGCCCATCAGTCGGGAGCCAATTTGCAAAAATTACTGGCCTCTTCAATTTTTGTAAGAAAACATCTCGATGGGTTGCTGTTGAAGATCATATGCGCATATTGGTTTGCATTGACTGAGAGGGATCTTAAAAAACAAAAGCCGGACCGCCATTTTTTAAATGGCAGTCCGGCTGTCTTAAAAAAGATCCGTGACTTTCCGTCCCCCGATTTCTCAGGGTTTGGCTTTTTCGGTATTTATTTTTAACAATAAAAGAGAGTATGTCAAATGCTTTTTAATTCGCTTAACATCCTGAAATTAAATACTGTTGAATTTTATTTGGAGGCCTGGCTTTCGGCGGGCTCAAGGTTGTTCAAAAAAAAGACAGAAGCGGCGCATTTCAGGTTTAAAACACTTTCTCTATTTAAATATCCCATAAATGGATTATAATAATAAAAAAGACTTAAGGTCAGGAGGGCACAAACAATGAAAAAAATAATTTTAATCACCTTACTGGTGTTCTTTATTGTGACTGGCCAAGGCCTTTCCGGCAATCGGGATCGATACGAATCATCAGATCACAAATTCCGAAGCCAGTTTAATGACAATGAATGGCGGGAGCATCAGGCCAGGAGCGAGAGATATTTCAGAGCCCGGCATCCGGAATACTATTTATACCGAGAGGACAGGTGTTATCACCGTCACAAACGGGATTATTACCGCTGCAAAGACTCTTTTGAATATGATGACATCTATGATGACTGGTGGGACGACTCGGATAAATTCAGGTGGGATGATGACACATATGACTGGCGCCATGATACTGATTCTGAAGGCTGGAATAAGTATGAATATAAACATAAGCACAAGGGTAGATGGGATTGATTCAAAAACAATCCGCACCTACCGCCTTTGAAGGGTATAAGGGTTCCCAAAGATGGGAATTGTTTTCAAATAGTCAAAGATTATTGATTTGTTTTAATGAGTTAACTTTATTGCTGCGGCCGATGATAATTAGATCATCCCCCGGCATGAGACGTTCGGTTGGTCCGGGCGCCACGATCTGAATCTCTCCCCTGCGGATGCCCACCACAGTGGCGCCATGCTTTTGGCGGAATTGAGTATCGGCCAGCGTTTGGTATATCAAAGG
>JALOPH010000092.1 GCA_025453995.1 Desulfobacterales bacterium
CCGCTGAGGGAGTCGTTGCCGCTGCCAGTTATGAGGCCCGGAAATTCGGGGTCCATTCAGCAATGCCCATGTTCCAGGCACGGCGGAAATGCCCCCATGCTGTTTTTCTCAAACCCCGCCATCGACGCTATGGTGAAATATCTTCCGTTGTAATGTCCGTGCTCGAATCATTTTCCCCATTGGTTGAACAGGTATCCATTGATGAAGCCTTTGTCGATATCGGAGGATGTGAATCCATTTTTGGCAGCCCCCTGGAAACGGGCGCAAAGATCAAAAAGAAAATTCATGAAACAGTATGCCTGACCTGTTCCGCGGGGATTGCACCCCTTAAATTCCTTGCCAAAATTGCTTCGGATTTGAATAAACCCGATGGTCTCACTTATATTTCGCCCCGGCAGGTTGATGCGTTTATCCATGATTTATCCATCCGCAAAGTTCCGGGCGTTGGGCCGAATACGGAAAGCCGGTTGGCGCGATGGGGGATTCAAACCCTGGGTGACGTGAAGCGATACTCACAAAAACAGATTGTCGGCAGGCTGGGGAAATACGGCGTTCGCCTGTATGAGCTGGCGTCGGGTATCGACCGGTCGACGGTCCAGTCGGAGCGCCCCGTGAAATCAGTCAGCAGCGAAGAAACCTTATCCAGCGACACCTTAGACAAAGACCTCCTAAAAAAATATCTCCTCAAGCATGCCGGGGATGTGGGGCGGGAATTGCGAAGCCAGGCATTAAGGGCAGGAACGGTCATCCTGAAAATCAAATTTTCAGATTTCACCCAGAAGTCCCGGCAAATCAAAATGGAACACCATACAGATTCCACTGAAATTATTTATCAGACAGCTGCCAGGATTTTGGACGCGTTTCCCTTAAACAGAAAGGTCCGCTTGATCGGTGTGGGGGCTTCCGATTTTTTTTCAGCAGACAGGCCGGTTCAAATGAGTCTTTTCACGCAACCGGAAAACAGCAGCGCTAAATGGGAGAAACTCGATCGGGCTGTGGATGCCATATCAGAAAAATTCGGCCGTGAGGCGATCAGGAAAGCAACGCTAAAAGACGATGAATAATATGCTGTGAGGGAGAGGCGGGAATATTCTATCCCGAAAATCCCGGGCGCTCCTGGTGGTTGGATCGTTACGTACTCTTCCGGATGCCACTTTTTTTCTTAAATGCTTGTAAACGGGGGACAGATTTTGTATATGAATTGGCACCATCTGCAATTCAGTTTAAATTAATATAATCACCCAAAACATCAGAAAAGGAGAAGCGAATGAAGGTTATTATTACCAAACAGTGCATGGGCGACCGCAATTGCAACAAACTGTGCCCGGAAGTATTTCAATACGATGAAGATGAACTTAAATCCATTGTCAAATTTGATAAAATCCCCAATGAGTTTAAAGCCATCTGCCGCCAGGCCGCTGCGGAATGCGGCGCCGAAGCCATTGAAATATTAGAAGACGATTGATCCGCTGCGTGTTTAAGACCGCATTCAACAACAATAAAGGAAAACGTGATGGGAAAATTCAGAGAAAGCAAAACAGCAAAACATCTGCTATTGTCCTTTGCCGGGGAATCTCAGGCCAGAAACCGCTATACCTATTTCGCACGGCAGGCGTTTGAAGAAGGATATGTTCAGATTTCCGACATATTTGAAGAAACCGCAGACCAGGAATGCGAGCATGCGCTCCGGTTTTTCAAATTTTTCAACGGCGGCGAACTTGAAATCACCGGAAGCTTTCCAACAGGCGTGATCAAAACCACCCTTGAAAACCTGCTGGCCGCGGCGGATGGTGAAAAATTCGAGCATTCTGAACTCTATCCCAAATTCGCCAAGATCGCCCGCGAGGAAGGGTTTGACCGGGCCGCGGACACGTGGGACGCGATTTCAGTTTCAGAAAAGCAGCATGAAAAACGCTATCGGGAACTTGCCGGCAATATCGCTGCGGACCGGGTGTTTAAGCGGGATGCGGAAAAGACCTGGCGATGCCGGAACTGCGGGTACCTGCATGTCGGCAAACAAGCCCCGGACCGCTGCCCGGCCTGCGTCCAGCCGATGGATTATTTCGAGTTGCTGGGAGAGAACTGGTAGCGGCCGAAAGCCTATCTCTCCAGCAGATAATCACCGCCGGCAAATTCATCAAGCCGCTGGGTGACCCGTTGCGCCCAAAAGTCACAGGCGCTTTTGACGCCGTTCCAAGCGCTTGACCTTCTGTCTACGGCGGCTGCCAGGCGCTGACCGGTCATGGAATCGATTATTTCCATTTCGACAGTCGCGTCATTTAGAAAAACATGACTTCCAGTTGCATCCGATGAAACCTGGTCAACCGCCGAATCCATGGGCGCGGCATCAGCAGCATTATCCATCGATATCTCTTGAGACTCTTTTATATCTGTAAGCGCAAACCGGAGCCGCATGGTTAGAGAACCCGGCTTGGCTGCAATGATGTATTTCATGCTCAAATTATTTTCTAATGCCGCATGAAAATAATTGGCCATTTTCAGGCGATCCTGGGCGGATAATTTCGCCAGTTTGCTGTCTTTTGAATAGATGACGGCAACCGGGTCAATCAGCACTGAATCGTAGATGTGAAAATTGACTCCCCGGTTGATATAAACCATCAGGGCCTCATCTCCTTTGCCTGGCCTGAGATTCGAATAATCTTTCAAAAATCCTGAAGTGCGCGGTTCCGCCGGGGTGAACGCGGCGCATCCGGTAATAGCATATAAAACACTGCATAGAAGACATATGCCCATCACCCGTATATGTTTCATTTTTTTGCTCCTTTTCAAATTGTTCAAGCCTGGGGCGGCTAAATTATGTATATCAGAAAGAGCCAATCGTCCAGAAATATGTTGTGTTGGGCTGCGCCCTATTATGAAGGGTTTTACTGCGGGGGCGTTTCACCTTCAATGATCCGCCCTTGGAGAAGAACGGGAAAATAAATGGACATGTCCTTTAAAAGTTTTTCCTCTTTGACGGCATTGATTACATAAGTGAACGCCATATCCGCGCCGGCCAGCACGGGATGTGATTTTCCCGCATAAATCAGCAGGTCCGGCAGGCCCTGCTCGGCCGGAGCAAAAAAACAGGTTTGTGAAGTCCATGGCCCTGTCGGTTTTGATGCCGAAGCCATGGCCAGGCAGGGATTCATGATGCTTAAAGTCTGAATTTGAAGATAACATTTAAGTTCAGGGACATATTCAACCGTAAACTCCATCTGGCCCTGCGTGATAATTTCCCTGGGTTTGACGCTTCTATCATGTCCGCCCACCCAGCCTGCCGTTTCCCCCGCCCACCATTGCGGATTTGTGAGGTTGCCTGCGCGGGCTAAACGCTCAGGCCAGCGTGTCAGATAGACCGCCCGGTCTTTGCCGTCCGCGGCAAATACCTGAAGGAATCCATTTTCAATGAGGGGATTGCCGGACCCGACAACAAGGCCGTCTTTCTGGGGGCTGATCAAATAGGTTGACTTCCATTGATCCGGCGTCTCCTGGAGATTATCAATGAGAACCGCCTTCCAGCCGCAGGCGGCAAATCCAAGTTCATTGTCTGCCGGCTGGATTTCCATAAGGAAGATCAACAGCCGCTTTCCGACCATGATCCCCGAAGCCGGCCAGAACCAGTGTTCGCCTTTGCGTTCGAAAAAGGCGGAGGGCTTGGCCCCCTTTGATTTCCAGAAAAACGACATTTCAGCCCGTGTGGGATCATAGCCTTTCTGAATGGCGATGCTGTTTCGCACAAGGTCGGATGTCCGGCGGACGCCTGAACCGGATGGATCGATAAAGCTGTCGCCGAACAACCAGAGAATCCGGCCGCTCCCCAGATCGATGGATGTTGCGCCATCCCCTCCCAGCCATCGCGGATCGGATCGAAATATCTTCTCAGCCTCTGCCCAGCGGCGCGCTTCGATGAAAAATCTTTGATTCTCTGGAGCGTTAATCTCTGAAGCATGGGTGACCTGCGACTGTCCTGGAGCAAGCAAGGGAAGAACAAGCCAAAATAAGATGCCGAGCGTGAATGATTTTTTGAAACGCTGAATGGGATAAGTCATTATCTATGATATCCTTATTGAGGGGGAGCCGCTGTCCGAATCCGTTTTTCGCGTTTTTGGACAAATACGAGCAATGCTGCAATATATAAAGGAATTTCATACAATAATCCATATAAGGATAGTTTTATCATTGCAATTTTGTCGTTCCACCCGCTTGTGGAATCAGATAATTTTAACAGATTGAAGGGCGAAAAGCAGGTTGAATCAAACGGCCATAAAAACGGCACCCCGATGCCGTTGGTTGGATTGGCGTCCATGCAGGCATCGATGACAAGATGCAGCAGCCCGCCAATAAAAAGCCCGGATATGGCTTTAAAACGATATGGCTGATTAAACAATCCGCCGATAATAACAGCAGCCAGCAGGATAAAAAGAAAATTATGCGTCCATAACCGATGGATATGGTTAAAAAAAGGATAATTAATGAATAGGAAGTCGATGTCTGGCAGAATGCCGCCCATGAGAAGGGCGGGAATAGGCGCTTTTTTGAAGATGGTTCCGCTGAGATAGGAAACTGATAAATGCCCGAAAGGTAACATTTTCAGCTATATGCCCTTCAATCTGTATGTTCCCATGAATCAGCACGCAGGGAACGTTTAAAATCAAAACAAAGTATGATTAATCCATTGTCCAGAGCCTGATATTGCTCCCCGCGGTCGCGGCGAAAATTTTCCCGTCCGGGCTCAGGGACGCTGCGGTCACCGCTGTTTCGGATGTGCCGGGAAATTTTCGGATGATTGCGCCGGTTTTGATGTCATAAAGAACCGCCTGGTTGTACGACAGCATGATCAGCTGCCTTCCGCCGGGAGCATAAGCGGTGTAAAAGACTCTGTCTGCCGCTGCCGCAGCGTCATCCCGGGATATCTCCGCATCCATTTCACGCGCAGCCACCTTCAGCAGCCTTGGAAAATATTCGTTTTCACTGCGTTGATGGCGCGCGCCCCAGGCGATGTATTTGCCGGTCGGGCTGTATGTTACCGAAGCGGGCATGGTTGCATCCGGCAGGATCATGACTTCCTTGTTCTGGGGGTTGAAGAGCGCGATTCCCGGCTGGGTGGTGAAAGCGAACATATAGCCGTCCGAGTCTTTGCCATTGGGATTAAAAGCAATGCACTTGATGGTCCCGAATCTCGGATACGGAGCGACATTGCCCACAAGGTGATGCTCAATTTTCCCGGAGCTTGAGTTCCATAGAATGAGTTCATTGTTGCCGCCCGCGGCGATCATTTGGCCGCCGGGGGCGAATTCAATGCTGTATACCCGGTCGGTCAATCCCCTGAATGTATTTATTGATTTTCCGGTTTTGGAATCCCATAATTTAACAAGTTTATCGTTTCCGCCGGACGCAAGGGTGTCTCCAGCCGGGGCAAAGGATACGGCTCTGACCTTATCGCCATGATTCATTTTCTGGACAATGGATCCGTCAGTTAAATTCCAGATAATGATGGTCGAATCGTAACTTCCGGAAGCCAGCAGGGTGCTGTCTGGGGAAAACGACAGGGAAGTCACTGAGTCGATGTGCCCTGTCAGGGTATCGGGAAGCTGAAGCCCCGGCGCAGACTCCTCGCCCTCGGTTCCCTGGGGAACGCCCTTTTTTACAGCCGCTTTTTTGACCTGCGTCGACGCGGATGTCTTTTGCGGAGCATCTGCAACCGAAACTTTGGCCGCGCCGGCATGACTCAGTTCAATTTTTATTGCTTTGTTTTTATCAAGCTTAATCCATTCCCGATAGCTTTCATATCCTTTGTGTTCGACCATCACTTCATAGTAGCCAGCTGAGAGTTTAATTCCCGGAAAATACTCTTCATCAATGTTCATGAGCTTCACGATGCTTTTCTCAGGCGTCGGATTGATGGTGAGGCTGTATTGGGCTTCCCATGGCTGTGGCTGCATCCCCTCTGTTCCTGCGCCATTTGCCTGAACCCCTTCAGCGGATCTGGTCGCATGGGAGGAGATGGATTCCTTAGGGGCTTTTTCCTCCTTTGGATTAAACCGCTCCATTTCCATTTTCTGGAGAACCTCATCAAGATCTTTTTTCAGACCGTCCATGGCCCTGCATCCGCATATCGGTACTAAAAGAAGGCAAAAAGCAGCCAGAAACATCCTCTTCATTATTTGATCCCTTTTGATTCTTGCTAACAAAACTTATATTTTTAAAAAGCATGCATTCGCCGAAATGATGTAGGGGTTTTTCCTACATGCACAATTCCTACCAGAATGATCAGGGCCAATGCAAGAAACAATGAAAAAAACTTCAACCTTTTGCAGTATGCACGGCTGAGTATACTTATTTGGAGGATTCGATGGCAAGGGAAGTGGCCAACCCCCATATCAGATTGTAAACCACCACGAAAATGGGCGTATAAGCGCCAAGCATCAATCCAAAGTATCCTTTTTTTGCCTGGATGGGAAAAACCACCAGAAGCTGGACAAGGGTGGGGAACAGGCTTAGAATCGCCCCTTTGGTAATTGGCTTTGAATTCAACCAGGGCACCACAAAAAGCAGCCCCCAGATTCCGCCCCACACGATTCTTGGATACAGCCATGCGGGCGTGAGCGCCGGCGAAATGGCCACATTAAACTGCCTGGCGATGCCATACTCTCCTCCCGCCCATACAGCCACGCTGTTTACCAGAGCGCCCAAGCACCCTGCGGCAAAACAAATGAGCAATTTTTTCATGAAATTTTTCCTTTAAGAATTTTTGACCCAGCGCCTGGTGATTTCCGCCACCCGCCGGCCAAGAAGTTCAGCTGTCTGCTGATCGCTCTCAATCGGAGATTTTTCAGGGCCTTCGTCGACATTGGACTGGGACATGGCCCCTGCGAAGCTGCCGATGCGGTTGATGTCATGGACGCTGCCTTTGCTGTTGTTGTTTCCCGGCATCAGCCCCAGACCCGCCCATATCATGCCGTGCTGCATGGCGAAGATCATCAACTGGATCAGTGTATTGAGCTTGTCGCCGCTCTGGCTCCCTGAATTGGTAAACCCGGCGGCGATTTTGTCTTTCCACCCCTGGTTCATCCATACTTTGCTGGAAGCCTCCATGAAGGCTTTCATGCTCGCCGCCGCGCTGCCCATATAAGTTGGACACCCGAAGATGATGGCGTCACATCCAGTCAGAGCGTCAAGCTGCTTTTGCGCTTCATCGGCCTTGAGAAACAACAGCCTGATTCCTTCGATGGATTCCACGCCCCTGGCAACGGCTTTTGCGATAACTTCGGTATGTCCGTATCCGCTGTGATATACAATCGCTATGGTTGTCATTATTTTTTCCTTATTTTAATGGTTCTTTGCTCAAAACAATATCGTCAATCCACACAGTTCCTTTGCCATTGATGACCAGATTCAAAGCAACCTTCTCCGGGTTTTGACCTTTTTCAAACATAAACGGCGTCTGGATGGTTTTCCAGTCCGTCTTCTGGCTGACCACGTCATTCATGCCCTTTGAAAAGTATTGTCCGCCTGCGACGGAAACCCACATCTCCAGAAATGCGGAGCCGTCCAGATCGCTTTTAACCTTGGCGCTGTAGACCAGCTTGGCGTTCTCAACATTGAGGACGCTGACCTCGCCCAGGCAAACCACCGTGGGCCAGAGGGTCGTGATTTTGATGGAGCCTTTTCCTTCAGCCTTGACCGTTGCATCGGGTTGTATTGTCAGGCCCACGCCTGAAAGATCATCCAGGGAAAGGCGTTTTAATTCCTCACCCGTGACCGGATTGGCAATCAATGAACACATGATAATGAAAGCACATACAATTTTCATAATTCCCCCTTTTATATAAAGTTGTTTAAACAGTTATCCGTATCCCCTCCCGCCGGGCGACCTCGATAATCGTACTCTCATCATCTGTTTCCCAGCGTTTTAAACCCACGGGAACCGGTTCTATCCGGCTGTCTGTATGGGCGGCTGTTCTCCACAATAGATTGATATCCTCGCGGCTGCATATTTCATCATACCGGGGGGATATAATCAACACATCGATGTCGCTCCATTGATGGGGATTCTGTTTCTGCGCATACGAACCGAACAATATTCCGTATTGAACAGGTATGCCGAGTTTAAGTAGTTCACCCAGATATTTTTTAACTGATTTTATAACTGATTTTTCAGCCATATAAATAGATCCTCCGCGTTCTGTTTTAATATGTCAGCTTCTTTGCAGGATGGAATCGCTCCCCACATTTCAGGATAACGGCCTTCAATGTTGAAAGGGTTGATTTCCGCAAGCAGGTCCTTTTGTCCCTCGGTAAATACAATGCCGCATAAATCAGCCAATCGCACAAGATTGTGCAGCCTTGGCGCGATGTCATTGGTATGTTGGCAAATATGAGCCTTGAGCATCTTTTCCATCGCCAAATGTAAAAAATAAAGTCCATGTCGAATCTTATCCGACTCAAGAAGCTGTTCGGCAACCTGCCAATCCTCTTCTGCGCCAGTCCGCCAATTTGCGATATGTTTTTCAATGTTGATCATACTCAATCCTGGCAACAATAATTTTAAATTGTTTTTGCAAAATTCAAAATGAGACTATGGTTTAATCAATGATCACTGATACGCCAGCACCATGACGATACACTTCTGAACCCTTTTTATCACATCATCAAAAGACATCTTTGAAGCCGGCGGAGGAAGTTTGTTCGCCAACTCCAGCAGTGTGACTATCAATGCCTGAGCATAAGTGCTTTTCACTGCATAGTTGACATTCTGTGGCAAACTGCCGGTTGCTTTAAATACGGTTTCTGCATCCAGCATGGTGACAAATAACCATCTGTGGTAATAATAAAACCAGAGCCGAAGCTTTTAATTTGAGATTTTTTGGTATCTGAAATATTCGGAGGTGCTGATTGCTTGCGTGATAGATTATTCTGATTGTCTATTTTGTTTTTAAGTTCAATAGCAATGTTTTGTGCTTCAGCCAATTGATGAGATGATAGCATTTTTGACGCACTATTTCTGATATTCAGATTATCTTGAATCCCCTGTGCAACGGCTATGTTGCTCCAAACATAACTATAAACGAAATTTTGTGGCACACATTTCCCGAAATAATACATTTCGCTCAAAAAGTATTGAGCCTTAGCATCACCTTGATAGGCAGCTATTCCATCGCCATTAGAATACATCTTTCCAAGCATAAATTCTGCCTTGTCATAACCTTTGTTAGCTAATGCACTAAAGGATTGGAAGGCTTTTGGGAAGTCCTTTTTATTATATAAATCCATAGCCGCTTTGAATCCATCTTATTTATTCGTGCAACTTAATATAAAAACAAAGCAAAAGCATGATTAGTGGATGTTTTATTGGTTTTTCATGGGGCATTGCTTCAGCATAAATCGATTTTTAGCCCGCCCTCTATAAAAAAATTTTGATTGAGAATTGTCTATTGTCAATGCATCACTGATGAATTTTCAATTTGATGTTTATGAGGTTACCCTCTCCGCTTCACCTCTTTCCAGTAAATGTCCTCCAGCTCCCGCTTGATAAGCTTGCCGTCGATGTGGCGGGGGAGTTTGTCGAAGAAGTCGACTTTTTTGGGGATGCTGAATCCTTTGAGCCCTTTTTCTTTGCAATAATCCTGGATTTCTTTTTCAGTGGCTTTGACGCCTTTTTTAAGCTGGATGCAGGCAAGGGCCATTTCGCCCAGATCCGGGTGCGGAGCGCGGATGACCGCTGCGTCGTCGATTTTGGGATTCATGAACAAGACCCGCTCAATCTCCACCGGAAAGATGTTCACTCCCCCGCAGATGATCATCTCTTTGAGGCGGCCGGTAAGATAGAGGAACCCGTCCGGGTCCTGCCAGCCGATGAGGCGGTCATCATACCATTCCTGGCCATCGACGATTTTCTGGCTCTCCTTGAGCTTGCTCTCAGTGCCGGGATAGCGCAAAGAGAGCGTCCCCACCGACCGGCACAGAATCAGTCCCTCTTTGCCCGTATCAACCGGTTTTTGGCTGATTTCATCATAGATGAGAATATCTCCGCACCGGGGTTTGCCCACGCTGTGGATGCGTTCGGGTTTTTGGATATAATCCTGGGGGAGCATCAGGGTGATCATGGCCGTTTCAGAGCTGCCGTAATATTCGTGGAAAACCGGTTTCTTCGCGCCTTGCTTTGTAAACAGGTCATTGACGGCGTTCTTGACTTCAGGCGGGCAGGGGGCGGCCGCTGAGATGAGTGTGTTCATGGAGCTTAAATCATATTTTCGTTTCACTGAATCCGGCAGCGCCAGGATTCGCTGGAGTATGGTGGGCACGGTGAACGACCAGGAGATTCGCTCTTTTTCAACCATCATCAGGTAGGATTCCGGATCGAATTTCCGCATGGGTACGGCGGTTGCGCCCAGAAGGATGCAGGGCCCGAATCCGGCGGCCGTGCCGGCATGATACATGGGCGTGGGGATCAGGGAGCGGATATTCTTTTCGACCGGGTCCTTGATTTTATCCCCGCCGAAAAAATACATATAGCTGAACTGACGGATTAAATACCGGTAGTACTCTTCCATGCCGGTGCGCGGGGCTTCAGCCACGTCGCTTAGCAAATAACTTAAACCGTCATAAAGGTTGGAGCTTTTGGGTGACCCGGTGGTGCCGCCGGTATAGGGATTCATTGCAAAGATAAAATTGGTTTTCGGCATTTCAGCGCTGTGCTCTGAAATAATTTTCTCATAAGAAGAAATGCCCCTGGGCGCCTCACCGCCTACCATGATAAACTGTTCCACAGTTTTCATTTCATCTTTAAACGGCAGAATGTCTTCTGCAAAATCATGATCAAAAACAAAAACCCTGGGTTTGCGAAGGTTGATGGTATCGCGCAGGTCCTTGCCGCTCAAGTGCCAGTTGACTGCGGGCAGGGGCGCGCCGATGATAGTGGCGGCATAAAAAGTTTCAAAATATTCGGCGCTGTTATACAGCATGCAGGCGATCCGGTCTTTGGGCTTGACGCCCATGGATTGGAATGCGTTGGCCAGCCGGAGAACCCGGTCCCGCATCTGCTTGAAGGTAAATCGCCGGTCTCCGTCCACAATGGCTTCCCGCTGGTCAAGGACTTCCCACAGGCAGATGAAGAAATTGGCGGCGATGCTTCCCATCTGGAAGCGTTTGATGGCATCCATGTTGTTTTTGAATCCGCCCGTTTGCATGGTGTTTTTAAGGGTTTTGACGACATTGACAAATCCCCATTGCTTGCGGACTGACCGGTTGAGCCCCCGGTTCTCTTCGGTGAACATAATGGCGCGCATGGCTTTCGTAACAGATTTCAATGATTTTTCTTCAGGCATGGCCGATCCTCATCTTGAAGATTAGTGTAGCGGTGTTTTGGAAAAATTCAAAAAATATCTGGCAATATATATTAGAAAGGGTAAAATATCAACATGTTCACAAAAAAAAATAAAAGCTACTGGGGCCGCCGGGCGGATCTTTTCCTTTTAAAAGATTTAAACTGAGCCCTTGCCACCCTGGAAGTTTTCCAGGACATGATCGGCAAGCCTGATAATATGATTCTCAAGTCGGTGACCGGACTGGAAGGCGGATGTGTCGCCGGCGGCTCGACCTGTGGCGTGATCACCGGCGGGGCCATGGGACTGGCATTCAATAGCGTCGGGGATATCCTCCGTGAAGGTGTTGCCGCTGAACGCTCGGTGATTGCCCGGGTACAAAATTATGTGAGATGGTTTGAAGGGACTTACGGGACTTCCCTGTGCCGGGAGCGCACAAAAACAGATTTTAATACGATATCCGGCCTGATTCGATACCTATTGCCCGGAGACCGGATTGTTCGCTGCATGTGGCATATCCGGGGGGCAATGAGGCATCTCCATGATATCCAAAACCAGGATGTTATTGAGATAAAAGGTGACGACCGGATATCTGCTGAGACCCCTTTCCATTGCGCCCAGGCGGTGCTTTCAGGAATCCGTCAAAATACAGATGTCGGCGACATGAGGCTGGAGAGGCTGGCGTTTGTGTTCGACGGCGGGGTGGCTTATGCCGGCGGATTATGCGGCGCCCTGGCCGGCGCGGTCATGGCGATCAATCTGATGATGGGGCTGCCCACGCGAAGCCTTTCATACTGGAAGATCATTCATGCTTTTGTCATTGGGCATATCAATTTGATTAAGGCTCAACCCATGGGGCCGCCGGAACCATTCATGGCCGGACGTGAGGTGGTGGAACATTTCAAAGCTTCTGCCGGATCACTTGAATGCCGGAGCATCACAGGCAAAGACTTTTCCGGATGGGATGATTTACAGAATTACGTATTAACATCTCATCAATGTTCGGGGGTGATTGATACAATAATCCGTAAAACATCCGATATTATACTCCGATATAAAAAATAAGGCTGGAAAAAATCAGTCGACACATCATTGAG
>JALOPH010000093.1 GCA_025453995.1 Desulfobacterales bacterium
CTTAAAATTTTATCAATTTTATCGATATCTTTAATGTTAATGGTCATATTGACGCTTCTTAAAAATGCGGCCATATTGTCCATGGTGGGGTATTGGCGCGTCAGCAACCCCACAAAAACACTCCGGCGGACATCCATGCTCAATCGTTCAAGATAAATCAAAATTCCGTTAGCGTCCGGATCGCTGCCGTTGAATGTTTCATTAACCAGAACCATATCAAAAAGATGGTATTTCATTTTCCGCAATGCGTCACGAACGCTGTCCACCACAGTCGTGGTGTATTCCATAATTCCCAAGACTGTAACAATCTCTTTAATGATCTTGGGGTCATCCTCACAGATGATCGCGGTTTTCCCTTCCTCTTCAAGAAAATCAAAGGGCCGCTCGCTGACATCATAATCTTCAGAGCCTTCATCAAACCCGAAATCATAGGAGCCTTTGTCTGGCGGCTTTTGAACCTCTTTTTCTTTCCGCAGCCCCGCCAAATCAACGATGAGCTTCTCTTTACATTTGGGGCATCTCAGCGCGGCGGTTTTTGCATCCGGAAGTTTTTCATCCGGCACCATGAATCTAACTTGACATTTATCGCATGTGAATTCCATTGGCTAACCTTTAATTGCCTGTGTTAAGATGTGATCGCCGATTACCACTTATTCAATTTTTTTTCATACGCCGCGTCAATCTCAAGCTTATCAATCGCGCTGGTGGATTCACCCCTGGAGCTCTTCACCAGATCAATGCCCCTACCCACAATGGACCGGCGCGATGAGTACCCGAGAGCAGTTTCTTCTGTAACCAACCCTTTTTCATACAACCCTATGATATAATTATCAAATGTTGTCCATCCAAACGCCTTTGAAGCTTCCATCATGTCATAATAGGTTTTTCCCTCGGCTTCTCCATGCAGGATGGAATCTTTCACGCGAAGACTGGTTCCCAGTATCTCAAATGCTGCGATTCGCCCACCGCCTGCTTTGGGAAGCAGCCGCTGACAGCACACCCACCGGAGAGTGTCAGCCAGCCTGATTCGGATCTGATTTTCTTCATCGGCAGAAAACATACCCAGAATTCGGTTGATGGTTTGACCGGCATCCACGGTATGCAGGGTGGTCAGCACCAGGTGGCCAGTTTCAGCAGCCGACAGCCCGATTTCAACGGTTTCCTTGTCCCGCATTTCACCCACCAGAATCACCTTGGGCGCCTGTCGCAGGGCGGCCCTCAGACCGATAGAAAACGCGCTGAAATCCTTGCCGAGTTCCCGCTGGTTAAACGTGGCTTTTTTATGGGAATGGATGTACTCCACCGGATCTTCAAGGGTGACGATATGAACTGCTTTGTTTTTGTTGATTTCCTCTAAAATCGCCGCCAGAGAGGTTGTTTTCCCGGTTCCGGTGGCGCCGGTAAAAATGACGATCCCGTTTCGTTCCGCTGAGATTTTATAAAACACCTCCGGCAGGCTCATATCCTGAATGGTGGGCACCTTTGTTTCAAGCTGACGGAGAACAATGGAATAATATCCGGACTGAGAAAATACGTTGACCCTGAATCTGGCTTTGCCGGGCAAAGAATAGGAAAGGTCGCATGAGCCGTCCTTGAGTAAGGTTTCCGTGAGCCGGCGGTCTCTGCCGATAAGGTTAAGCGCCACCACCTCTGTTTGAAACGGGGTCAAGGTTTTCAACGGCGGCTTCATGTCCACTGCGGCGAGTTGACCGTAGGTCTCCACCTGCAAGGGCTTGCCGACGGTAAAGTTAAGATCTGAAACACTCTCATGGGAATCCAGCATCCGTGTCAGGATGTGTTCAATTTCTGGCTTTTTCATCTCATCGGATCCTTTACGATAAAGGTTATGATGATGTGAATACAGTATGTTGTCATTCACCCCGCCGGGCGGGGCACCATTAGGCCTCGGTAAAATCCACCGGCGCAGATGTCAGCAACGGCCTGAACCGCTGCTTTTCGTTTGCCTTGTTGTAGCTGTCTTCCGCACTGATCCATCCCCGATTGTAAAGGGTCATTATGGCGTCGTCGAGCAACTGCATCCCATATTTCTTTCCGGTCTGCATGGATGATGAGAGTTGATGGGTTTTGGCCTCCCGAATCAGATTGCGCACTGCCGGCGTGGCGATCAAAATCTCCAGCGCCGGACAGCGCCCCTTCCGGTCAATACGCTTGAATAACACCTGGGAAATCACCGCGCGGATGCTGTCTGAAAGATTGGACCGGATCTGGGACTGTTGGGCTGCGGGAAAAACTTCAACGATACGGTCCACCGTGCTCATGGCGCTGGATGTATGCAGGGTGGTAAACACCAAATGCCCGGTATTGGCCGCTTCGATAGCTAACGACATCGTTTCCAGGTCCCGCATCTCTCCCACAAGAATTATGTCCGGGTCTTCGCGCAATGCCCCTCGAAGCGCGGTGCTGAAATTTTTTGTGTGCACGCCGACTTCCCTCTGATTGATAATACATCCCCGGCTTTCATGGACAAATTCAATGGGATCTTCAATTGTGATGATGTGGTCTTTGCGAAGGCGGTTGGCTTCGTCGATGATGGCGGCAAGGGTAGTGGATTTTCCGCTACCCGTGGGGCCGGTCACAATCACCAATCCTCTGGGCAGCCCTGCAAGTTTGGCAATGACCGATGGCAGGCCAAGCTGCTCGCAGGACATGATATTGTTGGGGATCTGTCGGAATACTGCTGCAACGCCGTTTCGCTGCATAAAAAAATTGCACCGATACCGAGCCAGGCCGGGAATTTCATAACCGAAATCGATATCGCCGGTCTCCTCAAACCGCTTGATCTTATCTTCGGGCGCAATTTCATATATCATGCTGCGAAGATCATTGTTATCCAGCACTTTATATTTAACCCGTTCGATTTCCCCCCGGATCCGCAAGGCTGGCTGCTGGCCGGCCATCACATGGAGATCGGATGCTCCCTGATCGTTCATTAATTTAAAGAATGCATCAATTCTCGCCATTTATCACTCCTGTCCAAGCTCGATTATCCGAAACGCAACACTGCAGATGAATAAAAAGCCCCCCTGCTAAAATCTATTGGTACAGCATCTTTGAAAGTATAAACAGGCTGTTTACTATAAACTCATTGATAAAAACAATAGCCAGTATGACAATCACCGGCGCAATGTCTATGCCGCCAAAAACAGTTGGGATTCGCCGCCGGATTTGATAATAGAGAGGCTCCGTTACCTGGTTGATAAAACGAACGATCGGGTTATAGGGGTCCGGACTGACCCATGATAAAATGGCATGGGCAATCACCACATACATATAAATCGTCAGTCCGATGCTGATGACTTTGGCAACCGCAAGAATAAAATTCGAGAGTATAAACATAAAAAAACTCTTAACAAGGGATATTACTATTATTCTATAGATAAATTATCAATATATAAATAAATAAATTTGACCTTGGAAGTCAAGCCATTTAAATGATTATCATTGACAACCCCCTACTTAAAACGATAGCAGTAAAAGAAATGACTCGACAGTTCATATCGCTGAAAATAAGAAGCCATGCCGCAACTTGGGAATAAAATCGGGTTTATCGGCGCAGGGAACATGGGGGAAGCCATGATCAGCGCCATATTGCGATTTGGTGTCGCCGCACCGTCTCAGATTTTCATCCGTGAAATCCGTCACGATCAGGCTGAAACACTGAAAAACAAATATGGCATCGCCTCGTTAATCGATAACACGGATATTGTCCGCACTTGTGATACGGTTGTCTTTGCGGTTAAACCGCAATCTCTCGAAAAGGTTTTGTCAGAACTTCAATTAAAAAAAGCCTTTCATGATATTTCCGGCAGGAAGCTTATAATTTCGATTGCCGCGGGAAAACGGATGGCTTTGTTTGAAAACTTCATCTATTCGGATCTTGCCGAACATCAGAAACGTCGGATTCCAATCCTCCGGATCATGCCCAATACGCCGGCGCTGGTCGGAGCCGGTGTATCCGGATTGTGCGCTAATATCCATGCGAACTCAACCGACATAGAAACAGCCAGACAAATATTATTGCCAATGGGCAAGGTTTTTGAATGCGAAGAAAAAGATATGGATGCCGTGACCGCCATGTCAGGTTCCGGGCCGGCTTATTGCTTTTATATTGTTGAATCCATGGTCAAAGCGGGCATGGAGATAGGTTTTCCCGAAGCCACTGCCGCGGATCTTACCATTTCAACATTTAAAGGAGCAATTGCTCTATTGGAGCAGCTGCAAGAGTCCCCCGAGAACCTGCGGCGCGCAGTCACTTCTCCCGGAGGAACGACCGAGGCGGCCATCCGCGTTTTTGATGAAAACAGGGTGAAGGATTCCATTATCCTTGCCATCCAGGCGGCCGCTCATAGATCAAAGGAATTGAGCCAATAATTTTAGATAAGTTTTGAAATACCGATTCTTATGTTTACTCAAACCGTATCTTATTCCGCAGCGTTTATCGCCGGACTGCTTTCTTTTCTTTCCCCTTGTGTCCTGCCGCTGATACCCGCTTATTTCAGCTTTATCACCGGGTTTTCAATTGATGAATTGCTTGACAAACAAAGCAGAACTATTCGGAAAAAAGTATTTCTTTCCACCCTGGCCTTTGTTTGCGGCTTCTCAGTTGTGTTTATCCTCATGGGTGCGTCCGCCTCTTACCTTGGAAGCTTTATTGACGCTTATAAGGATTATATCCGAATCATCGGCGCGTTGATCATTATCCTCTTGGGCATCCACATGTCCGGATGGATACAGATTCGCGGTTTAAATATCGACCGGCGAATCCATATTCAAAACAGACCCCTTCACTTCATGGGAACCTTTATCATCGGAATGGCGTTCGGTGCGGGCTGGAGTCCCTGTATCGGTCCCCTGCTGGGTTCCATTTTAGTCATCGCCAGCAGCGAAGAAACCATCTGGCAGGGGGTTCAGCTGCTGACCCTGTATTCCGCCGGAATGGCAATCCCATTCATTCTGATATCCATTTTCATCAATTTTCTGCTTGTCTTTCTTCAGCGCGCCAACCGTATTATAAAATATGTCAACCGCACCGCCGGCATATTGCTCATCCTTGTGGGGATTTTTCTGTTGACGGATAGTTTTGCTTTAATCTACAGTCTGCTGTCATCACATTAATTCATAAAAGGAGATTATCCGTGAATTTTAATAAATTGCATACTTTCATATTGTTAATAGGCTTACTGGTACTTTTTCATCCAGTGGCAGCGCATGCCGAACAGCCGGTCATTAAATGGCTTTCGTATCAGGAAGGCGTGGAAATAATTAAAAAGGAAAATAAAAAGGGATTTCTTCATTTTTATACAGACTGGTGTACTTACTGCAAGGTCATGAATGCCAATACATTTACCGATAAAAAAGTGATCGCATTTTTAAACGAAAATTTTGTCCCCATTCTTGTAAATGCCGAAAAACAGCAGGATGTGGCAAAAAAATACAATGCGACCAAGTTCCCTTTCACGGTATTTATTGCTGAAGATGTGTCCACGGTAGGAAACAGGCCCGGCTATATCCCGCCGGATATCATGATGGATATGCTGATATTTGTTCAGACAAATACCTACAAGAACATGACATTTAATGATTATATGGGAAAAAAACAGGTCAAACAAAACGACGCTTCGCCTGAGCCGAAGATGTAGTTTTGTTATACAACGTTTTCAATGCTGTCAGATTTTAATTCGGATTTTTTAAAAAATCTCCTAAAAACCGCAAATGCCCCGGGCCCGCCGAACAGTGACTTTTATGACCCAACGGCTGTCTTTTTGCTGATATTTAAAAAAAATGAAGTGCCGTCTATTCTTGCTGTTTTAAAGGCGGACAACAGGGACTATTTGTGGCGAAACCAAGTAGCGCTGCCGGGCGGCCATATCGACAAAAATGAAACCCCCTTATCCGCCGCCTATCGGGAGATTGAAGAAGAGGTCGGCATCGGCAGCGACCAGGTGGAATTTATCGGTTCGCTCGGCCATTTCCAGACAATAGCCCAAAAAGATATCGAAGTTTTCATTGGCATATGGAACGGGAACCGGGAAAAACTGAATTTCGACCCCAGAGAAATATCAAAAATACTCGAATTTCCCATTATCGATCTTTTAAAAATCCATATTTCAAGCCAATTCCGCAATCGTGTTCCGGATGTCACAGAGCTTATATATCCGATCCATGAAGTTGTCATCTGGGGGGTTACAGCCAGGATCTTTCATGCTTTTTTTGAGCTGATATTGGACCATATTGATTTTTTATAAGTATGGATCACGATGCATCAGGGAAGCGCGGTGTCCGCTAATATGATCTGCCTCCTGATTTCGAACGGTCGCAACAGGACCGGATCATTTTTCAGAGTACCGGCGGATGATCAAGCGGGTGAGGGTGGATACCAATACTGTCAGACTTAATGCGGCCAGCAAGCCGGGAAGCCATTGATATCCCCAATATTCGGTATTTTGCCGAGACAGATAAATTCCATTAACAGCAAATAAAAAAACAATAAACATGCATGCCGCCGTTATCAGGCAGGCCGTATTCGAGTCATACCAGGGTACAACTGCTTTTCTAAAAACAAGGCTTTGGTCTAAATGCATGTTCAAAGTTTTCCACATAAATAAAAACAAAGCAATGGGCTTTATTTACTCTGATAGAAAAAATTCATTTAATATAACATCGGATACAGCAGAATGAGTGATCCTAAATCAATTAAACAGACTGTCAACCTTTTGAAAAAATATGGTTACCAATTGCTTTTTCTGGTTTTGCTGACCGCCTGCTCGCATTCTCCGCGACAACTCCAAATCAAGGATCATTCCATGTCTTTTGATGCTGGCGCAATTATTTCATCAGAACTTAAAAAAGCTATAACATTCGATGATTTGTTGCGGGATTTGCGTTCGGTTCGTGTCGTGTATGTGGGCGAACAACACACCAACCCCGAACATCACGCGGTTCAGTTAAGAATTCTCGAACATCTTTTCCTACAAGAACCCCATCTTGTTGTGGGAATGGAGATGTTTGACCGGACCTACCAGCCTATACTTGATCAATGGTCTGCCGCTGCGCTGACTACCCAGCAATTTATTGAAAAAGTCCATTGGTATGCCAACTGGAAATACGATTTCGAATTCTATGCGGACATTCTGACCTTTATTAAAGACCACCATATCCCATTAATTGCCCTAAACGTTCCGTCCGACATTCCAGCCAAGATCGCTGTGGGCGGGCCTGAAAATCTTCGCCCTTGGGAAAAAGAGTTTCTGCCAGAGGCGATCCACACATCAAATCCACTCCATCGAGCCTATATTCAGAATATTTTCAATTTCCACCAAATCAGGGGCAGAGAAAATTTCGAATATTTTTATGCGGCACAAAGCGTATGGGAAGATGCCATGGCTCAATCCATCGCGGATCACATAGGCAACTCCACAATGCTTGTTTTTGCCGGCAATGGGCATATCATTCAAAAATTCGGCATCCCGGATCGCGCCAAAACTCTCTCGGGCGCTTCCTATAAAACCGTCATGCCGGTGTCTGCCGGTATTGAGTCAAATTTCATTGATGCGGATTATCTTTGGGTGACTTCACCCTGATTACTGTAAAAAGATCAGGAATAATTTTTTATAAAAACACTATATATTGATTTTTTATCTTGACATAAACAATATATAGTTATATTTTAATTTTAAAACAGTGTTCATACTTGAAACAATTTTTTCTCTTATTATTATATATAAGCCTCTTTCGTCCAGACAAAGATTTACATCATGCGGAATTCTTCCACCAAAGGAGTTGTCATGTTCACAAGCATTAAAAAAAGAGATGGCCGGATAGTTGATTTTGACGCATCTAAAATCACCGCTGCAATTGCAAAAGCCGGAAAGGCATCCGGAGAGTTTGAAAAAAAAGAGGCAAAAAAGCTTACCCTGCGGGTAATGACACTGGCCCATGCCATGCACCTGGCCGATCCTCCCGATGTTGAGGAGATTCAAGATATTGTTGAAAGAGTGCTGCTGGATTCACCGTTTTACAAGACGTCCAAAGCTTACATCATATACCGGGAACAGCACGCGCAGATCAGAAATATAGCCACCAAGGCCAATGTGGAACTGGTTGAGAATTATGTTCAGAAGCTGGATTGGAAAATCAAAGAAAACAGCAATATGAGTTTTTCTTTACAGGGGTTGAATAATTATATTTCTTCAGATATCACCGCCGAATACTGGCTCAACCGGATTTACCCGCCTGAAATAAGGAAAGCACATAAGAAAGGCGATATTCATATTCACGATTTAAGCCTTCTTTCCGTCTACTGCGTGGGCTGGGACCTCCAGGACCTGTTGACCGTCGGATTTATGGGCGTGCCCGGAAAAGTTGAAAGCGCCCCGCCCAAACATCTCCGGTCCGCGCTCGGCCAAATTGTCAATTTCTTCTATACGTTGCAGGGTGAGGCAGCCGGCGCCCAGGCGGTTTCCAATTTTGATACGTTGCTGGCGCCCTTTATCAGGTATGATAAGCTGTCATATAAAGACGTAAAGCAGGCGCTTCAGGAATTCGTCTTTAATATCAATATCCCCACCCGCGTCGGATTCCAGACGCCTTTTACGAATATCACCATGGATTTAAGTGTCCCCCGTATGTTAAAAGATATACCGGTTCTTCTCGGCGGCAAACACCAAAATGAAACCTATGGTGACTTCCAGAAGGAAATGGACATTCTCAACAATGCGTTTGCCGAAGTCATGATGGAGGGAGATGCCAGGGGCCGGGTGTTTACGTTCCCCATTCCCACCTATAACATTACAAAAGATTTTAACTGGGAAAACCCGAATCTCGACAATATCTGGAAAATGACCGGCAAATATGGGATTCCTTATTTTTCAAACTTCGTCAATTCGGACATGTCCCCAGAAGACGCGAGATCCATGTGCTGCCGGCTGCGGTTGGACAACCGGGAATTGCACAAACGGGGCGGCGGACTGTTTGGGGCCAATCCATTGACCGGCTCCATCGGAGTTGTCACCATCAACCTCCCGCGCATCGGGTATCTGGCCACCGACAAGCAGGATTTTTTTGAGCGGCTTGATACGTTGATTCGCATTTCAAAGGACAGCCTCTCCATCAAACGCAAAATCCTTGAAAAATTCACTGAAGAAAATCTCTATCCATACTCGAAATTTTATTTACGCGCCATAAAGGAAAGAACCAAGGCTTACTGGACGAATCATTTCTCCACGATCGGCATTATCGGAATGAATGAGGCGTGCCTGAATTTTATCGGCGAAGATATCGGCACCCCCGCCGGGCATGAATTTTCTCTGGAGGTTTTGGATTTCCTGCGCCACCAGATGGAAAAAATTCAGTCTGAAACCGGGGAGATATTCAACCTGGAAGCCACTCCCGGAGAGGGGACGTCATTCCGCCTGGCAATGATCGATAAAAAGCAATATCCGGATATTATTTGCGCCAATGAAACCCAATTGCAAAACGGAGCTGACCCGTTTTACACCAACTCCAGTCAGTTGCCGGTCAATTATACGGATGACATATTCAACGCATTGGAACTTCAGGATGACCTTCAAACAAAGTATACCGGCGGTACGGTTTTTCATATTTTTCTCGGAGAACAGGTTAATGACATCGATGCCACCCGGAATCTCGTCAAAAAAATAACCGCCAATTTCAAGCTTCCATATTTTACACTTTCACCGACGTTTAGCGTTTGCACCAACCACGGCTACATCAACGGCCTCCATACCGACTGCCCGAAGTGCTTGCTGCCCACGGAAGTTTATTCCCGGGTTGTCGGTTATTTGCGGCCGGTGAATCAGTGGAACAACGGGAAGCAATCCGAATTTAACATCCGAAAAACGTTTACTATTGAAAAAATCCGGGCACTGCATTAAATCATGCGAATCGGCGGGATTCAAAAAAACTCCCTGATTGACTATCCACAAAAAATCAGCTGTGTAGTCTTTGCGGCCGGATGTAATTTCGACTGCCCATACTGCCACAACCCGGAGATTGCGCGGCCTGCCGCCGGGAGTATCGGACTCGATATCGAGGATATTGTTTCATTTTTAAAAAAAAGAAAAGCTCTTCTTGACGGCGTTGTGGTCAGCGGCGGAGAACCTACCCTTCAAAAAAACATCTTTGATTTTTGCCAGCGGATTAAATCCATGGGGTATCCTGTAAAACTGGACACCAATGGAAGCAAACCCCATATCGTCAAAGCATTAATCGACAGACGCCTGGTCGATTATATTGCCATGGATGTTAAAACAGACCCGGACCGGTATACACCGCTTATTGCCAAAGAAATGGATCCCGCGCTTATCCGTTCATCCATTCAAATCATCATGGAGTCCGGCGTCGCCCATGAATTTCGCACCACCTGCGTTAAACCCATTGTCAATGAAGCAGATATCCTGACTATCGCCCGACTGATTCAGGGATCTTGCCTGTATGTACTTCAAAAGGCACATTTTCATCAGTCCCCGGTTTTGCATCCGGAATTCTTTCAATATAATAACTGGCAGATTGACGCTCACGAGATTGAAAAATTCCGGACTGTCGCCGCCGACTTTGTCCAAACCTGTATGATTCGATGATTCAATCAAAATATTTTCTTGATTTTTTCCCTGATTGCCAATATGCCGCTCAAAAACGCAATGACTGCTCCTGAATCGAACACCATCATGCTATATGAATAATCGGAAATTACTAAAATGGATGCTCTGATCGAATTGTTGAAAGTATGCGCCATACTCATTGCATCGGCTATGCTCGGCAACTGGTTTTTACTGGAAGTCAAATCAAGTAAACGAAAAGGACTTCCCTGGTATACACCGTATTTTTCGGTGCCGGGCATTATAGTTATCTGTTGTATCATCATAGCGCCCATTTTGATCTGGCTCCTTGCAACCTAACCCCGGCGGTTTTACCGCAGCGCGATCATTTTTTTGAACTGGATCCGGAAGGTTTTCGGTTTTTTGGACCGGATATGCGGATATGATTTCAGATGAATAGCAATTTGACCAAACCGTCTTTGCAATCGACTTCTTAAACGCCTCAAATTCAAACGATCGGACCTATACCAAGTGCCTGATATAGGTAAACCCAAAATCGCCCCGTTTTAACGCGCTGAGTGAGGGCAGCAAAAACTGTCCCCTTTTTTTTGGCCCATAATATTTGCAGAACCATTCGTATATTATCAAAACGACAATGAGGCGGACAACACTTTCCAGACAGACTATTTCTGATTGCCCTGAAGTTCTTTTTTCAATAGCTCCTTATACCAGCACGCGAAATCAAACATGCCCAGGAATCGCTCATCTTCATTAATGATCCCCAGACAAAGCTCAAAAGCGCCCCTGCCGTATTCACTGCTATATCCTTCGGACGGCCGGGTTTGTAGAAACTCCCGGATCAGCATGTGAGTGGTACGCTTGGTCTTGTCCTTTCGGATGTCAATGGGATCTTTAGGCAGTTCAAAGGGATCCCAGGCATCATACCCCCGCTTGAGTATATGCTTCTGGCGACGGGGTGACATGCTGTCAAAAATCGCCTTTTTTCTGATTTTTTCTTCATCGTCATGCTGACTCATTTTTCCCCGCATCCGTCTCTTTTTGGGATGAATCTTTTGGATCTGACATCCCGAAATAGTTTTCATCATATTCCGTTATCAGCGCCATGGATAAGGGAACAAGAATATCCCCCATTTTTGTGAATTTTGTAAGAATTGATGTGACCAACTCAGCAGACAATGCCAAAAGCTGATCATGAAGGATATCCCGGTTAACGGTTGGATAGCTCTGCCCGGATTTGAACCCGGAAAGATTGCATGTTCGCCCTTTGCCGCCAATGGCGGCAGGGATTCCGTCCAATCTGCAAGCAAGCGGTCTGAATTCGTAAAAATCACACAGGTTGTCATCATTTAGCATCGCACACCGAACCCGTTCCTTAGCCACATCAGCGATGATGACTTCCTCATCTTTACCCTGCTGCTTGGCTGTAAATGCCGCCTTTTTTATTTTATAGGTCTGGCGATCCGCTTTATTGGCTTTTTCAAGAAGCGCATCCCTTTTGTCTCCTGAAAAATTCTTCCTGAATTGATGACTCACATAAACAGCCTCTATCAGTGTGAGATCAAACAACGCATGACAGCAATCCGAGCAGCCTGTCGTGCACCGGACTTCATCCGGATATTTCTCTTTCATAATACCGAAGATATTGTCGACTTTGTTAACAATCGCCACATATTTTTGAAAAAAAGGCGTCATATCCATATTCATGAATCTCTTCCTCCCTATGAATGTTTCACGTGAAACATTGCGGTTATTTGCCGATGCAGAACCGGTTGAAAATCTCGTCTAAAACATCCGCGCCGATACTTTCACCC
>JALOPH010000277.1 GCA_025453995.1 Desulfobacterales bacterium
TTTCCTTGAAAAAATGGATGTGCCCCATGATATCAACCCCTGCCGGACGGATGAATATCCTACGCCGGCCGTTAGGCCCGAAAATTCAATACTTGAGAATCATAGGCTGAAGGCTGAAGGGTTGAATGTCATGAAAGATTGGCGAGAAGATTTGGATGAGTTTATCAAAAATTACGGCGACAGCCTGATCCGAGAATTCAAAGTATAATACATACCATTTATCGCACATCGCAACCTCAGACCCACCATAGCGATTTGTATGTATTTTTTCAAACCCGGTTCTTTTATCGATTGACACCTATAATGGCCCCCATTATACTGTGACCCATGATAAAATCTTTTAAGTCGGCTGGCACAGAGGATATTTTTGACGGTATTGCATCACAAGCAGCCCGAAGATGCTGTCCACAATCCATTTGGCCGGTTGCTCGCCGGAAGTTAGATCAAATAAACCGTGTTCGAGATCTCGATGAACTTAAAGTTCCTCCAGGCAACCGATTGGAGCACCTTAAAGGCGACCGGGAGAATCAATACAGTATCCGCATTAATCAGCAGTACCGAGTTTGTTTTATATGGGAGGAAGGCCATGCTTACGAAATCGAAATCACAGATTATCACTAATGTTGTTGCAAGACGGCTGCCGCAAAATCGTCCGCCGACACATCCCGGCGAGATGCTTTTCGAAGAATTTATTAAGCCGCTTGGTTTGACACAGGCAGAACTTTCACGCCACCTGGGCGTATCTTACCCTCGTCTTCATGAAATTATTAAAGGCAGGCGCTCCGTAACTCCGGATACTGCATTAAGATTATCCCGTGTGTTGGGCATGTCTGCAGATTTCTGGCTGGGCTTGCAGCAGGATTGGGACCTTTGGCACGCAATGAAGAGTCCTGAATCAAAACAAATTGATCGGCTGAAACCGATTCCAAGAGATCAACGTTCTTTTTCATAACCATTTTCTGTGCTTGACAAATATACCGCTGACGTTCCACGCCTGCAAGTAACAAATGCGTTAGACCTATGGAGAAATGAACCATGATCGTACATGAATCAGACAAATACTTCCGCGCTCCATTTAACGATGAAAGCGAGATTGAAAAGGTAGTCAAAGACTATTCAGAATACCTCTTTGGCTCCAGCATCCTTTTTCTTCCAAAGTCCAAAATCAACACCATTGGTGGAACAGGTACGATACCTGATGGATTCGTCATTGATGTTGAGTCAGAGGAGTGGTTTATGGTCGAGGCAGAACTTGCAAGTCATGGTACATGGCAGCATATTGCACCACAGGTATCAAAGCAACTCGCCGCGACAGATTCCCATTCAACAAGGGAATCACTGCTAAAGGTCTGCCTCGAAATGATTAAAAAAGATAAAATGGCTGCGGGAGTATTTGCAGATTTGAACATACCTCAACTTGAAATTCATGGCAAACTACAAGCAATCCTATCAAAACCGCCTACAATTGCCATTCCCATTGATGGCATTCCACCGGATCTTCAGTCGTGGGTAAAGACGCTCAAGTTCCCAGTCAAAATCTGGCTTATTGAAAAGTACCAATCGCTTGATGGGAAGATGGTCTTCTACTCCATACCTGATGAAAACGTTCCCACACTAACAACGCAAACAGCGAAAGGCGAACCGCTATCCACCTTAGTGAGCCGCCTTTCGCAACCCTATCAAGATGTAATGCAGTCGGGTCTCATAAAAGAGGGACAGACTGTGCTTCTTGAGTACGGACCACGCAGTAAACCTAAAAAACAATGGAAAGGAATTTTAAAAAAGGACGGGGTCGAAGTTGATGGCAAAATCATGTCACTGAGCGCAGCAGCAGTCTATTGTATCCAACGGGCAGGAAGTCAAAGGGAAACAGCAAACGGCTGGATTATGTGGAAGACTGAGGATGGAAAATACCTCAACGAATTTTATAATAAGGTATTTTCGTCTGGATCACAGGACGAAAATATTCAGAGATCTCAGCAAATCGCTTGTGCGGATGGTGGATAGGTACCCTACAATTCAGGCATTAGGCTCTAAATCATTCAGGTATTATTAAAAATCATTTCAATGATTTTTAATTTTTTTGGGACAAAAAATTATGAATATGCTTATTACCGGCGGCTCCGGATTCATCGGCACCAATTTCATCCGGTATCTTTTATTGGATTCTGATTTTGACGGCCGGATCATCAATGTGGATCTGCTGACCTATGCGGGCAATCCGGAAAATCTCAAAGACATTGAAAAAGATTTTCCCGGCCGCTATGCGTTTATTCAGGCCGATATATGCGATAAGGAAAAACTGGCATCCATTTTCAATGAATTCGACATTGACACGGTCTGCCATTTTGCCGCTGAATCCCATGTGGACCGGTCCATTGTGGCGCCGGACGCATTTATTCAAACCAATATCATCGGCACCTTCAACCTGCTCCAGATTGTCCGGGACCGTCAAAAACAGATTTCCCGGTTTCACCACATCAGCACAGACGAAGTGTTCGGCAGTCTGGGGGCGGACGGTTTTTTCACGGAAACCACGCCTTATGATCCCAGCAGCCCGTACTCGGCTTCCAAGGCCTCGTCGGATCATCTGGTCCGGGCATACCACCGCACCTATGGCCTGCCGGCCACCATTTCCAACTGCTCCAACAATTACGGACCGTATCAGTTCCCGGAAAAGCTGCTCCCTCTGATGATCTTAAACGCGCTGGAGGGAAAAGCCCTTCCCGTTTACGGCGACGGCAAAAACATCCGGGACTGGCTCTACGTGGAAGACCACTGCCAGGCCATCTGGGAAATCATCAAACGCGGCAAGACGGGCGAGACCTATAATATCGGCGGCAACTGCGAAATGGAAAACCTCAGCCTGGTCCAGATGCTCTGCGACATGGTGGATGAACTGGCGCCGGCAAAACATAAAACATCCCGAAGGGAACTCATCACTTTTGTCAAGGACCGCCCCGGCCATGACCGCCGCTATGCCATTGACGCATCCAAGCTCAAAAACGACCTGGGCTGGACGCCCAAAACCGACTTGAAATCCGGTTTGCAAAAAACCATCGCCTGGTATATGGAGCATCCGGATTGGGTGAAATCCGTCAAAACCGGCGAGTACCGAAACTGGATAAAACAACATTATAAATAATTGCATCTTCTTCTGGTTGAAGCAGAAGAAGATGCAATTATTTACAAGGAGAAAAAATTTATGAAAGGCATCATCCTGGCCGGCGGTTCTGGCACCCGGCTCTATCCGCTGACAAAAGTCACCAGCAAGCAGCTTCTGCCTGTTTACGACAAACCCATGATCTATTACCCCCTGTCCGTGCTCATGCTCGGCGGCGTCCGGGAAGTTTTGATCATATCCACCCCCCAGGACCTTCCGAATTTCAAACAGCTTCTGGGCGACGGGGCGTGGCTGGGGATCTCCATCCAATATCTTGAGCAGCCCCGGCCCGAAGGGATTGCCCAGGCATTTATCATCGGTAAATCATTTATCGGAAAAGATCCGGTCTGCCTGATTCTGGGCGACAACCTGTTTTATGGAACCAATTTATCGGGGATTCTTAAAAACGCATTTCATCTGGAATCCGGCGGCATTGTTTTCGGCTACCATGTTCAGGACCCCGCGCGATACGGCGTGGTGGAGTTTGATGAAAACGGCAAGGTCATCGGGATCGAGGAAAAACCCAAAGCTCCCAAATCCAACTATGCCGTGTCCGGGCTTTATGTCTACAGCAATGATGTGGTGGAAATATCGGAAAACCTCAAACCATCAGCCAGGGGAGAGCTTGAAATCACCGATGTGAACAAGGTCTACCTTGACCGGAATCAGCTCAAAGTTGAAATCCTTGGCAGGGGCTTTGCATGGCTGGATATGGGCACCCATGAATCCATGCAGCAGGCGGCCAGCTATATCCGGGCTGTCCAGAGCCGACAGGGATTTAAAATTTCCTGCATTGAAGAGATCGCCTACCGGCTTGGATATATCAACAGCGACAACCTGAAAAGCCTGGCAGCCGCCATGAAAAACAGCGACTACGGCAAATACCTTCTGGAAATTTCAACCGTCAAACGATCGGAGCTGGTTAAATGGCTATAAAAATAACCCCCACCAAAC
>JALOPH010000094.1 GCA_025453995.1 Desulfobacterales bacterium
GCCGATGCAGCAGTGAACAGAGCGTCAATCCAATCGATCTGCCCTGCATGTGTGGATATCGGCAGTTTGAGCATGAACATGCCCATGGCAATAACCAGCAAAAAAGTCGCGAGCACAAGGTTCGCAGGATGCGCTTTCAGAATTCGGCTGCGAAACGTCATGGTATGGTCCTTGGGTTTAAATAATATTCACAGCAATGATAATTCGCTGTCTCACAAATTTCATTCAACCGGTTATCGCCGAGAACCATGCGGTCAAGGTATGCCCCGCAAACCTTCAATTCATGATGGGTATCGATCGCGGTATAATTAAGAAAAGGGCATATCGATATCAAAAGTGACTCCAACCGATCCTCAGGCCCTAATCCGTTGATAATCTCGCGCATCAATACCAAGTCTAATTTGTCATCCCCCATAAATCGGATATAATCTGCTTTGGTGTTTGCAAGATCCTCGATAAGCTTTCGATGTTTACGATGAAGCAATAACAGCAATTTACATTCACTTGTAAAGCTGTTTTGCTTCAATTCTGTGCAAAGATCCACGAGGATTTGTCTATCCTGAATCGGCATTTGACCAAAACGAATCGCGATGATCTGTGGTCTCACTTCAACAGCCCGACCAAGACACCGGATTGGGCTGGATACCCATTGCCCTTCAAAAGATGACACATCTATATTGCTGGTTGCGAATATCAAAAACCGTGTGCATCTTGCAAGGGATTTATTTTTAAAGGCTTTTGTCGTGTTCATATATCAACTCCTGTAGGATGTTCTCGCCATCAACCGCGGGAGATCCCCGCTGAGCTTAAGAATACTGATGATAACTACTATAAATTCCAGCCTGCCTAAAAACATGGCGAACGTCATGGCCCACATGGCCACAACCGGCATTCGCGCGGAAGTAACTCCCACGGATAAGCCGGCATTGCCGATGGCGGATGCAAATTCGAAAAGAGATTCCTTAAGGCTGAATCCGCAGGCGCATAAAACCATGACCCCGGCCAAATATACCATCGTATAAAGAAAAACAAATACGCATACCTGACGTATCCTGGAATCATCGACAAAAGCCCTTCCGTTGCTCTCCCAAATAGAATATTCAGCGACCGCGGTGCGGGGCAGAAAGGAACGTTTGACCTCCCATATCAATGATTTCCATAACAAATAAAGACGGAATTGTTTGACGCCGCCGGCAGTGGAACAGGTGCCGCCGCCGATCAGCATCAGCAGAATCAGAATGAACAAGCCGAAATCGTTCCAATTGCCGTATCCAACGGTTTGAAACCCAGTGGTGGTCAAGGCGGATATGGTCTCGAATACGGCCACACGGATGGCTTTAGCCAGTTGGGGGTAGATCGACAGGCTGGTGAAAATCAGCACAAGGGTCGCTGCAAGGGGAATAAGAACGCTCATGACGCGAATTTCGTTATTGCGTTTAACAAGACGCAAACGGCCGCGCAACAGGGACCACGCAGTGACGAAACTGAGATTGCCGATCAGCATCAGCGGAATGGACACGGCTTCGATGACCGGGGAATCCCAATAGCCGATATTTTCCGTATGGGTAGAAAACCCACCTGTGGACACGGCGGCAAATGAATGGTTGATGGCGTCAAAAAAAGACATTCCGGCCATCTGGTAGGCCAGGGTGCCGACGGCAGCATAACCGGAATAAATGATCAAGACTAATCGGGCCGATTGGCGCACATGGGGTAGCAACTGATCGCCTCTGCCCTCGGCGCCGGATATCCCCATGCCCGTCGGGCCAACAATAGCCGACATCATGATGATAGCAAGCCCTGCACCGCCGGCCAATTGAGTGATACTTCGCCATAAAAGAATCATGCAGCTGGCATTTAATACGTCCACAACGGAAAGTCCAGTGGTGGTCCATCCGCTCATGGATTCAAACAAAGCACTGGAAAAGGTTAACCCCAAAATCGATACGAAAGGCCATGCAGAAAAAACAATGACCGTGATCCAGCTTATAAGAACGATGATGCCGCCCTCCTGTATCGAGAGGGTGACGTTGGATTCAGAACGATACAGGCGTCGCAATACAATCCCCAAAAAAGCGCTGCAGCCCGCGGGGAAGACAAACGCCAATAAGTGTTCGGATTCCTCTGGATGGATAAAAAGGATCAGAAGCGGCGAAACCATCAGCGCACTGGACAGAAGGAGAATCAGCCCGACTGATGAAATGATCGCGGCATAATGTCGTTTGAGATATTCTTTTTCCCGCACAATCCTTACTCCCCTTATTTATACTCGCCCGTGAATGCTTTTATCACCTGGCCATGGTTCTCAGGCAGGGTGATCAGCACGATCCGGTCGCCGGGAAGCAAAACGTTGGCGCCACGGGGGACGATCGGCTGATTGTCGCGGAGCATGACGGCGATCAATGAATTCTCAGGAAGTTTAATGTCTTTAATGAGTTTCCCGGAGACTGGGGAATGAACGTCGAGTACAATCTCGGTTACATTTACCCGGCCTTGTGCGACAGGCAAAAGATTGGTGATTTGTTCCAAGGATGCGTGCTGTTCGATCAGACTGCCGATGATGTTTGTCGTTGTAAATGCGGAAACACCCATCTTCTCGAAAACCTCAGCATTCTCGGGATCATTGGCCAGCGCCACGGTTCTTGGCACACCGAATTTAAGCGATGCCAGTTGGCAGACAACCAGGTTGTCCTGGTCATTGGGGGTGATGGCGAGTACCGCATCAGCCCCCATCGCGCCTGCCTCTTTGAGAATTACGGCATCGCTGCCGTCGCCGCAAACTACGGAGGCGGAAAGCTGTCTGGCCAACCGGGTGCATTCCTCATGGTTTCGGTTGATAATAACGACCTCATAGCCCTTAGCGGTAAAGTTTCGGCTCAAAAAAAAAAGCGTCTTGCCGCCGCCAATGATAAGCACCTTCATTTACATTCTCCATTATGAGAGGTGGCTCTATTGGTAACGGCTCTGAAAAACATATCCGCAGCAACGGATGTCGGACAAATGGTTTCAATCCCCAATTGAGCATAGACTTCCTCTCTTTTGGGATCAAACACTCTGGCCAGAACATGAGGAACCTTGAAAATCTTACGGGCAACTTGGGCCGCCATCAGGTTGACATTATCCTCGTGTGTGGTGGCGATGAAAACATTCGCCTTGTGTACCTTGGCTTCTTTGAGTACCGGCATACGGGTGGCATCCCCTTGCAGTCGAAAACCGCTGAAATCAGGCGACAGGTTATTGAAAGTCGCGTCATCCATATCGATGACCACGACCAGATTCCCCTCGCGACTTAGTTGATTAGCCAGAATCGATCCCAGGCGTCCGCATCCAACGATAACGATATATCGGTTATTTTTCATCTTGATCCTTAAGGTTTGAAACCTTGGCAGAGGAATCCGATGTATCAGTTCCGAAATCTATTTTGCCGAACTTGTTCCAGGAAGTGGCTCGCTCCAGATTCGTCCCAGCAGGTTTGAAAGTGGGATCGATATCCAGAGCTGCACGATAGAACTTTTGCGCCTCAAGCCAATCTCCCTTGATTTCAAACAGGGCACCGAGGAGGTTATATGCCTCTGGATGACTCGGATCAGCGGAAATGGCTTTACGAATTGTCTCTCGAGCTGTAGCAAAATCCCGATCAGAAATGAATCGTTTGGACAGTTCGATCAATGCCCCGTAATCAACCGCGCTCACTCCATCCAACTCCTCCCGTTCCAGCACCAATGTCGCCAGTTCCCGAATTTCTCCGGGTGTGAAAGGTTTTTGAATAAAGTCCACGGCGCCGAGTTTCATCGCCTCTACGGCAGAATTAATGGTTCCGTGGGCCGTGATGATAATCACCCGTATTTGGGGCCATTCATCCTTGATCCAACGCAAAACCTCCATACCGTCCATGCCGGGCATTCTCAAATCCAGTAATACAAGACAGAAAGTTCCATCTTGAAGCTTCCGCAGGGCCTCTTCACCGTTTACTGCGACCTGAACCGGTATATTCAAAGACTCTAATGTTTGGGACAACGTCAAACGGATGTTTTTTTCATCGTCAACGATCAGGATTGATTTTTGTTTCATATATATTCCCTATTGAATAACAGGCAGGGTGAAGGTAAAGGTGCTGCCTTGACCGGAAGAGGATTCCACCCAGATGGTTCCGCCGTGGGCGCGCACGATCTCTTTGCAAATGGCAAGACCCAGCCCTGTGCCGCCTGCTTCCTGCCCTTTAACCTGGACAAATTTTTGAAAAATTTTTAACTGGTATTCAAGAGGAATTCCAGGGCCATCGTCACGAACGGACAGGTGGACATGCGGCCCGATCCTTTGCGCCATAAGTTGGATATGGCCGCCCTTGTTCACATACCGAAGGGCATTGGAAATCAGGTTGGTCAAAACCCAGGTGATTTTGTTGGCATCCGCCCGAATAATTAACAAATCCGCGCTTTGTTCCAGCGAAAGTGTGACGCCTTTAATGTCCATCTGATTATTAAAAATCGCATCAACATGATCAAAAAGGGTCGAAACCGGAACGTTCTCGAATTCCAGCTCGATTCTCCCCATTTCAATCTTGGACAAATCCAGCAGATCATTGACAAGTGCCTTCATCCGATAAACTTCCTCATGGGCGGCAATGAGAAGTTCTTTTTCTTTATCCGCAAGCATAGTTGATGTATGCTCTAAGAGCAGATCAATGCTCATTCCAAGGCTGGTTAGTGGCGTGCGAAGTTCATGGGAGGCCGCCATGACGAATTCGCTCTTTAACCTTTCGACTTCTTTGAGGCGGGTGATGTCTCTGAGCAACAGCACAATACCGGCAAGATCGCGATCCTTTCCACATATCGGCGTGACGGAAAACAGATAGTGCCGGGTTTGTTGCCCTGCATTAAGTGTGACGATTCGTTTTTCATCAGGCACAACGGGTTGCTCGCCTGTTTCGACAATTTTGCGTATCAAATCGCAAATATTGGCGTCCGGAAAAATTTCCGCGCAATCCAATGAATCTCCCGGAGTAAATGTCAAATCCAGCACACGCCGCCCGGCAGGGTTTAAACCGGTCACATTGAGATTTGTATCGAAAACCACAATGCCATCCTCAATGCTGGAAAGGATCGCCTCTCCCTTGTTTTTTTCGGAAATGACTTGCTCGATATTCATTTCGTTGTAATGGCCCAGTTGAGCCGCCATCCGGTTGAACTCGCCGGCTAATCGGCCAAGTTCATCCCCGGTTTCCACCGGAACATGGACATCATAGTCTCTTTGGGAAATTTTACGGGATGCTTCCATGAAGCGCTGGATCGGCCGGACGATCCGGTCTGCAAGAATCAGGCTGAAAATCAACGCAACGATCAATGCAGAAGATGCCACCATCGCGGTTGACCAGATGGCGTTTCTTGCAACCCTGCCCGCTCTTATGCTGGCTGCATACATGGTTTCCTCGTTGAGATTGCGCAGCCCGATGCATTCTTCGCGAACTTTTAAAAAAAAAGGATCAATCGTTTCCTTATAATATTCATACGCAGAATCGGGTTTGGGCATATCGCGCAAATCCACCAAGTTTGAAAATTTCTGTCGATAGGTCGTGTAACCGGCATCTATGGATTGAATCAGTTTTTGTTCACCAATAATCGTGATGTTGTCTTTGGCACGGGCCAGCCATTCGAGAAAAACCGATTCGTGGTCTCTGAACTGATCGATTCCTATTGCCGCATTACCAATTAAACAGATCAGGATTGCGCTGTCCTGCCGTTCTAACGCGTCGACCATATTCTCCGCAGCAATAATGCTCCGGTAGTTCTCACTCAGGATCGCTTCGGTCGCTTTGTGGAGCAAAAATAGATTTGCGACCGCCCAGATGACAACAAGGCTCATGAGCGCAAAGATAAAGCCATATCCGATTAATATTTTCTTTTTCAACGTCATGGTAACTGTTCCTCCATTCGGCTGCTGCAAGCAGAATAATATAATGCACCAAGTGTGCCAAAATTAATTATATTAAATTTCAGTGGGTTAAAATAAAACTTGGGGGCGTGGGTTTGAAAAATGAAAGATTGGATTGAGTTTGACCTTGCATCATGCAAGGCATAAATAAAATGAAAGCCGAAATCAGATTCCGTAAATTTTTCTCCTGCGCCAGAGCGTCGCCTGGTCGATACCCAGAATGTCTGCTGCCTCCTGGAGCGAAGTGGTGGCAGCAATGACTCTTCTGATATGGTGCTGTTCAATTGTGGACAAGGGAACCATGTCGCCTAAGGCTGGGGCAGAAGCTGAAGGAGTGATGTTCTCGGGGAGATCATTTTTTTCGATTCGTTCACCGCTTCCAAGGATCACAGCCCGCTCAACTGTGTTGCGAAGTTCCCGAATATTTCCCGGCCATGCGTAGTTTGCAAGCGCATCTTCAGCCTCCTTTTTAAAACCCAAAATCGTCTTATGATTGGAACGGCAGAAACAGGAAAGGAAATCCATGGCCAGCATCATAATGTCTTCCGGTCGATCTCGAAGCGGTGGAACAGTCAGGCTGATCACGTTGAGCCTATAGAACAGGTCTTCCCGGAAACGACCCTCGGAAACTCGCTTTACAAGGTCGGCGTTGGTGGCCGCAATGATGCGCACATCAGCTCTGCGGGATATAACATCACCCAGCCGCTCGTATTCCTTGTCCTGAATGAACCGCAACAGTTTTATCTGCACCGAAGTAGGAATGTCTCCTATTTCGTCTAAAAATAACGTCCCGCCTTCACAGGCGGCAATGCGTCCGGGGTTGTCCCGCACGGCCCCTGTGAATGCCCCTTTTGCATGGCCGAACAATTCGCTTTCAAGAAGGTCTGCGGGGACCGACGGGCACGCCACAACAGCCATAGGTTTTGACGCTCTTGCACTCCAGCGATGGATGCATCGTGCGAAAACGGATTTACCCGTGCCGGTCTCTCCCTGAAGCAAAACGGTTGCCTCTGATGGCGCAGCCTTGCGAGCGGTTTCGATGACACGCTGCATGCCGGCGCTCTGACTTTGAAGAGACGCTTCAGGCCCAAGCCGATGCATATCCTCTTTCAGCGCGGCCAGCTGGGTTTCCAGTTCCCGGATCCTGCCGATCCGTCTGGTGAGTATTTTGATTTGATCCGGTGTGAAAGGTTTGGCGATGTAATCAACAGCGCCGCGACGCATGGCTTCCACGGCGCTCTCGATGGATGCATACGCCGTGATGACGACGATCTTCGTCCAGGATGAGTGCGACAGCATATCCGGGATCAAATCCATGCCATTCTGATCGCCCAGCTTTAGGTCCACGAAAGCCAGGTCGAAGTATCTACGACGGGTTTCCTCAACCGCATCTGCCGGATTGCTTACTGCAATCACGACATGCCCTTCAGCAGCCAGACAAAATGAAAGTGTTTTACGGATATTGATTTCGTCATCCACAATAAGGATGCTCATCTTCGGAACTGTCTTGTTGTCGGTTTCTGTCATCGCTGCTTACACTTTAATTTTTTCAGTATCTGCTTTTTTGTTTTCGCCTGAATTCGAATTACCCGTCATAATTAAATTATACTCTTAGAAACAATTATATATGCTTTTTAAAAAAAATCAGAATCGAATTTGACTTATGGGTTTTTTATCATATAAAAGAATATTAATAAAGCATCTGAAAGGTAAATAGGGTTCATGAGCATTTATTTCCGCGTCGTTTTGTTGACATTAATGTCGCTGGCCCTTTTTTTTGGTTTCTTGAATCTTTTTCTGCCACAAACCATTCCCTATGATTTTAACCGGCTGCATATATTTCTGTTCAACCTTTGCACCGGCGGAGCCATTCTCCTTTATTTCACCGAAGGAAGGAAAAAAGTTACAGGCAAAGTAAAGCTCTTTTTATTTTTTACCATTGCATACGCTTTCTGTGCGTTCCTGAAAATCTATATCCCGGTTTTGTTCCTGACAGTGGCGCTGTTTATCATTGTTGAGTCAGCGCGCATCCGTCGATTTTCTCTGCTTCCGCTTGATTTCTTCAAAGCGGTAGTTCCCGTATCTGATAAATTTCATCAGGCTTCCCTGCTTTGTCTGTCTATGGGTCTGGTCATATCAGGGCTGGTCATTCTCAATAATGAATATTTCAACATGGTCACGCTGCCAAAGCTGCAACTGGATACCTTTTTCCTCGGATTTTCCTTTCCTTTGTCTCTGATCACCATGTCATTGATATTTTCGATGATGGATGATAAAGGCGCACCAGTTCTATTCTTGAAGAACCTGGGGTTTTGGAATGTCAATCTCGGGGTGATTGTTTTCTTCCTGTTTATTATTTTTGAACGCCTGATGCCCCAGGTTGTGGTCACATCCATCCTGTTTGTTACAGTCATCATGATCTTTTATATGTTTATCACCCTTGGTAAAGAAATGCAGCAGAAAGCTTTTCTGCTGTCAGGCATCGGCTTTCTGGTGTATACCGCAGTGACCGGCATTCTATATATCCTGTTTGAACTCATGCCCGGATACAGCCCTGAAAAATTAAAATGGCTTCTAAAGCTCCATTCCTTTGCCTCACTTTATGGATGGAACCTCTGCGGACTGGCCATTATTTGCAGATTTCACGATTTTCCTCTCAAGCTACATTCAAAATACCTCATTGCATTTCATTGGGTGACTGTTATTCTGATTGCGCCTCTAGGTTCATATTTTCGCTTTTTCTCAATCTGCGCCACGGTCAGCTACGTCATTATTCTATATGCCATTTTCTTTACTGATGGAAAAAAATTCTCTGTTGTCCGCTCCTGAAAACAGGTTTAACTCCTTAAAAGGAATTCATAAATCGTAAATTAATGTTTTTACCCGCCACCCGCAAAGAAATGGACGCCCTCGGCTGGAATGACGCGGATATTGTTCTGGTAACCGGTGACGCTTATATTGACTCCCCTTATATCGGCGTGGCAATCATCGGGAAAGTACTCATGGAGGCCGGTTACCGGGTTGGCATCATCGCCCAGCCGGATACAGGCAGCGATATCGATATCCGAAGGCTGGGTGAACCCAGCCTCTTCTGGGGGGTCAGTTCGGGGTGCGTAGATTCCATGGTGGCCAATTACACCCCGACTTTAAAAAAACGGAAAACGGATGATCTGACGGCCGGCGGGAAAAATTTTCGCCGGCCGGACCGGGCGCTTATTGCGTATGCCAATCTGATCCGGAAATTTTTCAAAAATACCAAACCCATTGTTCTCGGCGGTATTGAGGCGAGCCTCAGACGGATTTCGCATTATGACTACTGGTCCGACACAGTCCGCCGGTCCGTGCTTTTTGACGCCAAAGCCGATCTCCTGGTATACGGCATGGCCGAAAAGACCATTTTGGAGGTTGCAGACCATATCCGCCATAACCGCTCTGTTGAAGGCATTCGAGGCGTCTGCCGCATCGCTAAAAAAAAACCGGATGATTATATTGAACTTCCGCCCCATCAGGATGTGATAGACGACAAATCCGCTTTCCGGAAAATGTTTCAATTATTTTACAAGCACAATGACCCTGAAACCGCTATCGGGTTATGCCAGAAACAAGACACCCGATACCTCATCCAAAATCCACCGGCCCATCCGCTATCATCCGCTGAACTGGATAAAATTCATGGGCTGGCATATGAACGCTCAGTCCATCCCCTGCACCGGGCAGACGGAAATGTCCGCGCGCTTGAGACCATCCAATTCGCCATCACCAGCCACCGGGGATGTTTCGGCGAATGTCATTTCTGCGCCATTTCCCTTCATCAGGGAAGAAAAATCACCAGCCGAAGTGAGGCATCGATCCTTCGGGAAGCGGCAGAGTTGACCAGGCACTCTGAGTTTAAAGGCATCATCCGGGATGTGGGCGGGCCGACTGCCAATATGTACGGCATGGTTTGCCTCAAGCCGCCCGCACATGATCCGTGCCGAAAAAAATGCTTGACGCCTGCGCAATGCAAACAAAGACAGATCAGCCACAAACGCCAGGTGGACCTGCTCCAACGATTCAGAGGGCTTCCCAAAATAAAAAAAGTGTTTATCGGTTCCGGGGTCCGGCATGATTTGATCCTCATGGATATGAAATATGGGCTTCAATACCTGGAGGCCATCGCCATGCACCATATTTCAGGCCAGCTCAAAATCGCCCCGGAACATTCAGATGAGCAGATACTCATTCTGATGGGCAAACACGGGAGCCATTCATTGAAGCGATTCATCCAGCTCTACCGCCGGACGAACCAGGCGCTCGGGAAAAAACAGTTTCTGTCCTGCTATTTTATGGCCGCATATCCGGGGTGCACCATGGAAAACATGAAAAACCTGCGTTCTTTCATCAAAAAGGAGCTCAATTTCACGCCTGAACAGATCCAGATCTTCACGCCAACTCCCTCGACTCTTGCGACAATGATGTATTACACCGAAACTGATCTGAAAGGATCGCCTCTTTTTGTTGAAAAAAATTTAAGGGAAAAAGAAAGGCAAAAACAGGCGGTGGTTATGAAAGACGCGCTTTAAAATCCTCATATCCGAATTCACGAACCAGGGTGAATCGATTTTCGGCCGGATCATAAAGCGCTATCGACGGCAAATTGATGCCGTTAAATGTATTGGTCTTGACCATGGTGTAATGGGCCATATCCTCAAAAACAACCTTATCCCCTACCTTCAAAGGACTATCGAAGGAATAATCACCGATGACGTCGCCGGCAAGGCATGACGGCCCGGCCAACCGATAGGAATATGCACGTTCTCCGGGAAGTCCGGCGCCTATAACGACGGGGCGATACGGCATCTCCAGGACATCGGGCATATGGGTTGCCGCCGACGCGTCCAGAATGGCGATTTGCATTTTATTATCAACGATATCCAATACGGTTGCCGCCAGAACGCCTGCGTTAAGGGCCACCGCTTCACCGGGTTCCAGATAAACCTCGACGTCATATGTTTTACTGAGATGGTGAATCAGCCGGCAGAGCAAATCCACATCATAGTCATGACGCGTGATATGATGGCCGCCGCCGAGATTGAGCCATTTCATGCTGTGGAGCACTCTGCCAAACTTGGACTCAACCGCCGCCAGCGTCCTTTCCAGGGCATCTGCGTTCTGTTCGCAAAGCGTGTGAAAGTGAAGGCCCGTAATACCCCGTAAATCCTGGCCGTCCAACTGATCCGGGCGAACGCCAAGCCGGGAATGCGGGGCGCACGGATCATACATGGCGACAGGCGCTTCTGAATGTTCAGGATTGACCCGCATGCCGCATCTGATTGTTTTTCTGAAGTTAAAAATGATTGGTTTAAATCTATTCCACTGGGAAAACGAATTGAAAACGATGAAATCGGAAACAGCGGCAACCTCTTTTAAATCGCTTGGGCTGTAGGCAGCTGAAAATGTATGGACTTCACCGCCGAATTCTTCTCTAGCCAACCTGGCTTCATGAGGGGAGCTTGCGCATGCCCCTTTTAAAGTTTTGCCGAGCTTCGGAAAAATTGAAAACATTGAAAAAGCCTTCAACGCCAGCAGGATCTTGCAGCCGGTTCTGTCCTGAACGCGCTGGAGGATGGCCAAATTCCGGTCAATGGCTGATTCATCCACAATAAAGCATGGCGTGGGGATATTTTGCAAATCCAGATTTACAAGAATTTTTCCGTCCATGGCAATCCGTAAATATTTAAAGCATTCATAAACGGATCAGGATCAAGCTGCTCCATATTAAAAACACCCTTCCCCCGCCATTTTTTCTGAATCATCATCATGGCGCCGATCATTGCCGGCACGCCGGTGGTATAAGAAATCGCCTGGGATTTGACCTCTTGGTAGCACTTCTGATGATCGCAGATATTGTAAATAAAATAAGAATTTTCCTGACCGTTTTTGATTCCCTTAACCAGGCATCCGATACAGGTCCTGCCCTTAGTAACAGGCCCCAATGACGCGGGGTCAGGGAGCAGGGCCTTTAAAAATTTAAGCGGAATGATATCTTGGCCTTGATACTTTACCGGGTCGATGCGCGTCATGCCCACATTCCGCAACACGTCAAGGTGCTTGAGATAGTTGTCTGAAAAAGTCATCCAGAAACGGGCGCGCTGGATGGAAGGGAAATGTTTGACAAGAGATTCCAATTCCTCATGATACAGAAGGTAAATTTTTTTCTCTCCGATCCCGTCGGGGAAATTATATGTTTTGCTGATGGAGAGCGGATCGGTTTCAATCCAGTCTCCGTTTTCATAGTATTTACCCTTTGCCGTCACTTCCCGGATATTGATTTCCGGATTGAAAGCGCCATAATACCGCGATCCCTAAACCGCTGATCATAATCCCACTGCCATTGATAACAGAAACGGGCGACATCGGGCGGTTCATAATTGGCCGTATCCACATAATCAACCGCGGTTTCCAGGCAGGCGTCCATAATATGAAGATCCTGATAGGGAAGCGCCACATTGATAACGATATCCGGCTTGAAACGTCTGATGAGCGCAACCATTTCAGAAACATTGTCCGCATCCACCTGGGCGGTTTCAATCTTTCGCTTAATTTGAGAGGCGATATGCTCGCACTTCTCCAGGGTACGGCTGGCCAGACAGATATCCGAAAACACTTCCTCTGCCTGGGCACATTTGTGTGCGACGACCTGACCGACACCTCCCGCGCCAATGATCAACAC
>JALOPH010000095.1 GCA_025453995.1 Desulfobacterales bacterium
CTGAGCGGCCGGATTTTACATCTGACCGAACATCTGAAAACCCATTCAAAGGATCATCATTCCAGAAGGGGTCTTTTGGTCATGGTCGGCAAGCGCCGGAGATTGTTAAATTATATTAAAAACAAAGACATTCATCGCTACCGGACCATCATATCCGAACTCGGTCTCAGAAGATAAAAATGCTCGCTCCCGGTATATGGTGACGAGTCCGGGAGCCCGGCGTGTGCAAACAAGCTATAACCTATTCAGGCAGGTCATAAAGAGAGTATGCGGCGCGGGAATTCGATTAACTTGCCTGTAATTGGAGAAATCAATGGAAATTACTTTTAAAACACAGATCGGCAAAGAGACATTAAGCCTCCGGGCCGGAAAAATCGCCAAGCAGGCCTCCGGCGCCGTTGTCGTTCAGTACGGTGAAACCATCGTTTTAGTCACTGTTGTGGCCGCAAATGAAGAAAGAGCCGATACGGACTTCCTGCCGCTTACCGTAGAATATCAGGAAAAAATTTATGCGGCCGGACGCATCCCCGGCAACTATTTCAGGCGTGAAATCGGACGTCCCAGTGAAAAGGAAACCCTGACCGCACGTCTGACGGATCGGCCTTTAAGACCCCTTTTCCCAAAGGGATATTGCAATGAAACCCAGGTGATCGCCACAGTACTGTCCATGGATAAAGTCAATGAGCCTGATGTCCTTGCGTTAAATGGCGCGTCCGCCGCGCTGGCTATTTCGGGCATCCCTTTTGACGGCCCTGTGGCCAGTGTCCGCGTGGGACGGATCAACGGCGGGCTTGTGGTCAATCCGACCCTGGATGAACAGAAGCTTTGCGATATCAATCTGATCGTGGCTGGCTCCAGAACCGGCATCACCATGGTGGAAGGCGGCGGGAATATCGTATCTGAAGCTGAAATGCTGGAGGCGATTTTTTTCGGCCATGAGCAGCTCCAGCCCATTCTCGACATTCAGGACAAACTCAGGGAAAGCATCGGCAAACCCAAAAAAACGTTTACGCCCAAGGAAAAAGATGTTGATCTGATCGCAAAAATTGAGACTTTAGCGCACGCAAAGACATCGGAAGCCATCACCACAGCCGGAAAGGATAACCGGAGAAACGCCTTGGCTCAGGTCCGCGCGGAACTTATGGAAAGCCTCGGCCCGGACTATGAAGACCGAAAAAATGAAATCAGCAATATATTCCATGATCTGGAAAGAAAAATCACACGGGAAATCATCCTCAATCAGAACAGAAGGATCGACGGCCGCCGGTTTGACGAAATCCGGCCCATCTCCTGCGAAGCGGCCATGCTTCCAAGAGTGCACGGCAGCGGTCTTTTCACAAGAGGCGAAACCCAGGTTCTGGCTGTCATGACACTGGGTTCCGGCCAGGACGAGCAGCGCGTCGAAACTTTGAGCGGGGATGAAAACATTCAGTTTATGCTCCATTACAATTTCCCGCCTTACAGCGTGGGTGAAACCAAACGGCTTGCAGGCCCGAGCCGCAGGGATATCGGCCACGGCGCGCTGGCCAAGCGCGCCATTGAAAAAGTCCTGCCAGCCAAGGAAGACTTTGATTATACGATCCGGGTTGTATCTGAAGTGCTCGAATCCAACGGGTCATCTTCAATGGGAACCGTATGCGCGGCCACGCTGGCGTTAATGGACGGCGGCGTCCCCATCAAGGCCCCGGTATCCGGAATTGCCATGGGACTTGTGGCCGAAGGCGAACAGGTTGCGGTTCTGTCGGATATCCTCGGGGATGAAGACCATTCCGGTGACATGGACTTCAAGGTGGCCGGGACCAGAGACGGCGTCACCGCCCTTCAAATGGATATTAAAATCAAATCACTTTCCCGGGGCATCCTTGAAAAAGCGCTTGAGCAGGCCAAAGCCGGACGGCTGCATATTCTTGATCAAATCGAAAAGACCATCAGCGTCCCCCGACAGGAACTTTCCCCCTATGCCCCCCATGTGTATCGCATCAATATCAATCCGGAACGCATCGGGGAGATCATCGGTCCGGGAGGAAAAATGATCCGGTCTATCCAGAGCGAAACCAACACGTCCATTGAAATCGACGACACCGGCCTCAAATCGTCAAGGGAATCGGCATGGATCCTGTCATCGGAGAAATCTATGACGGCACTGTCGTCAAAACAACTGATTTCGGCGCGTTTGTTCAGATACGTCCCAAAACCGAAGGGTTGGTCCATATTTCCGAACTGGCCCCCTTCCGGGTCAAGCGCGTCAAGGACATTGTCAAGGAAGGCGATATCGTCAAGGTCAAGGTCATAGAGGTATCCAAGGACGGCAAGATCAAACTCAGCCGAAAAGCCTTGCTGGCCGAGCAAAATCCCAGCCCGCCCCCTGACAGCCAGAGCCAGAATTGATAAAACACGATTAAAGGTATTTTAAATTTCGAATATCGAACAAGGAATTTCGAACCGCAGAAGTGAGCTCATAACTTCGAAATTCGATATTCTTTGTTCGATATTCTGCGGTTCAAAAAACTTGTCGTTTCTCAGTTTCTGTTCCCAAGAACCATAGTCCCAGCATGACTTTATAAGAATCATCATCTAAATGTCCGATCAAACCATCATCAAATGCTGCCGGGTGAGGCCGGAAGCGGATGCAGACATTCCCTTGCCCAAATACATGACCCCCCACTCGGCGGGTATGGATATTTGCGCGGCAGTTGAAGCGCAGGTCACGCTTCATCCCGGCGACATCAAGCTGATCCCCACAGGCTTTGCCATTTCAATGCCCGTTGGGTTTGAGGCCCAGATCCGCCCCAGAAGCGGCCTCGCCGTCAAGCACGGCATCGGCATCATCAATTCTCCGGGAACCATTGACGCGGATTATCGCGGTGAAATTCAAATCGCCCTGATCAATTTCGGTCAAATCCCCTTCACTATTCGACGGGGGGACAGAATCGCCCAGATGGTGATTGCCAAGATAAGTCAGGCCCGGTTTTGCCTCGTGGAAGCCCTTGACATTTCTTTAAGAAACAGCGGCGGATTCGGCCATACGGGAGTGTAAATGATCCGCGCTAATGATTCCCAGCCCCCTGCCCCTCAAAAAAACCGGACTCATATTCTTAAACTCTGCATGCTTGCCAGCGGCAGCAAAGGAAACGCTATCTATATTTCAAACGGAGAGACTTCCATATTAATTGACGCCGGACTGACCGGCATTGAAATTGAGCGCCGGATGGCGTCTCAAGGCCTGGCCATGACTGAAATAAGCGCCATCATCGTTTCCCATGAGCATTCGGACCATATCCGGGGAGTGGGCGTTCTTGCCCGGAAACATGATTTGCCGGTGTTCATATCCTCTAAAACCCGGCAGGCCGCAGCCGCGCCGCTCGGGCGGATCGATAAAATCAGCCTCTTTTCTTGCGGATCGGATTTTACCATAGAAGGCCTGCGCATCCGCCCCTTTTCCACATCCCATGACGCCGATGATCCGGTGGGATTTACTATCGGATGCGACGGGAAAAAAATCGGGATCGCCACAGATCTCGGAATCGCCACGGCCATGGTTAAAGAGCATCTGAAAGAATGCTGCTGCATTGTGATGGAAGCCAACCATGACCTGAAAATGCTGGAAGACGGCCCCTACCCATGGCCGCTGAAGCAGCGGATCAGAAGCCGGACCGGTCATCTGTCCAACGAATCATCCAAGGAACTTCTCATGGACGTGATCCATGACGGATTAAAGCACGTGATTTTAGCCCATCTCTCCGAGACAAATAACACGCCGGAAAAAGCTTTAAGCGTGGTCACGGAAAGGCTTAACCGGCATCGTCCAAAGCTTTGCGTGGCGCTTCAGCACATGGCCGGCCCCATGATCTTTCTATAGCGCATCTTTTTTTCTTGCAGTCCCATATTTCAGATTGAACCCCAACAATGAATTTGTTATTTTAAAACCATTAAAACTCAACCCAGACGAGGAGTGATCCAATGAAATTAACGGCACGAGATGTGATGGTAAAGGAGTTCAGCACGATTGATCAGCATGCGCCCATTGAAGATGCGGTGCGCATGATTTTTCAGGGCAAACCCCGCAAAACAGGATACAAAACCGTCAGCGTGATTGTTACCGGCAAATTTGGAGACTTGGTCGGAGTGGTCTCCATGTTTGACATCCTGTACCACCTTCGGCCGCCGATCTTGAATTATATGGGCGACAGTATTGATTTCCCGGAAGAAGAACTCAACGCTTACATCAGCAGATTCAAAGGCTTGACGGTCGCCCAGGTCATGAACTCCCCAGTCCGCTATGTGACGCCGGATACGAACTTAATCGTCATCGTCGACCGGATGGTCAAGGAAAAAAGCCGGCGGCTGCCGGTTGTGGAAAACTCCAAAGTCATCGGCATTGTCTATCTGGCCGAAGTATTTGGGCATCTCTGTCAAAACTGGCTGAATATCGATATGAATTAACCGATTGAAATCCCTATGGATTTTATTGCCGATATCCATTATTTTCCATCGTCATGAGCGGTCGAATGTCATCTGTCATGAGCCGCATGGAATTGAATTCACTCCATAGAATCCTTCAAAATAAGGTTTGATGCCGCTTCAGCGCGCCCCCTGACGAACACTTGGACTTTAATTGCCGGCCTGTCCCCCGAGTTCTTTTATATCTTGAAGCGCCAGATTATTCCCACATCCAAAAGACTCTGATGACTGGGGCTGATGATATGCAATGTGTATCTTTATGCTTTCATCAAACGATGAAAGGGGGCTTTTTACTGTATAAGAATACTGATAATTTCTATTCTTAGGCAATTTCCTGATCAATTTGACGCTTTGCAAAGAAGATATCTTTTCTTCCGAATCTATGAAAGCGATATCAATATGACCCAAAAGCCGTGATTTTGAATATGTCCCTTTCAAATATCCGGAAACAACAAGTGAACCTTCTTTAAAATACAGGTTCGGTTTATAAAAATGAACCTGGGCATCGGGCTTGAATTCAACATCAATATTTTCATTGTGCAGAGGGATGATTTTTATCGATGAACAAGCCGATACGGATAAAGAAAAAAAAATAATGACTACTGCACACCAAGAGATAATATGATTTTTCATAACACTTCCTTTAGTTTACTTAATTTTTTTAGATGCAGTTTATGATTCCGCCCTAAGGGCTTCGCTCCTTGTTTCAAACCATTCATAAATCGTCGGCAAGACGATCAGCGTCAACAGGGTGGATGTAATCAATCCGCCCATGACCACCACGGCCAGCGGTTTTTGGATATCCGCACCCGATCCTGTTGCATACAGCATGGGCAGATGGCCTATAAAACTGGTGAGCGCCGTCATCAGCAGGGGCCTGAACCGCAGATCGCACCCCATGTGAACCGTATCAGCCACGCTTTTCCCGCTTTCCCGGAGCTGTTTGAAAAACGCCATGAGCACCACCCCGTTCTGGACGGCAATGCCCAGAAGAACGATAAACGACACAGCCGCAGATACGGACAGCGGCATGCCGAATAACCAGATGGCGATGATTCCGCCCACCAGGGCAAACGGCAGGTTTAATATCACCAGCAAGGAGTCCCTCACCGAACCCAACGCCAAGTATAACAACAGCAGAATCAGAACCAGGGCGATGGGCACCACGATGGACAAACGCCGCATGGCCCGCTGCTGGTTTTCAAACTGCCCGCCGTATTCCAGAAAATAACCTGACGGCAGCTCCTTTTCGATGCCGGCCAGCGTTTCTTTTGCTTCCGCCACAAAGCCCCCCAAGTCCCGATCCCTGATATTGACTTCTGCGGCCACCCGGCGCATCCCCATTTCACGGGTGATCTGGGCAGGCCCTTCCACTGTTGCAATATCGGCGATTCTTTTCAGGGGCACACGCTCTCCGCCTGCGCCCGGAATCATGATGCCTTCAATGGCGGAGAGATTGTTTCGGAAATCTTCCGGGAACTTGACCACAGCCGCAATCCGCATCTGTCCCTCAACTACCCGTGTGGCTTCGTATCCTGCCAGAGCGGTTTCAACAACCTCATTGATATCTTCCACATTGATCCCGAAACGGGCCATCTCCCGCCGGTTATAGGTGATCTCGATCTGTTCCATACCAGACACCTGTTCCACCTTGACATCTTCGGCGCCGGCCATGGCGCCAAGTTTCCCGGCAATACGGTCTGAAAATTCTTTTAATTTTTCAAGGTCCGCCCCATAAACCTTAACCGCCAGATCGCTTTTTACGCCGGAAATCAACTCATTGACCCGCAAGGCGATGGGTTGTGAAAAGGAAAGGCGGATGCCGGGAATCGCTGAGAGTTCTTTATTCATCGCTTCAACCAGGTCCGCCTTGTTCCTTCCTGTTTTCCACTGTTTTTGATGTTTTAGCATGATGAAAAGATCCGTCTGTTCAGGCCCCATGGGATCTTCAGAAATCTCGGCCCGGCCGGTTTTGCTCACAACGGTTTCCACTTCAGGAAAATTTGCCAGAAGCTGCTTTTCCATAAACGTCGCGACATCCCTTGAACCATCAAGGGACGCATTGGGCAGCCTCACCACATTGACGGCAATGGCGCCTTCATCCAAACCGGGAATAAATTCCGTTCCGATACGCGGCACCAGCAGCGCAGCAGCCAGAATGCAGAAAAGGGACAATCCCAGAGTCAGCCATATTCTTTTCCGTGCCGCACCCAGAAGCCGGAGATATCCGTTATGGAATTTTTGGATAAACTTAAACTGTTTTTCCTTTTCCTGTTTTAAAATCATTTCTGAGATCACCGGCACAATGGTCAACGCGACCACCAGTGAAACCAGGATGGCAAAAATCATCGTCAGTGTGAGCGGCAGAAACATTTTTCCCTCAATTCCCTGAAGGGCAAACAAGGGAACCAGAACGATCACAATGATCACTATCGAAAACGATACCGGCTTCGCCACCTCAGACACAGCATCCACAACAATCCGGCGACGCTGCCGCGGATCATGTTGCTCCGCAAAATGCCGCCGGATATTTTCCACGATCACAATGGATGCATCCACCACCATGCCCACGGAAAAAGCCAGCCCGCCGACGCTCATGAGGTTTGAGGAAATGCCGGCCCATCCCATGACGATAAATGTGGCCAGAAACGTAATCGGCAGGGACGCCACCACGATCAGCGCTGTCCGCAGCTCGGCCACGAACAAAAAGAGCACCAGAATAACAAAAAGACCGCCTTCCATCAGGGCGTTCATGACGGTTTTGATGCATGCCTGGATCAACGCGGTCCGGTCATAAAACACATTGATCCGCGCGCCTTCAGGCAGGCTGTTCTGGATTTTCGGAATAGCCGCCTTGACGCTGGCTACAACATCCTTTGAATTTTCGCCTCTCAGCATGATGACCATGCCCGCAACCGCCTCGCCCTTGCCGTCCCGGGTGACTGCGCCCTGCCTGGGCTGGGGGCCGATCTTCACATCGGCCACATCTCCGACATGAACCGGAACGCCGTCATAAGCCTTGATCACAATGTTTGAAATATCATCCATGCTTGAAATCAGGCCGATGCCGCGGATATAGGTCTGCTCCGCTCCGCGAACGATAAAGCCTCCCGCGGCATTGGCGTTGTTTTTCTCCACTGCTTCCACGACATCCCGAAGGGTCAGGTCATACTTGAGCAGGGCGTCCGGATTCACCAGAACATGATATTGACGGACAAACCCGCCAAAACTGTTGACCTCATTGACACCCTTGATGGGTTTGAGCTGGGGTAATATCAGAAAATCCTGAATGGTGCGTAGCTCCATGGGCGACAAACCCTCGCCTTCCACCGTGTATTGAAAAATCTCCCCAAGCCCCGTGCTGATGGGGCCCAGCTCCGGTTCAACAGATGGCGGCAGGTTGGATCGGGCGGATTGAATCCGCTCAAACACCTGCTGCCGGGCGAAATAAATATCCGCATCATCCTCAAAAACTACAGACACCTGGGAAAGGCCTGCTTTCGAAAGGGATCGAACCGATACAACACCGGGAACACCGCCCATCTGCTGTTCAATCGGATAAGTCACCTGTTGTTCAATGTCTGACGCCGAGAGGCCGTCGGCTTCGGTGAGCACCATCACCTGGACATTGGTCACATCCGGGAACGCATCAATGGGCAGCCGCATCCAGGCAATGACTCCGGACAGAACAATTAAGCCGGTCAATGCCAGGGCAAAAAAACGAAACTTCAGGATCAAATCAATGGTTTTATTCATACTGTCTCCTAATCCGCACAGCCTGCGCCCATTTTTTCTCTAAGAACATCTGATTTTAAAAGAAACGAACCATCGGCAATGACCGATTGATGCTTTCCAAGGCCCTGCCGGATTTCCGTAAACCCTTTAAAAGACACGCCGGTTTCCACCGGACGCCGGACCCAGTAGTCGCCTTCCTTGTGAACAAAGACAAAGGATCGTCCTTCATCAGAAACCACAGCGCTGTCCGGAACTGATAAAACAACGTCCCCGGCCTGGGTCATCAGATTGACAGTCACGAACATGCCGGGTTTAAGCAGCCATTCGGGATTTTTAACGCTGATGCGTGCCCTTATGGTCCGCGTCGATTCATCCATTTTTCCGGAAACCGCTTCAAGTATTCCAGGAAGTCTTATCCCTTCAGACATCGGGACGATGACGTCGCAATCAATTTTGCGGTTATGAAGGGATAAAAGCGACGAATCCGTTTCTTTGATGTCGGCATTGATCCATACTTCGGATATATCTGAAACCAGCATGATTTCTTTCCCGGGATCCACCTGATCGCCCGGGCTGGCAAATCTTTCCAGCACCACGCCATCAATTAGAGCACATACCGGCAGAATGCCGCTGACGGCATCAGCGGTTCCAGCGTTAAGACTTTGGATTTCTTTTTTAGGTATGCCGAGGCGTTCCAGCCGGGATCGCGCGCCGGCAAGTTCAATTTCTGCTTCAACCTGCTTGTTTTTGGCTTCTATGACTTCCACTTCGGCGCTGATCTTCTTGGCAAACAGGCTGGCCTCACGCTGGGCTGTTTTTGTCGCCAGGCTTAAATTCGCCGCTTTCTTCAGATAGTCCGCCTTTGCTTCGGCCACTTCCGTGCTGTCCAGCTCAAAAAGCGTTTCTCCTTTTATTACCCGTCTGCCGATGTCGGCTTTGATCTTTCTTACGACCCCCGGAACTATGCTTGAAACACGAACTGATTTTAAGTCATTGGTAACGACTTCACCCGTCAATGATAAAGGCATGCCCATGTTCCGCTCTGTCGGATTGGCGGTTGAAACAATGCCGGTTTGTCCGTCTTTTGAAAAAATCTTATCGGACAATTTGACAACACCCAGCTCGTAACGGCATTCATCACATGTATAATGCAGAATATTGTGCTCGCATTTATCGGCCCAAAGGTCTTCAATGCTTCTGTCAAGATCGGAAATCCCTCCTGAACCGCAATGGTCATGACCGCCGTGATGTGGCTCCTCATGTCCGGCGTCTGCTTTGCCATCTGTCTTTTCCTCGTCGCTATCACGGGTTTCCCTGTCATCGATTATGGAATGGTCGTGGCTGCATTGGCCGTCTTGATGGTTTTGTTCCGTTTCATCATGAATGTGAGGCTTATTATTTTTTTCAACCGCATGCCCTTCTCCAGGACAGCAGGACGATGAATCAGCATCATGGTTCATTAATGACAATGAAACACCGATTACGACAAACAACGCGCATATGGTTATAATCCACGTGTTCTTTTTCATAGTATCTCCTATAAACAATCTAATTGGGTATTTCCTGACCGATCAGGCGTTCAATATCAGTTTTTGATTTATGATAATCGACGATGGCCGATATATATTGATGCTTCACTTCAAAGAAAGTCCGCTGGGTTTCCAGGACTGCAAGATAGCTGATTTTGCCTTCCCGGTATCCTTCCAGAGCCGCCGTATAAGCCGTCTCAGAAGCAGGAACAGCGATTTTCATCAGCGAATCAGCGGTCAAAAATGCGGAAGTTAATTCCTGATACGCCTGTTCCAGATCGTTTTGAGCTTGAAGTATGGCGGCTTTTCGATTTTCCCGGACTTTGGAGAGATGAAACCGCGATTCCTGCATCCCGCCCTGATTACGGTTAAATACCGGAATCGGGAGAGATACGTTCATGACAAATGCCGTGTCGTCGGTTTCATTATAATAGCGCGGTCCTGCGCCCACGGTCAGGTCCGGAAAGCGGTTTGCATCCTCCAGGATGATCTGGGCCCGGCTTCTCTCCATTTCCGTATCCCATCGGTTCAGATCCGGATTTTTCGACAAACACCCCTCAAGATTCTCAAGAGGCGGTGGCGGAGAAAGCGATGTGATATCAGCCGTCACCTTTTCGAAAACCGGCTGTGCGCATCCCCATGCAGCGGCAAGTTTCTTTCGCGCGGCATCAAGGGCCCGCTTTGCCTGCTCGATTTCAATCCGGGTGGTCGCCACTGTCACCCTTGATTGTATTTCCTCCAGGGGCGCCGATTTTCCGGATTTAACGCGCTCAGACACCAGGCTATAGGCGTTATCCGCCACAGCCGAGATTTCCCCGGCAATGGCATACTGTTCCTGGGCAGCCACAACACCCCAGAAAGATTTGGATATATCGGCAAACACATCCAGCCTTTTGCTTTCATACTCCCAGTCTGCAATCTCTTTTTCCAATGCAACGACTTGATTTCTTTTAGCCCGCTTCCCCCCCAGTTCGATTAACTGGCTGATCTGAAGGGTGGTTTCCGCGCCGTCAAATCCCTCAAGGTCATTATCACCGCCGAAATTTTCAACAGATGCCTCTATTTCCGGGTTGGGCAACAGCCTTTCTTGAATAAGCCGGGCCTGGGCAGCGCGCACTTCCCAGGAAAAGGACGCCAGCTCTGGATTCTGCATAAGACCCAACGAAAGAGACTGGTTCAATGTGACCACGCCGGTTGGATTGTCCTGTGTTGTTTCAAGATCCTGTGCGTCCGACGCACTTCCCGGAGGCTGAAACGTCTGATATTGACTGCCCAATGCAGTTTGCGGACGGCTTGACGGCTCCGGAGACTGAAAGCAAAATCCAATCCCCGAAATACCAAACGCCACAAAAACACAAAAAACAAATATTCGCATGCGTACAAACATAAAACACTCCTGAGTAAAGAATGAATCCGGATTCATCGCAACCGACACCACGATTAAAACATGTCATCGAAAAACTGCTTTAAAATATTCCTGAAAAGCAGATTGGGATACGCGATTATAATGTGAATTTTAATTAAGACAGCGCCTGAGCGAAAAACCTGAAATCCCCAGGCTGGGCTGAGCCTTCATGGCCAGGGATTCATTCGATGCGTTTCGTTCAAACACACTCTATGGGAAAAAATCAAATCAGAAGGACAGTGGCGCGCAGAGATTCGTGAACAGGATTCTTTATATGAAGACAGTTGAGTGAAGAAAAAAAACCGTCATGGAAAGATGAATTGAAAAAAATTCCAGTATGGGATTGAAGACATATCAGGGGTTTCACCTGTACGGTTCCGCTGTTCAAAAGCGTTGTATGTCTGTAGCCTTCTTTTGACAGGGGAATATCCAGGCAAAAACAGAGATCTTTTTCTTGAGAATCATCGCCGGATTTGTTACACGAAGAACATTCTTCAGACAGTTTTAATTCAATTTTAACATTTCCTGTATCGCTGTAACAAAGAACGATCTCCCCCGCATGGCTTACTGGCATGGATAGAAATATAACATGCAGGGTCAAAAAGAAAAAATATATAAGCTTATGTCTGATCAATGATTTCATGGTTTTAAATTTTTTAAATAAATATAACCGGTGAATCTTTGTTGTCAAGTGATAAGTCAAAAGCCTCGCAGCACTTATATCTTCTAACCATTTAAAATCAGGAGGGTTCGATGGCAAAAAATTTCAAATGCTGGCCGCCCCAATGGCCCCAAAACCTAAACTACCCCGACCGTCCCGTGCACATGTTCCTGGAAGACACCGCCCAGCGGGTACCCAACCGCATTGCCATTCATTTCGGCGGGATGGTGCTCACCTATGGCGAGCTTAAAACCCTTGTGGACCGGTTTGCCACAGCCCTTGCCGGTCTGGGGGTTCAAAAAGGAGAGCGGTTTGCCATCCACCTCCCCAACATGCCCCAGTTCGCCATTGCCTACTACGCGGTCATGAAAATCGGCGGCGTGTTCACCCCTTTAAGCCCGCTTCTGTCCCCCCGTGAAGTCACACACCAGCTAAAGGATTCAGGAGCGAAAAACCTTCTTTCCCTTGACCTTCTCTATCCCGGGATTGCATCGGTAATGCCGGAAACCCCCGTTGAGCGGATTATTTCCACCAGCATCGGCGACTGCTACAACGGCGTTATCGCTCCCATAAAGCCCCTTGGGAAGCTCCCGGTCCCCGATACCCTGGACATGGTGGAACTGATCAAAAACAATCAGCCCAATCCACCTGCTGTAGACATCGATGTGAATAAGGATTTGGCCCATCTTGCCTACACCGGCGGCACCACCGGCGTTTCAAAGGGTGTGATGCTGACGCATAAAAACGTGGTGAGCAACACCGTGCAATTCGGCTGCTGGTTCAACGGCGCCCAGCTCGATGTTCAGGCCGACAAAGTTGAACTGGTGTATCCGCCGGGCGTGGACCCTGAAAAAGACCGGCCTGTGGCGCGCGACAAGGAAACCGCACTGGTGGTGGTCCCCTGGTTCCACGCCATGGGAACCATCGGATACTTAAACAACATGGTTTCCGGCGGCACGACAATGGTGGTATTCCCAAGGTTTGATCCGACGGAATACATCGAAGCGGTTAATAAATTTTCCGCCACCACCCTGGGGGGCGCGCCCCAGTTGTATGTGCCTTTAGTAAACATGCCGGGATTTGAAAAATACAACTTATCCAAAATCAAGCTCATTGCATCGGGCGCCGCGCCGCTGCCCCTGACCGTTTTGGATTCCATGCGAAAATCTTTTTCATCCAGCGTGGTAATTGAAGCTTACGGTCTGACCGAATGCTCCATGGGCGCCACGTGCAATCCGCCGATTCCGGAACTGACCAAAGTCGGATCTGTGGGTATGCCGGTGTTTGACACCGAGTGCAAGGTGGTGGACCCCAATACCGGCAAGGATCTCCCGCCGGGACAGGAAGGCGAGATCTGCATCAAGGGCCCCCAGGTGATGGGCGGATACTGGAACCGGCCTGAAGCCACAGCTGAGGTCCTTAAGGATGGATGGCTTTATACCGGCGATATCGGCAAGGAAGATGAAGACGGATATTTTTTCATCACCGACCGGAAAAAAGACATGATCATCTATAAAGGCTACAACGTTTATCCCAGAGAACTTGAAGAAATCCTGTTCACCCACCCGGCGGTTGAAATGTGCGCGGTGGTCGGCAAACCCGATGTCCAGTCCGGTGAATTCCCGGTAGCCTTTGTCAAGCTCAAAGCCGGCCAGCAGGCCGCGGCCGAGGACCTCATCGAATTTGTCAACAAACAGGTGGCAGCGTATAAAAAACTCCGGGAGGTTTTTTTCAAGGATGTGATTCCCGTTTCCGGCGCCGGCAAGGTGTTGAAGCGGGAATTGCGGGATGAGATTGTTAAGAAATAAAGACGCGGGAGCATTCTGAATGCTCGTTCCCACGCCGGAGCGTGGGAACGAGTGTTTGGCAAGCGTTAAAAGAGGCTTTCCAAAAACTATCTGTATTCTACAACACTAAATATCTTTCATATTCTTGCGACCAGTAAGTCTGGAATCCAAAACCCTGACTTGACGCTGTATTTCCGATAAATATCGTGGCTGAAAAGGTTTCATCAGAAGCGCCATCTGTCTCAATATATACGGACACAGACCCGTTGATATCCGCGGGATCATCTGCATAATTTTGCACGGAGTCTTTACTTGTCCCGTGAGCCGGAATTGTGACCGAGCTGCCAGAGATAAAATTCCCCGCTTCGTCATAAAAATGTATATAATAAGTTTCACTCGCACTGGATTGATTGTGAATGGCAAGGCCTGTCCACCAATTGCTCGATACGGCAGTGTAAGGAATCACAACTCGCTGCACGGTAATAGAAGGCGGCATAATGGCAATCGTTGAACCTGTAAAGACAAATGAAAAAATCAAAACCACTGCCAGGCTGATGAGATGTTTTTTCTTCATGAATAAATCTCCTTTGATTATTTGTTAAAGGAATATGTTCCGCTTTTTCATTTTACATATTACAAAATCAGCTTGAAAGTCAATTTTTAACAAATGATCCGCCCGATCTTTCAGCGATAAACTCATGGGTCTTTTTTGCGACAACCTCCCTCTCACCGTCAATGGTTATGCGATGTCCTGAATTATGCAGCATCATGATCTGCTTATCCTTTGA
>JALOPH010000096.1 GCA_025453995.1 Desulfobacterales bacterium
TCAATGATTTAACAACTGATCTGACTTGCGTGATAAGTATGAAGAAAATGGCGCCAATTGCAATAATCATTGCTTTCATAAGGAAAGCAACCGTTTCAGCCTGGTCGTCCTGTTCTCCGGTAAGTTTAATGGTAGTTCCATCATTTAGCGGGAATAATTTTGCTTCGCGCTCGATGATAATCTCCAGGAGAGATATGGAAGAGTACCCTTATTGAGTGCTCACCGCCTGCTTGAGTGAAAAACCCGCATAAAACGTGATGACGCCCTGAACCTCAGACGGTGCCATGTTGAGGGATTCAGCAATCGGCTCGATGGTTTCGGGGGGTATATAGCCGAATGACTCCTGGACTTCCTGCAGCAGCGGTATCAGGCTCCACTTCCTTTCCTGATGTTTTTCAATTATAGCGGTGAGCTTGTTGAAGTCGATCGTCTTTGCTTCCATTCGCCGAACTCCTTGAATGTTAAATTTTATCGATAGAGACTTTGCACACCGTCCAACCATAAACACCCGATAGACCCGGAGGTATCAAGTCGACCAGGTTCATGGCGTCATTACCGTTTACCGCCGATGGAATGAACACCTGGCCGGAAGGCAAATCTGGATTCACCTTGAACTGCCGCTCAATCATACCGCAAGAAGATGTTACCCGGATCTTGCCACAGTCGCCCAGCCCCAATGAAACACAGTCTGAAGGCGATATCTCAATGGCGCCGTTTTGAGCAAAGGCCCGGATTCTCTCGGACCGGCTTGTTCTGGAACCGCTTCCCAGGTGATACCTTGACGAGCCGATAACCGCCATCAGAGGATGCGCGGAATCCGCAGGCATTTCAGGAGCAAATGTAACCGGTGTGAATACAAACTTCTTCTTGGGGTCTGAGAAGGGACTCTCCAGATCATTGTTTTTGATCCAATCCTGCCGATGGTTTCCGATCCGCTCATACATAGGAATCACCCGTCGGATTTCCTGTCGGATTTTTTCAACGGAAATATACTGTTCCGGGTATCCCATCTTTTTAGACAGCTGGGAGAGAATTTCCCAGTCCGCGTGAGCGTTTCCGGGCGGGTTCACCACGGGAAAAAATGTCTGAAACCGCCCTTCCATATTGGTAAATGAACCGGATTTTTCAGCAACCGTTGCGCCGGGTAGAATGACATCGGCCAGCTTTGCAGTCCGATCATAAAAAATGTCCTGGACGATCAGCAAATCGAGCTTTTTCAATGCGCTCTCCACCCGTTTCGATTGCGGCAGGGATCGGACGATATTTTCTCCCATGATATAGGCTGCCTTGACCTTGCCGCTTTCCGCCGCTTCGATGAATCCCACCATGTCAAGTCCTGGTTCGGCAGAAAGCTTGACCTGCCACATCTTTTCCACGGTTTCACGATGAAAGGATGACGCCAGCGGCCGGCGGCCTGGAAGAAGATCGGGCACAGTTCCCATGTCCATGGCCCCCATGAGATTGTTCTTAACCAGGGGGAAAAAAAAGCCCGATCCTTTAGCGCCGATGCTGCCGGTCAGCAGCGCCAGATTGAAAACCGCATCCATCATTGAAGGGCCTTCAGGATAATGCAAAATATCGGTTCCGATCACGATGGCGATTTTTTTGCCCTTCAGAATCTTGAACGCTTTTTCAATCAAAGACGGCTTGATGCCGCTTTCAAGGGCAATTTTTTCCGGATCAACGGTATTCATCGATTGTATCAACTTTTCTATACCTTCTGTATAGCGGTTGATAAAATCGGAATCCTGGGCGCCGCTTTCAAGAATCATCTTGAGGATTGAATTGATGACGCCTGATTTCACGATGCCCAATTTTGAAGATATGCGCGGACGGAGCCAAACCGAAGACAAAGGCACGACATCTGTTTTTCTGGAATCCAAAACAATAACAGGGACGCCTTTTTTAGCAGCCCGTTTGATGTGATACCCGACAACCGGCGCTTCATGGTCAGTATCCGCGCGAACCACCAGAATCGCCTGGGCATTTTCCAGATCCTGCAGGGAGGATTGGCGACAGGTTCCGTAAGCCTTGTGTTCCATAAAATATATCAGCTGCTGACCCAGCGCATATCCGCCGTTGACAAGATTGCCGGTGCCGAAGATGACCCTGGCGATTTTTTGAAAAAGATAGTTTTCCTCATTGGAACATTTGGATGAACCGATGAAAGCAAGGCTCCCGGGGCCATGCTGACGCTTGATTTCAGAAAGCTTTTCAACAATGCTGTCTAATGCCGCATCCCAGCTTGCGGGCACATGGGCGAATGAACCGTCCTCCTTTTTTGTCCTGATCATGGGCTGAGTCAACCGGTCCGGGGAATTGATGAAATCCCCTGCAAAATGACCGCGCACGCAGAGGGTCGCGCCATTTACCGTGCCCTGGTATTTGGAGGGATTGACTTCAATCACCTGATTTCCGGACACGCCCAGCGTCAGCGTACAGCCGACTCCGCAGAACGCGCAGATGGAATCGGATTCCTTTTCAGGCGTTCCCACATATCGGGTGTTTCTTGCACTTAATGCGCCGGTGGGGCATAGGGAAACGCAGGTGCCGCAGAAAGTGCAATTCGAATCTTCCAGCGCCATTTCATGAAGGGTTGCGGGGCGGGATTTAAATCCCCGGTTGTTGTAATCGATGGAGCCGGCGACTACCAGTTCATGATCCGCCCGGATGCATTTTCCGCAGAGAATGCATTTGCTCAGATCCCTTATAATGAAAGGGTTGAGATGTTCATAAGGCTTAAAATTGGGCATGGGATAGAGGTTAGACTCTCCGATGCCCAACCGTGCGGCAATTTTTCGCAGGTCGCAGCGGTTTCCTTTGCCGCACACAATGCAGGATTCCGGGTGTTCCGCCATCATCAGCCGGACGATATTGCGGCGATGGTTTAACACACGGGGGGTCTCGGTCAAAATCGCCATATCCGGCATGACAGGAGTCACGCAGGATGCCATCAGGCGCTTTGTTTTTTCATCTTCCACCAGGCAGATTCTGCAAGCGCCATGAGGCTTCAACTGCGGGTGATGGCATAATGTGGGGATGTCAATGCCGTTTTTGACGGCTGCATCTAAAATGGTGGTTCCGGAAGGACATGAAATTTTTTGGCTGTTGATAGTGAAAAGAATGTTCTCCACGAGCAACTCCTTGAGGCAACAGTTTAAAAGGGCCACAGGTGAGAGATTAGATCCTGTTTTTACTTTAATCCGGCAGCATCCAGGTATTGTCTCAGTTTTTCCTCACCGCCGATAGTGATAATATGAACGCCCTGGCAAAGATGTTTTAAGCCCTTTACAATATCGGCAAACAGTTCAATACTTGCTTTGTCTTTATCCGGCGCCTTTGCCAGCTTCTGAATGATCCAGTCCGGAACCAGTCCGGGTTTGAGGTGACGATTTAAAAATTTAGCCATGCCCGCGGTTCTGAGGATCAAAACTTCTGCAATCACAGGCACGCCGAATGTATTGGTGCGGCTTAGAAACTTTTCAAACCGGTCAACATCAAACACGGGGGTGGTTAAAAAATATCCGGTGCCGATCTTGGTCATTTCTTCCATTTCCTTCATCTCAAGATCAGGGACGTTTTTTCCCCAGCCTGATTCCACGCCGGATCCTAACAAAAATTCAGCTTTTTTCTCCAGCGGCTGCCCTTCAATGGTCCGGCCTTCCCGGATATGGTCCAAAACAGACTGAAGCTTTCCCGCATCCACATGAAAAAACATCATTTCCTGGAGGCTGTCGCCTGTAATCCGATAATCTTCAGTGAAGACCAGGAGATTGTCCACTCCGGCTTCATGGGCGGAAAGAAGATCCTTCTGCAGCTGGATACGGTTCTTGTCCCGGGTGGTTGTCTGATAAATGGATTCAAAACGGTTTTGTTTGAGCACCTCGCAGGCCTTGATGGTGTCTCCAACAATCCCTTCAAATTCCATGTCTGAAATGGAAACGCCGTCCACCCGGCCCCGCACAAGCTTTAAACTTTCAATCAATTGATCCGGGTCCTGATCCACCGGCGCCTGCACCTCCGACGTCACAACAAAATCTTTTCGCTCAAGGGCTTCTTTTAATTTCATTTACGCCTCCTTGCGGGTAAAATAACGATCTATTTTTGTTGAAGGAGCCGGGACACTTCCTGTTTAAGCTGGGAAAGCGGCAATGGCTTGGAAAAACAGATATCAGCCCCATGTTCTTTCATTTTGTTGAATTTTTCCTCATCCAAATATGCGGATAAAACGATAATTTTCATGTCTTTGGTATCCGGGCTGGTTTTAATTTTTTTGCAAACTTCAAAACCTTTGATGTCAGGCATCATGATATCAAGGATCAAAAGATTGGGCTTGAAATGATTGACCTGAAGGCCGGCTTCAAACCCATCTGAGGCAGAGATCACTTCATAATCGTTTTCATCTTCCTCAAGGGCTTGAACAATGGACTCAACAATAATCGGGTCGTCATCCACCACCAGAATTTTTTTGCGGGTGTCTTCTACCTTTTCTTTGGGAATCGGAATGCCCTGTTTCAGCATAAAGGACTCCAAATCCCTGATATTTATCCGCCGATGCCCCCCCGGAGTCTTATAGGCTTTGATATGTCCGGCATCAATCCAGTTAATGATGGTTTGAGGGGAAACCTTGCAATACTGGCTTGCTTGAAAAACCGTGAATATGTCATCCATAAGCAACTCCTTTGTCTTGGTGATTTTTTAATTATTATAATATTTTTAGATTTTAGATTTGTCAATATTTTTTTTAATAATAATCAAGTTTCATATTAATATATGAATACAATATGTTAAATATTTAAATAAATAATTATAAATTAAATTTTTAGTTATTTTAGTTTTTATAGAATTAAAGACTTGAAATAACTGTGCTGAATGTCAAAGTTAGAAGCGATGTACCGTTTTCTGCAGTTCGAAACTCCATGTTCTATCTTCGAAATAATAAAAAAGTGCTGGAAAGTATGATGCTGGCAAGATCCAGGGAAGGTTGTTCCCCGGATCTTGAATGGAATCAGGAAAATTGAGGAGGCAATTGATTAATAGCGGGCAAGCGCCGCTCCCCAGGTAAAACCCGAGCCGAATCCCACCATCAGCATAAGATCGCCGCGCTTGATGGTGCCGTTTACAGTATACTCATCAAGCAGCAGGGGAATGGTGGCTGCCGTGGTATTTCCGTATTTATGGATGTTGAAAAGGACCTTCTCTTCAGGAATGCCCATGAACTGGGCGGCCATGTCGTTGATGCGCTTGTTGGCCTGATGGGGCAGCACCCAGTCGACATCCGATGCCTTCAAACCCAACTGCTCGAGCGTGGAAAGGCTCACTTCCGCCATTCGCCGGACAGCGTTGGTGAAAAGATTTTTGGGGTTCGGCATCTCCGGAAACAGCACCACATTCTGGTTCTCATCAGAAGGATCATAATAGACAATAGGTTTTTTGGATATGTCAAACAATATCAGATGTACGCCGTCAAGAGCGCCTTTGCCGTCCGCATGAACCTGGGTTTTCATGATCATGGACCGGGGATCGGGAGATTTTGATATAACCGCGCAGGCGGCGCCGTCTCCGAACAACACTGTCACCGCGCGTCCCCTATCATTATATTCCAGGGCGTTTGAGTGAACCTCAGCCCCTACCAGCAAAACGTTTTCATACATGCCGGTTTCAATGAACGCCTGGGCCATTTGAACACCGTAAATAAAACCGCTGCATTGCTGACGGATGTCATAGCAGGGGATATGGCGGTCGGACCATCCTAATTTTTCCTGAAGAAATACGCCGGACCCTGGAAAATGAATATCTGGACTTAACGAGGCAAAGATGATGCAGTCTATTTCATCGGGCCGGACCTCACCTCTTGAAAGCAAATTTTCAACAGCGTTTTTAGCCAGATCCGAACTGCGGACACCCGGTTCCGCATACCGCCGTTCGCGGATGCCGGAACGCTGATGAATCCATTCATCACTGGTGGTCATCAGCTTGGACAGATCATCATTGGTTACTACCTTGTCCGGAACATACATTCCGGTCGAACGAAAATAAGCGCGTCTTTCCATTATCCCATCACCTTTTTGAGTTATGTGAAGTTAAATTATCAGCGGCAAAGAAATGGTAAATGTGGCGCCTTCGCCAAGAACGCTTTGCACCTGAATGTCTCCGCCGTGATCCTTGATGAATCCATAACATACGGACAATCCAAGCCCTACCCCCTTGACGCTGGCTTTTGTGGTGAAAAAGCTGTCAAAAATTTTATCGATATTCTCCTTGCGGATACCCACACCGGTATCAATGAACTGAATTTTGGCAAATCCATTTTCGGCGAATGTCCTTACTGTCAGTGTTCCGCCATCGGACATGGCATCCCGGGCGTTTGATATCATATTTAAAAATATCTGGCGCAGCTGATTGGTGGAAGCATGGACCTGCCCCAGTTCCTTATAGAATTCGGTTTTAATTTTAATGCTGTGCTCCTGAAGCTGCTTTTCATGAAGCAGCAGGATTTCATCAGCAATGACATTGAGATCCACCGGCTTTTTGATTTCCTGTTCCGGCTTGGAAAATGAAAGCATTTTTCTGAGCATGTCTGCCAACCGGACGATTTCAGACAGCGACATGTCAAGCAGCTTTCTGCGCTTGTTGTCCGGCTTGACTTCTGATTTTAACAATTCCAGCGTGTTCATAATGCCGTAAAGCGGGTTGTTGAGCTCATGGGCGATCTGTGAAGTCAACCGGCCCATTGCCGCAAGTTTTTCGGAATTGAGCAATTGTTCCTGGGTATTTCGCAAAGCGCGCTCCATTTCAATCCGCTCTGTCAGGTCGATAAATGAGCCGACAGTCGCCACTTCATTGCCGTCATCATCATAAATCATGGCGGCGGAAAGACTTCCCTCAATGGAACGTCCGTCTCGACGGACATAAACGACCGGGAGAGAGCGCAGCATTCCCGAACCCCCATGATCCGTGCTGCGGATCATCTTCATGATGTCGTATGCCAGATTCTCAGGATACACTTTTGTAATATGCATTTTTCCGATGACTTCGTCGGCCGGATATCCCAGCGTCACCTCAGCCGCTCGGTTCCAAATAATAATATTCCCCTTAAGATCAGCGGCCATTATGGAATTCGGCGTACTCTGAATAATCTTATCCATAAAATCTTTGGCCTCACGGATTTTACGCTCCATCTGATACCGCTGGGTCTGGTCCACGGCAATCCCTTCATAGCCGACAACATTTCCCAGGTGATCATATCGGACATGGCTGGTCAGCAAGATAGGAATCGGGCTTCCGTCCCAGCGCTTGAATTGAACCTCGTAATCCGTCAGCTTTCCGTCCCGCTCAATCATGGCCTGAAAAATTTGACGATCTTCAGGGAATAAATAGAGATCCTTGATTATATTTATCTTTAAAAAATCTTCCTTGCTCGGATAGCCCAGCATGTCCAGAAATGTCTGGTTGGCGTCAACAAATCGGCCTTCTTTGGTGCTGATATAAACACCAACACCCACATGTTCAAAAAGATTCTGATACTCTTCCAGAGAGGCTTTAAGCTTCGCCTCGCGCTGCTTGCGAGATGTGACGTCTTTATAAATGCAGAGTTTGGAAAATGTCTGATCCGGGTTTTCAAACGGAATTTCAGTGAGAGCAAACGTTTTGTCCACCTTGGGGACATATAGCTCCCAATCCAGACGCTCACCGCGAAACACCTGGTCAGACCTGCACCAGGGACAACGGACAATGCTGTTATTGATAACTTTATGGCATTTTTCACCGACCCCCTTGCCGAAAAGACTCATCATGCTGCGGTTCATAAATTCAATGGTATAATCCCTGGAGACAACATAGATGCCGTCTTCAATGGTATCTAAAATAGCCGTGAGCATCTGTTTGGCTTTATCCATCGGGTGTCTTTGGGGGAAATAGAATGTGTTAATTGTAAAGAGTGCAAAATAAAAATTATTGAATTATTATTGCAAAACAGCCTGACATGTCAATGCTTATGTATGGAAAGCCGCCATTAAAACAAGAGCCGCGCTTTTTTTCCTTTCTCATACGCGCGGCTCTTATATGAATTCTGGAGAGTCTCAATTGCTTCCGTTATTTTTTCACTTTCCCCCAGACCCCATACACCGGATCAGACTTGAGCATCTGCGGATAATACTTATCGGATTCAGGCCGGGGCAAGCCCCTGGATGAATATGTTTCCAAGTCTTTGTATTGACCGGTTTTATGGAAATATTCCATCACCAAACCCATTCTTTCGTATTCATGAAGCTCGCTCCACAAGCGGATAACCTTTGGCTGAAACCATCGGTTGGAAAACGTTAAAATAAACATGCCGTCTTTTCTTAAAACCCTGGCCACATCGTCAAAAACTTCCAGCGGTCGGGTCATGTATTCCACGGAAACCGTGCAAATGACCCGATCAAAAGAATCATCCGAAAACGGCAGCCGGGGATTTTGATTGAGATCATGAACAAGGTGGCCCTTGAGTTGAGGGTTATCCGCCATTTCCTCAGTATTCATCCCGAGACCGACGAGCGATTTCAAATCAATCGATTCCGGCACATGAGACCGCCAGCTGCTCATGAGATCCAGCACATCCATTCCCGGCATGATAAGCGAACCGTAAATTCCTGAAACCGAATTGATGGCAGTGACGTCCAGGTGATTGACAAACCTGGGTTGTTGATAAAACAGGTGATCACTTGAATTGTCTTCCCTTTGAAACCCATTTTCTGAGAAAAAATCTGTAGGATGCCCGTTTTGCCGGGCCTGCATGCCGGGTCCGTCGGCTGCGCATTCAAGCATGACAGCGCACTCGCCCCCTCTGTCATAAGGTTTTATTATTGAATCATGTACGATGGCGGACAACTTGAACTCTTTTAATGACAATGGATGATTAAAATCCGCGAGCAACGTCTGATCATCAATTCCCGCACACCTGAACGGCTTGATGTTACCCGGAAAGACATTGGTCAGTCCTTTCAATAAGCCCCGCGGATAAAAACGTCCGTATCGGGGCGCGTTCATTGCGCCATTGAATTGATTCCTATTTAATTTCATGAGTTTTTTATCGTCATATGCGTCCATATCCACTCCAGGACGAATAGTGATTTCGAATTGGTCTCCAGATTTGCTGCCAACAAGTTGATCGGCCATTTTCGACGGCAGCACATCCCTCCAAAAATTCACTTTTGCATGAAATATATCGTTATGGCGGGCTTCCGCGCTTTCCCACTTCAATTGAAATTCCACATCCGCCAGGCTTTCATTTGATATGATAGTCATGAATTTACCTCTTAAATATATATAAAGTTTTAGATCGTACAAAAGACGTCACGTCTCGTCTTTGATCAAAGAAATCAGCCTTTTCAATAATAATAAGTCCGGAAAGTGTAAAATCAATTCAAAATAAGGATAAAGATCGATTCAGACGGCCTGACGCATATCCCTCAATATCCACAGACACGTATAAAAACCCGATATTCTTTAATTGAGCCGCAATAATATCCCGGACAGATTCATCCATTATTTTCATGAAATCATCCGGCTGGACTTCAATTTTGGCCAGATCTTCATAAAATCGGACGCGACAGCCTGAAAATCCAAGATCCGCCAGTGTCTGTTCGGCTGATTCAATTTTCTTGAGCTTTGAAAGGGTGATTTTATTCCCGTAGGGAATCCGTGTGGCCAAACACCCGGATGCCGGCTGATTCCAATTGTAAAGCCCTTTTTCCCTTGAAAGTAAACGGATTTCGGATTTGGTAAAACCTGCGTCCACCAAAGGGGCCAGCACCCCCATTTCTTCAGCCGCCTTCAACCCGGGACGAAATTCGGTGAGGTCGTCCATGTTGACTGCATGTGCCACGTTGTTGATACCAAGCCTTTTTGCGGCATCAAAAATGGATAAAAATATTATTTTTTTGCACTCATAACATCGGTTGATGAGATTGGCAATAAATTCGGGAGATTCTAACTCCATGGTTTCAACCTCAATATGCCGGATGCCTTTTTTCCGGCAAAAAGCTCTGGCGGATATCGCCTCCCGCTGAGGATGAACTGGAGAAATTGCTGTGATGGCAATTGCCTGGCTTTTATCTTCAACCAGCTCATAGACTTCGGACAGAAGTAATGTGCTGTCCACGCCGCCGGAAAAAGCCACCGCCATTGGGATGTGTTTTTGCAAAACATTTTTCAAAGTGTGAATTTTTTGGCTTAACAACATCCTGTCCATCTTTTACATCCTTAATACAAACACCGTTATCGCTTCATAATCGCCAACCAAAAAACTATTTACAAAAAAAGCCTGTTCCGATATAAACTTGCACCAAAAACAACCCGGAAATTTTAAAAAAATATATCAAATCTCCGAATACATCAAAAGAGGTTTTTATGGGAAAAAAAAGTCTGACCAAATCCACCACCAAGAAAAAAACCACCGCGCCCAAAAAAAGTGAGACTCCAAAGAAAAGCGAAGCCCCAAAAAAACAGATTGGCGCTCCGGCACAAAAACCGGCTGCCCCCCCTAAAAAAGCAAAACCCGCAGCGCCCAAAAAAACTATAAAAACAGAAAAACCGACCATTACATCATTATTAAAAAAAGACTTTGGAACTTGGTCTCCTGAGTCCAGGCATGCTGAAACAGCAGATCCTGCGGATTCAAACAATTATACAGCCCCGGCATTTATTGATGAAACAAATCCTGTCCAAGCCCAACGGATTAAAAATCTGATTGGCAAAGAATTCGATCTCACCGTTCCCGATGCTCCTGAGAAATCGGAAACCGATGTGAAACCTGAAGAAAAAACACCCCGGGCGGATGAAACACCTGTTGAGAAACATGAGATTCAAGAACCACCCGTATTGGTTAAAAGTGAACCTCTGCCAATAGCCGTATTGCTCAACTTGAAATTTGATGACTGGAAACCCCCTGTCCTCTTTATGCCTGTGCCGGATGAAAATTATCTGAAAGGATTTAGCGCGCCCCCGTTTATCGAAACCACAGATCCCAAAGAGATTGAACGCATCAGAGCGCTTTTGTCTAAAACAATTGACTTAACAGCCATTGAGACAGAAGAGACATCTGAAGCGAAAAAAAACGAGATGCCGGCAGAGGTGAAACAACCTGTTGTTGAAGCGCCCAAACCGGTCGCGCCGCCTGAAGTTAAAGAACCAGCGCTTGAGCCTGTGAAAGCAAAGGAAGAACCGACCGAAACAGCGCCGCCCAAAAGACAGGAAGACGCACAAGCCGCAGAACCGCCCAAAACGCCTGAAAAACCTGCGCTTCAACCCCCTCCTAAGGAAGTCGCGCCAAAGATTGAGCCCCCGAAGAAAAATCCGGTGGTAAAATTTTTTAATGATGCGGTGACCAATTTTAATAATTGGATAAACAAAGTTGGGGGGAAGAAATGATAAAAGTTAAAGAGACGCTCAAAAATAATACAATTGAGCATCTGCAAAGTAATGACTATAAATATGATCTTTATCGGCAATTGGGTGGAAAAAAGAGTTATTCTGATATCAAGAAAAAAGGTGGGCATATGCACCACTTGTATATAGAGGAACTCTGTCATGATCTGGTGAAGGATCAAGCCATGATTGCAGGGACTGAGAATTTTGTTCGGGATTACAACAAAGAGCATGAAAACCTGAGTATTAGTGCAAATCTTGATGAAGATGAATTAAAAGATCTATTGCAAGAAAGAGAAATAAAGAAATTTACCCGCATTAATTCAACAACGGTTTGGAAACTCAACATTTTTCCATTGGGATTGCAGCTCTCCGGCTGTAGGACAGGCCTCATTCCCGACTTTGTCGGGACTTCCGGTTACCGGGACAGTGGACGTTCGAATTCCGGCGGCATCCCTACCGTGCATTTTGGGGTTTCCCTAAACCCTTGAATTAATTGCGGGTATTTTTTTAATTGGTTTTTATACCCCTAATAACTACTGCATTATGGACAACAATGTATTGTTTTATTTATTGGATGGAGTGGCAGGAATGGGGCTCGGTATTGTCATTACCTATGTCGTTATCAAGAAGCTGACCAGGCAGAAAGCGGAACGC
>JALOPH010000004.1 GCA_025453995.1 Desulfobacterales bacterium
GATAAGATTCACGTCAGGCTCATGATCTGTTTTGAAATGATCGGATACTTTTCAGATGAACCGGACAGTCAGGAGTTCCCCCTGCCGTTTTTGAGCCTCTATTACCCGTCCACCGGCAATTTTATCGCCATCGTGGATCAATTCTTCTCCACCCAGGCATGGAGGATGAAACGATGGATGGGCAAATCCGGAGACCTGCCGGTCTATTCCATCAACGCGCCCAAGTGGCTGCCCGGAGTGGACTGGTCGGACCATATGAACTTCTGGAAACAGGGATATCCGGCGGTGATGATCACCGATACGGCGTTTTACCGGAATAAGGCGTATCATTCCGCAGCCGACACGCCGGAAAAGCTCGATTATGATCGCATGGCCAAGGTAGTCGAGGGAGTTTATCGCTATGTGGCGCATCTGGCGGGTGACAAAGAACGCTCCAGCCAGCTTTAATCAGTCAGGAGTAGGATTATGGAACCACTGCTTATACAAAACGGCACCATCATCGACGGCACCGGAAATCCCGGTTTTAAAGGTCATCTTTTAATTGAGGGGAAAAGGATCCGTGAAGTCATCCGGGGCGGCGAAAACCCGCCCCAGGCAGGGGCCATACTGGATGCTTCCGGCCAAATCGTGGCGCCGGGATTTATCGACATGCACTCCCATTCGGACTGGGCGATTCCCCTGCCGGATCATGACATCCCCCTGAAATGCCTGCTGGAACAGGGAATAACCACCATTGTGGGCGGGAACTGCGGCTTTTCCCCGGCGCCGATTTCCCATCGAACCCGACGGCTGCTCGGGATGGATCATTTCAACCTCATGATCGACAAGCCCCTGGATTATTCGTGGAATTCAATGTCTGACTTTTTGGAAAAGGTGAAGCAGGCACGTCCCATTGTCAACACCGCCCATCTGGTGGGTCACGGCTCCATCCGGTTTGCCCAGGCCGACACCCGCAGGGGGAAATTGACGGAAGACGAACTGGACAACTGTCTGGACATGCTGTTGTATTGCCTTGATGAAGGCGCCTGCGGCCTGAGCTTTGGGCTGGGATATGATCCGGGGATGTATTCGCCCGCAGAGGAAATCGAAGCATTCTGCAAAATCGCGGCCATGGTCAACAAGCCGGTGACGGTTCATTTAAAAGCGCTCTCCCGCATCTCCCCCACCTATCCGTTGACCTATTTAAAAGCCCATAATGTAAGGGCCCTGGCTGAAATGATCCGGATCGCCCAAAAGACCGGGGCTGCCCTTCAGGTCTCCCATCTGGTGTTTGTGGGAAAGCGAAGTTGGCCCACTGCGGAAAAATGTCTTAAGATGATTGAGACAGCCCGCAAGGACGGAATTGATATCATGTTTGACGCATTCCCCTATACCTGCGGCAACACCACCGTCAACGTGGTCTTGCCCTACTGGTTTCTGGCCAAACTGCCGGCCGCTTACCGGAGCTGGTGGTCTAAATTTCACCTGCGCGTGGAGCTTGCCGCCGGGTTTGCCCTGCTGGGTTTTTCCTATAAGGATTTTCAGCTTATGGACGCGGGTCCTGGCGGGTGGCATGAATTCAACGGCCACCGGTTTTTGGATATTGCCAGGGGAAAGGGGTTATCCGCATTCAACACAGTCTTAAGCTTAAGCGAAATCAGCAGTGGCCAGGCCGTGGTGCTGTTACACACATACAGCGGCGAACCTGGCAATGAAAAGGTCCTCGATGCGGTCCTGTCAAACGATCTCTGCCTGTTTGAGACAGATGCCTTAACCCGGTTCGGCGGCCACCCCAACCCTGCGGCCCTGGGAACTTTCCCCAAAATTCTGGGCCATTATGTCCGTGACCGGAACCTGATTCCTTTGGAGAATGCCGTCCGGAGAATGACCGGCGCGTCTGCGGAACGTTTTTTGATGAAGGACCGGGGCGTACTCGCTGCCGGCAAAAAAGCCGACATCGTGGTGTTTGATCCGGACAGCATCGCCGAAACGCCCGCGGTCGATGCGAAACCCGCCGGAAGGCCCAAAGGAATATCCCATGTGTTCATCAACGGCGCGCACGCGGTCAAAGATGGCAATTATATCACTGATGTCCGGGCAGGCGAGGTGATACGGGTTTAAATTAAAATCTAAAGAATCCAGGAGCCAGAATCCAGAATTCAGAAAAGAGAAAAAATCACACATGAAAACCTATGATGTGGCTGTCATCGGCGGGGGGCCGTCAGGGGCTGTCGCCGCCATTCTCTGCGCCCGCAGCGGATTAAAGACCGTTCTGGTTGAAAAAAAAAGCCTGCCCAGGGCCAAAAGCTGCGCCGGCGGCCTGACAGCCCGATGCATCCGCCTGCTCCGTGATATCGATTGTTTCAATGACCAATTGCTTCAGAGAACCGTCAACCGGTTGATGATCTACTATCCCGATAACCGCCAATTCTATGAACTCAAATCAAAAGAACATTGCCTTGGAACTGTGCTTCGGCCTGAGTTTGACATGGCGCTCACAGACCTTGCGATTCAGTCCGGCGCAGAATTTCGCGAGGCTGAATCTTTTACCGCTTATGAGCAAAAACCCTGTCGCTATCTTGCAATAAAAACAGAAATGTCCGATTTCGGCGCAAAAGTGCTTATCGGCGCAGACGGTTTCCACAGCCGGGTGCGCAAGCAGATGATATTCGAAATGGGGCTACCCATTTCAAAGCCCATGATGCTGGGCATCGAGTGCGATATTTCAATGGATCAGGTCAGAAATTTATCCCCGGATCATTGCCATCTTTTTTTCAACATCAGCAAACATACCAATTACGGCTGGGCGTTTCCCAAAAATGATATTTTCAATATCGGGCTTGTTCTTAACGGGGGAAACAGAAAAGAACCTTTCAGACCACCCCATCCGGTTCACCAGCTGAAATTTTTTCTGCAAAAAATTTCAACAAAAGAAATCCAATGGGATCGGATCGGCGCCGCACCGATTCCCTTGTTTACAAATTCCCGAAAATCAATGATTCAAAAAGACAATGTCCTGCTGATCGGTGATGCAGCAGATTTTGCCGATGCATGGACCGGCGAGGGGATTTACTTTGGCGTCAAAAGCGCGATCCTGGCGCACAGGGCGATTCAAAACGCGCTGGCAAATGAAAAACCAATTGAATGTTTGTCAAGCTATTCAAAATTATGTAATAAGTTCATCTGCAGGGAGCTGAACATGTCTTATCGGGTATCGGAAATGTTTAAAAAATTTCCATCCCTTTATGAGTATTTGCAATACCCCAGGGTCCGGCAATTGTTTGTTCCTCATACCCAGGGAGAAATCAGCTATCAAAAAGCGTTGATGAAAGCATTTTTAATTGTCTCTGGATATAAGCTTGGCTTGATTAAATAATTTTCTTAATCCCTTTAAAAGGGGTTTTGACATATATCTATCGAAAACGCATTGAAATTCTTATTTGTTCACAATTAACAATGATCAATTCACAATTGACCATTTTGTTGCTGGAGTTTGACCAAAAACCCAATTGTGAATAGTCAATTGTGAATTGATAATTGTTAATGAAAAAGCATGCCCCGGACATGAACCGGGGGCTGGGATGAGGGGGGACCACGATCATGGTGAATAAACCATTTATCAAAACCGGGTATTTAGGGTTGGCCGTCATTGCCATGAGTATTGCGCTGCTCTTTGTCTTCCCATCCAAAGCGCCGTCGTTGCCGGAAGGGTTCATGACGCCGATTATTGCTTTTGAATTCATTCAATCTCCGGATGAAGTGTTTCAGATGTTTGGCGGAAACGATCTTGCCGCCCGAACCACAATGAAGGATGCCATGGATCTCGGCAACCGCCTGGATTATGTATACATGATCCTGTACTCCATGTTTCTGCTGCTGTTCTCTGTAACTTGTAAAAAGATTACCCGAAATCCATATTATTTTGCCGGCGCAGGGATTGCCCTTGTGGTGCTGGCCGGAGATGCCATGGAGAACATCCAGCTGCTCGGCATCACGGCCAATCTTTCAGCCGGTGATATCACGCCCTACCTGGAGCCGCTTTATCTATTCACATGGATCAAATGGGGCGGGATAGCTATGATATTTCTGGTTCTTTTTCCCTGGTTCCTGAGGGGCGGCCTGTACTCAAAAATTATCGGGGCCACTGGCATCATCAGTTTTATACTGGGCTTTGCCGCTTTTCTGAACCGATCCGTCATCAATGAAATCTTTGCATTGTCTGTTGCCGTCATGTTTATTCTGATGATCATTTACTGCTTTACATTTAAGGCTCAAACCAGAGGCCATGTATAATTACCTCAAATCCAAAATCAACCGGTCCATTCGTATCCCCAAGGATATTTCAGGGGTGACGACGTTCAATCCTGGGGATGAATCTCCGCCCTCGGATGCCGGCATGACAAAAAAAGAAGCGGCTGCCATCTGGGCCGGCGTAGAAGATCTGTATCGCACCGGCGTATATCCGGGGATATCTTTCTGCCTGAGGCGCAAGGGACAGGTGGTCTTAAACAGGGCCATCGGCCACAGCCGCGGCAACGGCTACGGAGATCCCCCGGATGCGGCCAAAATCCTTATGACTCCGGACACCCCGGTCTGCCAGTTTTCAGCGTCCAAGGCCATCACCGCCATGATGATCCATCTGCTGGTGGAGCGTGGAAAAATCCATCTGTCCGACCCGGTGGCCCATTATATCCCTGAGTTTGCGGCCAACGGCAAACACCATATCACCATCTACCACCTGATCTCCCACCACGGCGGCATACCGGCCCCGCCGCCCGGTGTGGACCCTGAACTGCTGTTTGATCATGACGCGTTCATTGCGCTGCTGTGCGGCCAGAAACCATCCGCCGAAGGCGGCAAGCAGATGGCCTACCATGCCATCACCGGCGGCGCCATCATGGGTGAAATCATCCGCCGGGTCACCGGTGAAGACATCCGGACGCTGCTGCGAAAAACGGTTCAAAAGCCCCTGGGGTTCAAATATTTCAGCTACGGTTTGCCGGATAAACAGATCCCAAAGATCGCTGTCAATTACGACACCGGCTGGCCCCTGGTTTTTCCCGTCTCCTATCTCGCCAAACGCGCATTGAGCGTGCCCTGGGGGGAGGTGGTGCGCATATCCAACGACCCAAGGTTCATGCAGGTCATCATCCCGGCCGCCAACCTGGTGGCCACGGCAGACGAAATGTCTCAATTTTTTCAGCTGATGCTAAACGGCGGGGAGTTAAACGGGGTGCGGATTTTCGATCCGCTCACCATCAAACGGGCCGTCGCGGCCGCAGACGCCATGAAGCTGGACGGAACCATGGTGGTTCCCATGCGCTACAGCCCGGGCATGATGCTGGGCGCATCCCCCATCGGCATGTGGGGGCCTTATTCCGAATCCGCCTACGGCCATGTGGGATTCATCCATATCCTCTGCTGGGCGGACCCGGCAAGGGATATTGCGGTGTCGTTGCAAACCACAGGCAAACCGCTGGTGGGCCCCCATCTGATGGCCCTGGCCAGGCTATTGCTCATCATCGGCCGGAACTGCAAAATCAAGCCGGGTTTTCATCAGGCAGTCCAGGCCAACGGCGCCCTGCTGGTGCCGCTTCAGAATATGCTGAAACGACTGCTGTTGGATTTATAACTCAGCGCCACAAATTCAGAGCCGCGAACCTGGGCCGAGCGTTCGACTGAGCTCACGCCGAAGTCCTGTCGAAGTCAGGGAGCGGGTATATGGCGCATGAAAAATTTTCCGGAACTTTTAACGATAACAATTGTCTAATTTGATGAATAAAGGGCCGATCCCTCTTCGCGACACAGACGCTGACAATGAATTGGTCCGCACGGCAGCCGGCGGCGACCGGCAGGCGTTTGACGATCTGGTGCGCCGTCACCAGGACCGGGTCTTCAATCTGTGTTTATGGTTTTTAGGCGATTATGATGAGGCCGACGACATGGCCCAGGAAGTATTCATCAAAGCATTCCGGTCGCTGAAATCATTTAGGTTTGAGGCGAAATTCTCCACCTGGCTCTACCGGATCACGGTGAATACCTGCAAAAACCGTGCGACCTCTTTGGAATACCGGCTGAAAAAATGGACGGACCGGCTGGATGCCGGGGATGTGAATCCCGGCGATGCGGCGGCTGAAGATCAGCGCATTCAAGCGGCTTCGCCCCAGGATCAGTTGGAGCAAAAAGAAAACATCCAACAGATTCGAAAGGCGATCAACGGGCTTTCCGGCGATAAAAAAACTGTTGTGGTGCTTCGGGACATGGAGGGCATGGCTTATGATGAGATTGCCAGAATTACCGGAATGACCATGGGTACTGTGAAATCCAAGCTGGCCAGGGCCAGGGCAGAGTTACTGATCTACTTGAAGGATGTCATATGAATAGGTCTTTCCCATTCCAAAAAAATCTCCCCTGTCCCCTCTTTTGCCAAAGAGGGGTAAAAGTCCCCCTTTTGAAAGGGGGATTTAGGGGGATTTCAGTTGTCACTGACAATGTTATAGAATTGATATGAACTTTAACAAAAGGTTGTTTTCTCATAATGAAATGCTCTGATGTTGAAAAGCATTTATCTGAATATATTGATGGTGAAGCGCCTCAAACTGCACGCCTTGAGATAGAAATCCATCTTGAAGAATGCGCTCACTGCATGAAAAAATTTCATTCGGTGAAATCAATGGCAAATCATCTGGGCCAAATGCCCAAAGCCGCTGCACCGCCTGATTTTATCAAACGCCTGCATGACCGGATTGAAAAAGAAACCCCGCCGAACAAATTACGGGATTTTTTCCTGGCGCCACTTAGAATCAGGCTCCCCCTGGAACTGGCCACCGCCGCGGCCCTGGGCATCCTTATATTTTTTATTGTCCGGCCGATGAATCAGAAGGAAACCTTCAACCATCCGGCGGAAGAAAACTTCGCTTTAGAAAAAAAAGCCGATTCCCGATCCGGCAAACATCCGGCGGACCAACGTCTCGAAAGGCTGCATGAAGAGGCCCCGGCTACTCAACCAAAGGCCGAATCCGTCAAAGACGAAGCCGCCCCGCCGCCTGCATTGTCTGATAAAAAGCAAGAGATCAGCCGTGCAAATGAACAAGGCGCACAATCCATGCAGCCAAAGCCGGCCAAATCAACGGATGCTGAATCCGAAACCGCCGCGCTCAGAGAAATATCAGGGCCGCCGCCTATTGAAATATCACTTGTCATATCAACTGAAAGACAGACGGCGGCGGCCATTCAGGAATCCGCCCGAGCGCCGGCTGATCATATGGCAGGGGCCTCAACCGAATTTGCTGAAAAAAAATCCATGGCGCTTTCCTCAGCCGCCGCGCCCAAACGGGAAAAAGCAGAACAGGATGCCGAACCCGCATCTGCCCCGGCTGAGCCGCCATCTGCCGACAACATCGAAAAAGAAATCGGCGGATTGCTCGATGTCATGGGCGGAAAAGTCATTGAAACACAATACGATGAAGGCTATCGGCCTAAATCCATGAAAATTGAAATTCCCTCATTCAAATATAAAGAATTTATCCATCAGCTCCACCAAGTCGGCGACTTTGAATCCCCGCCCCTCAGAATCCACCCTCTTGGCGATCAACCCATTCAAATCACGATCCTGTTTTTGAGCCAGCCTTAATCGGCTCAAAAAATACAAGTTGCCCATTTTCCCTCGGAGGAGAAATCCTCCGAGGGTTTATATTTTTTGTTAAAAAAATTTTTTGAAAAAAATATGGGAACTTTTTTGCCTCCTTCCTGTCTAAACAGACAAAAGAACACGAAACGGCCGTTTCAAAACTTAACCGAAAAAATTTAAATTTGATTGTCAAAAGGAGGCAGCCCATGAAGCTTAAACCAATCATTATAATCCATTTCATACTTGTTTGTTTCTTTATTGGAATACCATCTACTGTAATAGCCGCTGATTCTAAAAATCCTGAGGACCAGACCGGCGCACCGTATTTTTTCGTCCATTCCCAGGACCCGGAAATCGATGCCCTGCCGCTTAAATCAACCGATGTCAAGGTCCATATTGCCGGCGTGATCGCCGATGTGACGGTGATCCAGGAATACCAGAACCAGGGGCAAAAACCTTTGGAAGCCGTTTATGTGTTCCCGGCGTCCACCCGGGCGGCGGTCTACGGCATGACCATGCGCATCGGCGAGCGGACGATTGTCGCAAAAATTGACGAGCGATCGGCGGCCCGCCAATCCTATGAAGAGGCCAAAAATGCAGGCCAGAGCGCTTCCCTGCTGGAGCAGCAGCGGCCCAACGTGTTTCAGATGAACGTGGCCAATATCCTGCCCGGAGATATTATCAAGGTGGAGCTGAAATACACCGAGCTTCTGATCCCAAAAGACGCGGTGTATGAATTCGTTTATCCCACGGTGGTGGGCCCCCGCTACACCGGCCCCCAGGGCGATTTCCAAAAACCGGCTGAGAACTGGACGCAAAATCCTTGTCTGCATGAAGGCGAACCGGCAAAAACCACCCTTGGGATCGATGTCCATATCAATGCCGGGCTTCCCATTGCCAAAGTTTCCTGCGACACGCACAAAACCAACATCAACTTTGACGGTAAAAACGCTGCGACCGTTAATCTGAACGCTTCTGAAAAATTTTCCGGAAACAAGGATTTCATCATCAAATACCAGCTCGCCGGCGGCAGGATCGAATCCGGCCTGCTCCTTTATGAAGGCGAAAAGGAAAATTTCTTCCTTTTGATGATGCAGCCTCCCGAAAAGATCAAAGCGTCTGCGATCCCGCCCCGTGAATATGTTTTTATCGTGGATATATCCGGGTCCATGCACGGGTTTCCTTTAGATACATCCAAGGCTCTCTTGAAAAACCTCATCGGCAGCTTAAGGCCCGCCGACCGGTTTAATGTGCTGCTGTTTGCCGGAAGCGCCGCCATGATGGCCGAGCATTCCCTTCCGGCCACCAGCCAAAACATCCAGAAAGCCATACAGGTCATTGAGCAGCAGCAGGGAGGCGGCGGAACCGAGCTGCTGCCGGCCATGCGAAAAGCCCTGGACATGAAAGGCGCCGAAGGCGTTTCAAGAACCCTTGTCATCGCCACGGACGGATATGTGACCGTGGAAAAGGAGACCTTTGATCTGACCCGCTCCCGGCTGGGGGATGCCAATCTGTTTGCATTCGGCATCGGATCATCCGTCAACCGTTTTCTCATCGAAGGCATGGCCCGGGCCGGCATGGGTGAGCCCTTTATCGTCACCCGGCCCGAGGACGCGTCCCATCAGGCTGAAAAATTTAAAAATTTGATCCAGACGCCGGCGCTGACGGACATCCATGTCAATTATGGAAAATTTAAAGTCTTCGACGTTGAACCCCCTTCTATCCCGGATCTGTTTGCCAACCGGCCGGTGATCGTGTTCGGCAAATACACCGGGAAAGCATCCGGCAGCATCACCCTGTCCGGAACAACCGGCGAAAAGCCTTATGAATTCAAAGTTGATCTTAAAGACATCCAGGCAGATCCCCGAAATTCGGCCCTCAGATATTTATGGGCGAGGCACCGGATCGCCGTGCTGGCCGATGACAATGCATTAAGCGCCGATGACGCCCGCGCAAAAGAAGCAACCCGGCTGGGACTGGATTATAACCTGCTCACCGAATACACCTCTTTTGTGGCTATTGATTCGCTCAAGCGAACCGACGGCAAAGAAACCACCACGGTCAAGCAGCCCCTGCCCCTGCCTGAAGGGGTATCTGATTATGCGGTGGGGAATGCGGCTTCCAAATCCATGGCCATGATGCAGACGGCGCCGATGCCGGGACAGGCTATGGGGCGCGGACTTAATGAAACCAAAGAACGGACAGGCCCGCCGGCTGAATTGGAAAAAGATGAAGCGGCTGTTGATTTGAAGATCGCGCTCAAGCATGTAGCTGCGCCCCAAGGGATCTTAATGGAGATTTTGCGCACAACAATCGAGCCACTTAATGCGAAAATCCTGAGCTGCCTTGAAAATGCAAATCAGGATCTCTCCACCCTGAACGGCTGCCTTAACTTAAACGTCCAGGTTGATCAAAACGGTCATGTGCTGAAGGTGACCATAGATGAAAAAAACGGCTCAATTTCCGATGAGTTGAAAACCTGCATCACCACCCTTTATCAAACATTGACGCTGCCTGCATCATCGGACATATCGGCATATAACCTTGAAATAATATATGAAATTCGACATTCAAAATCATAGTAAATCATAAGCATCATATTGTTTCTCCCCCTTGTTCCGGGGGAGAAACAATTAAACCATTTTTATTATTTCCAGATGCATATCTATATGGTATGTCTTGCGGGGATGAAATTTCTGTCCGGGAAATCTATTTTAAACACAATATCAAACAAGGATTTCAATAATGATCTGGGAACTCAAAAAAAAATTGTATCGTTCAAAACAGCAAGTCATGAAAATCGCCGCCATGGTTATCCCCATCCCCGAGCCCGAGCTTTTAACCGGAGCCGGAAGCGTTAAAAAGCTGGCTGACAAAATCAAGGAAAAGGGACTCAAACATGTTTTAGTGGTTACTGACAAAGTTCTGATGAGCCTGAAAGTCCCTGCAGTTCTTCTGGAATCCCTTGACCAAAAAGGAATCAAGTACACCATATATGATAATGTTCAGCCCAACCCGACCATTGAAAATGTGGAAAATGGAAGGGCCATTTATAAGGCAAACAAATGCGACGGGCTTGTCGCGTTCGGCGGCGGATCGCCCATTGACTGCGCCAAAGTCATCGGCGCCCGGCTCTCCAACCCCTATTTTTCCGTACGAGCCATGAAGGGGCTGTTTAAGGTGTTTTTGCCGATTCCTCCTTTGTTCTGCGTGCCCACAACAGCCGGCACCGGTTCTGAAACCACCGTGGCCGCGGTTATTTCCGACCCCGGCACCCATGAAAAATTCGCTATCAATGATTTAAAGCTCATCCCCAAAATCGCCGTCTTAGACCCGGAACTCATGGTGGGATTGCCCCCTCACATCACCTCCACCACGGGCATGGACGCATTAACCCATGCCGTTGAAGCCTATATCGGGTTAAACGGCACCCCATTCACCGATGAAAAAGCCGAGCAAGCCACGAAGCTGATTTTTGAAAACCTGGAACAAGCATATAAAAATGGCGCTGACCTTAAAGCGCGAAACAACATGGCCCTTGCCTCATATTACGCGGGCGCCGCATTCACGAGGGCGTACGTGGGATACGTCCATGCCATCGCCCACAATATGGGCGGGCTCTACGGAGTGCCCCACGGACTGGCCAATGCGGTTATTCTGCCATATGTTCTGGAATTCTGCCGCAAGGGCGCTGAGAAAAAACTTGCAGCTCTGGCCATTGCCGGCTGCATTGGAAAAAAAGGAGAGCCCGTTGAGGAATTGTCGCATCGGTTCATTGAAAAGATCAAAACCATAAACAAAAATATGAAAATCCCCACCTTTATTAAAGAGCTAAAAGAAAAAGACATCCCCCTGATCGCCCAGCGGGCGATAAACGAAGCTCATCCGGATTATCCCGTGCCGGTGATCATGACCCTTGAGGAATGCGAGACGCTGGTCCGGAAGCTGTTGCCGTAATTGGCAGGTTCATGGATTTAATTTTGGCCGCACCTATCTATTTGACATGCCATTCAATGTGGATTACTATAGCTATAAAATACCACATTACGGAGACGTGATATGAGAACTATTCAGATGACCCTTGATGATAATCTTGTGAAAGCGGTCGATCGTGTTTCAAAGGAACTCCGAACAAGCCGTTCCGCATTCACAAGAAAAGCGCTGCAAGACGCCCTTATTCGTTATAAACTTGAGCAACAAGAACGCAAGCACCGCCTGGGGTACGAACAAAACCCGATTGAAACTGATGAATTTTCGAGTTGGGAAACTGAGCAGGTTTGGGGTGACGAATGAAGCACGGCGAAATACGTTGGTATAAATTCATGTCGCCGGATAAAAAACGGCCTGTCCTTATCCTGACTCGGAATTCCGTGTTGGAATATTTGGGGGAGGTTACCATCGCGCCCATTACGACTACGGTGCGTGATATCCCATCCGAAGTGTTTCTCTCAATGGCTGACGGCATGCCCCAGAATTGTGCTGTCAATTGTGACCATTTGCAGACTGTTTCCAAGAGTAAAATCGGAACTCTGATCACATCTTTGCCCCGCACAAAAATGTTAGAGGTTGCAAGGGCAATCCGCTTTGCGCTCGATATTTAAAATTAAAAGTGCAAAATAGCGCCGATAGGGGGATAAATTTGTGCAGATGAAGGGGTCAGACCTACACTCTTGACAAAATTAATTTTCTTTGTGCCAACAGGACCATAGGATTCGCTGACAAAGGAAGCGCATCATCCATGTGGCATGAGAAGCATCCCAACGATCGATTGTCGCAATGTTCATATTCCTGGCACTATATGGATTTTCATGGTGAATCCAGCCACACGCCCTGACAATCATCGATCGGTTGAAAAAATTGATTCACTATCCGGCCGCATTGGAAGATTCTGGAGAAGATAGCATTTTTGTGGGTGAATGACTCAACCGATGCACCCTTCGACATTGCGCAGGACAGGCTTCCTTTGTCAGCGCATCCTATGACCCTACCCACTAAAGAAAGATAAACCAAATGAGAGTCCATTATGATAATGAAGTTGACGCCGTATATATCAAGTTGGGGAATCAGAAACCCGATGGGGTCGTTGAAATTTCAGAAGGGGTTAATTTAGATACAACCTCTGAAAATAAAATAGTCGGCATCGAAATCCTTAACGCTTCCAAGAAGATGAATATCAAAACGATCCTTTCCTATGAGCTTGAACTTGACCAGGATTTGATTAAGAAATCAGCATAGGCAAAAAACGTCTAAAACCGTTCAATCAACTTATCGATCAGAAACGAGCTTTCCCGCATGGCCTGCTCGCCAAATGGCCCGAACCATTGGGCGATGGTCTTAAATTCCGAAGTTATTTTTTCCTTCCTTGACATTTTGTATTCCATAGGATACATATAACCATGATTGAAATCCGCCAGACCGATGTATTTTCAAAGTGGCTGAGTTCGTTGAAGGATCGCCAAGCACGGGCGCGAATTCAAACTCGAATTGACCGATTACAACTTGGCTTGCTCGGCGATATAAAATCCATCGGCAAAGGTGCATTTGAATTTCGGATCAATTATGGCCCAGGATACCGCGTATATTTTATACAGAAAGGACAGGAACTTGTGATCCTGCTTGCAGGTGGCGACAAGGGCTCACAGGATCGAGACATAAAAACAGCGCTTAAACTGGCGCGCGATTTATAGGGGGTTGACATGGCAAAAACCAAAACCCGACGATATGACGCTGCGGAATATTTGGAAACCCCGGAGGATATGGCCGCTTATCTGGAAGCAGCCCTGGAGGATGGCGAACCTGCTGTGATTGTGCAAGCCCTGGGAGCTATTGCACGCGCCCGTGGCATGTCTCAAATCGCACGGGACACGGGTTTGGGACGCGAAAGCCTTTATAAGGCGCTTTCGCCCGAAGGCAACCCGGAGTTTGCCACTGTATTAAAAGTAGTCCGGGCGCTGGGGATTAAGCTTCACGCTGAGGCAGAAACCGTTTAAAACCGCTCAATCAGTTTATCAATCAAAAACGAGCTTTCCCGCATGGCCTGTTCGCCGAACGGCCCGAACCATTGGGCGATGGTCTTAAATTCTGAAATAAAATTTTCCTTATCCCCGGTTTCCAGCATGGCCAGGTTTTCATTGAGGCTGGCCACATAATCTTTCAAAAGCCTCCGGCGCTCCGGGGAGGCAAAAATGATCTCGGCATACAGGGCCGCGTCCTGGGCGAACAACCGGCCCACCATGCCCAGTTCCAGCCGATAGATGGGGCTTGAGAACTCCAGGGTCCGGGACAGCGCCACATTTTTTCCTGCCAGGAACCTGCCGAATGAGAACGTGGCAAAATGCCGCAATGCCTGGACAATGGCCATGATCTCATCGTGTTCTTCCGGGGTGGAAGTGACAATCACCGACCCCCAGGCCGCAAACTGATCCAGCACCCACTGGCAGGCCTCAGGGTCCCTGCCCGGTGTGGCCACCACAATCTGCTTGTCCAGACTCGCCGGCGTGGGCCCGAACAAGGGGTGAAGCCCCAGCACAGGGCCCGGATGGGCCTCAAGCATGGCGTCTAAAGGGATTTTCTTGATGCTGGTGATATCGGCCAGCACCGCGTTTTGGGGGATATATGGCGTGACTTTCCGGATGATATCGGGCGTCACATCAATGGGAACCGATATCATGACCAGATCCACGCCGCTGCAATGCCTTTCAATATCCGGCCATTGCTTTCTCCCCATGAGCCGGACCTCATAACCTGCTCCGGAAAACCATTTCTCAAAATACCGGCCCATCTCTCCGGTTCCGCCCACGATCAGCACAGTGCCTCCGGCCCGCACGCCGGCTCTGGCCATCTGGCCGCTCTGCTCCACCCGGGACTGCCTCAACATAATCCGGAAAACCTCTTCCACATAATCCGGGTCAAGCCCGGCTGCTTTGGCCTGCTGCCGACGGGCGGATATCAAATCCTCTTCACGGGCCGGATGATACACCGGCAGATGATGGGCTTTTTTCAACGCCACCACCCGGTTGACCTGATCCTGGCGCTTTGACAGCAGCGCCACCACCTGCTGGTCGATGGCGTCAATTTGAGATCTCATCCGGTCGAGATCTTTTTGATACTGGTTAGAATCATCTGGCATTTTGTATTTTCCTTTTTTAATTTATCCAAGCACCACTGTCAGCGGAATCACATGCAGGTTTTTCGAAATTTCCCTGGTGTTGCCGAGCTTCCATTCCACAACTTTTCCATGGCCGTCCATCATTTGGCCTATCTTTTCCACCACGCCCCTGACATCAATGACCGGATGGCGCGAAAATACCTGGGGCAGGCCGTAGGTGAGGTTGCAGGCAAGGCATTTTCCCGGACGCTGGGTCAGGTGAAATTCAAATCGCAGCTCATTGCCTGCATGGCCTCCAAAAACCAGCCGGATGTCATAAGCGCCTTCAGAACTGTCGCCGTAAAGCGCGTCGAAAAATTTATCCGCCCGGTTATTGGGAAAAATGCGGGTCAAATTTTCCTTTGAAAAAAGTTTATCAAAATTTGTTTTATCCATGGGTTTCCTGATCGTTGAATTCATCCTTCATGATGATAATTTTTTCAATTCGCGAAGACAATTCCGAGCACCAGGGCACGGATTCCAGCCAGAAGCGCTTGAAATCGAAAAAGTCAACGCCCATTTGTCTATTGCCCGTTTCCGCCAGAAAGCACTTCAGATACTCTATGGTAACCCCCTCGGCGCTTTCCGGATCCGGCTTTGATTTCTCGAGCTCGGAAAGCAGCGAGAGGATTTCGTTTTTGCATTCACGATTCACAATTATCCATTATCCATTCACAATTTATTAAATCAACCCATGAGAAAAACCAATTGAGAATTGCTAATTGTCAATTGAGAATTGTCAATTTGGATTTATAAATTAACATTCACGATTAACTCCTGTCCCGCATCCACCCCGCCACATCCGGCCACACCTCTGTCCGGGCCTCCTTGCTCACGATCATGCCCACATGGTCGTAATCTTTTGAAAACCGGTAATTTCTCCCCAGGATGATAAATATTTTGTCCCGGCTGCCATAGAGATCATGGATGATTTTACACCCTTCGGCAGGATCATTCTTATCCTTCGCCGCGGCAAAGGTTATGACCGGGACCTCGATCTCCTTGATTCCATCCCAGTAGGGTTTTCCTTCTGAATCCGTCCATTTGCCAAAAAGTTTCTTCCACCGGATGGTCTCAAGGATCACGCCGGCCGGCTCGATTTCCGGCCCCAGGCCCAGCTTCGGGGCCGGCAGATGCCCGATGGCATTCATGAGAAAACGGATGCTCCAGACAACCGGCGGGATTTTGAGATATCGGTCCCCAAGGCTGATCTGGCTGCCGAAAGTTGCCATTCCTTTGACTCTTTCATGCATAAGCCATTTCATGCTCATGGCCGCAATCATGTATAATCCGCCGAAGGAATGGCCGATCCAGAAGGCCGAAGCCTCTGTATCGTCAAACACATATTCCTGGATGGCCGGCAGGTCATACCGTATCTGGTCCTCTGCAGTCATGCGGGAAAACGAATCGCCTTTGGGCGACAACCCGTGCCCGCGCAACTCCGGAATCCAGACATCAAACCCCTGGTCCGCCAGATAGGCGCCCATGCCGATCCCTTTGGACGACACCCAGAAACTCCGGGTGCAGTATGTCCCATGGACCAGAATCACGGGATATGGGTAGACGGCATCGCCCCTGGGCCTGATCCGGCTGACGGCAAGTTGTGCGCCATCAGCCGCCCATGTGCGGTGAACATCCACCCGCACGCCGCCCAGAACATGATGTTCCGGTTTAATCTTTTTTCTTTGTTTCGCGGATTGCATATTTTTTAAGTAAATGTTCAACTATCCGAATTTGGTTTAAAAACATATCACTTGTCTTGACAATTTCAGCGATCAAAATATAATGAACGCGACATTGAATCAATTAAATTATCCCATTACCAGAATGCTTTGCGAACTGTCGATTAAAAACTTCGCCATTATTGATGATTTGACCATTGATTTCAAGGATGGAATGACCGTGTTTTCCGGCGAGACCGGTGCGGGCAAATCGATCATCTTAAATGCCGTCAATCTGCTTCTGGGAGGGCGGGCCACCTCCAGAATGATCCGAACCGGAGCCCAGTCGGCGGAACTTGAAGCCATGTTTTATATCCGGAAAAACAGCGGCGCTGATAAAGCGCTCAAGGACCAGGGGTATGAGGCATCCGACGAACTGCTGATCCGCAGGATCATATCCCATAATGACCGGCATCGCGTTTATATCAACGGCAAATTGGCCACCATGCAGCAATTGACCGAGGTGACCCGGGATCTTGCGGTCATCGCGGGTCAGCACGAACATCAGCGCCTGCTGGATGAATCCCAGCACCTGATGATTTTGGATCAGTTCGGCGGCCTGCTGGGACTTCGTGAAAAGGTGGATGCATGCTTCCATGAAATGATCCCGATGATTCAAAAGCTGGAGCACTTGACCCAATGCCAAAATAAGCAGAAAGAGCATATGGAACTGCTCTCCTTCCAAAAAAAGGAAATCCGGTCCGCCGGCATCGCTCCGGGTGAGGATGATGCGCTCAAACAGGAGAGGCTTAGATTGAAAAATGCCGAAATCCTGCACCAGACCGCATGGGGGGCTGCGGAAGCTCTTTACGGCGGCGATGGGGCCATCGCGGGAAAAATCGGGGATATCCGCAAGCAGATTGAGAAAGTTGCCGCCATTGATACCCAACTTTCGGGTAGCGCCACAGAGCTTTCCGACATCGCCTTTCGGCTTGAAGATGTGGGACGGAATCTCCAATCCTATGCAGACGGGATTCTGTTTGATGAGAGGCGCCTGGAGGAAATCGAGGCCCGGCTTGATTTTTTAAACCGGCTGAAGCACAAATACGGCCAGACGCTTGCTGACGTGAATCAGCGTCTGATTGACATTGAAACGGAACTCTCAACCCTTGAAAATCTCTCTGACGCAATTGTTGAGGTCGAAGGACGACTGGCAGGCTGCCGCAAAACATTTATTGAACTTTGTGCCGAATTGTCTGAAAAACGCCGGTCGGCGGCCGGGACCCTGACCCGCAGACTCGAGTCGGAACTGAGCCTGTTGAAAATGCCCAGAACAAAGTCGGACATGGAGTTTATTGCAAACACCCCTTCCAAAACATCTTCACCCCAGCTGGTTCATGACGGTGTCCTGATGACGGAAACCGGCGCCGAACAGGCGCGTTTTTTGATATCACCCAACGTGGGCGAAGCGCTCAAACCATTGTCCAGCATCGCGTCCGGCGGCGAATTGTCCCGGGTGATCCTTGCGCTGAAAACCATTCTGTCCGGACCGGACGTCACGACCCTGATCTTTGACGAAGTGGATGCAGGCATCGGCGGAGAGGCCTCGGAAATGGTGGGTAAAAAACTCTCCGACCTTTCCCTCCGCCATCAGGTCATATGCATCACTCATTTGGCCCAAATTGCCAAATTCGCCCGCCACCACTATAAGATATCCAAACAGGAAGATCAGGGGCGAACCTTTACCCGGATTTCCATTCTCAATAATAAAGACAGACTGGAAGAAACCGCCCGGATGATCGGCGGCGCAACCATTACCCAAACAACTCGCGATCATGCAAGAGAGATGCTGAAAATCTGCCAATCCAAAACCCCGGTGAAAAGCAGAGCCCGGCCATAACAACACACATTTTTTGGAATTCAATGGGAGTAATATCTTTTACTTGAACATCGACGCGCCTTCAGATAGGAGAGGTTGCTTTGTCTGAAGAATTATCATAAATTTTAATCACTATATCCAAATTTTAAATGACAGGGATAAGGACCATGAACGATTACGCAACATTAACCATCGGCGAAAAAACATTGAAACTGCCGGTCATCATCGGCACAGAAGGCGAAAAGGCCGTTGATATCCGGGGGCTGCGGCAGGAGACGGGGTTTATCACCTATGATCCGGGTTTTGCCAATACCGGGTCTTGTAAAAGCGCCATCACCTTTATGGACGGCGAAAAAGGGATTTTGCGCTACCGGGGGATTCCCATTGAACAGCTTGCGGAGGAATCCTCGTTTGTGGAAACCTCCTACCTGGTCATCAACGGCAAGCTGCCCACCCCTGAGGAACTCACCCGGACCAGCGTGATGTTAAACGACCACTCCCTGGTTCACGAGGACATGCAGATTTTTTATCAGAATTTCCCCCGGGCCTCCCACCCCATGGGCATTCTGTCGGCCATGGTCAATGCTTTGAGGAGTTTTTATCCTGAACTGATGAACACCGACGAGGGATTTGAAATCACGTTTTTACGGCTGCTTTCCAAAGTCCGTACCCTGGCGGCCATGTCCTATAAGATTTCGAGGGGCCATAAGGTGATCTATCCCCGGCCGGATTACACCTATTGCGCCAACTTCCTTCACATGATGTTCGACAGTCCGGTCAAGCCTTATGTGCTCGACCGGGACCTGGTCAAGGCCCTGAATGTGTTCTGGATTCTGCATGCCGACCATGAGCAGAACTGCTCCACAGCCGCAGTCCGGACTGTAGGAAGCGGCCGGGCGAATATTTATGCCTCCCTATCCGCCGGCATTGCGGCATTATGGGGGCCTTTACACGGCGGCGCCAACCAGAAGGTCATTGAAATGCTCACGGACATTCATGAAAAAGGGCTTAGAGTTTCCGATCTGGTGGCGCGGGCAAAAGATAAAAAAGATCCTTACCGGCTGATGGGCTTCGGCCATCGGGTGTATAAAACCTACGATCCCAGAGCAAAAATCATGAAGCAGGTATGCGACACGGTTCTTTCAAAAATGGAGATCAAGGACCCGCTGCTTGATATCGCCAAACAGCTTGAAGAAATTGCGCTCAGCGACTCCTATTTTATTGATCACAATCTGTACCCGAATGTGGATTTTTACAGCGGCATCCTGCTGCGTGCCATGGGCATACCGCTCAACATGTTCACCGTGATGTTCGCCATCGGACGGCTGCCCGGCTGGATCGCCCAGTGGAAGGAGAACCTTGACGACCCGGATCAGAAAATTACCCGGCCCCGGCAGATTTATACCGGGCAGAATCAGGCCGATTATCTGCCCATGGCTTTGCGGAAAAAATCATGAGCTAAAAAATCATAAACCGCTCATGATTTTTTCCCTTAACTTCACATACCGCACCATGGCCGCCAATGCGCGGGCGGCACGGGTGGGGCTGGGGAGGACCACGATACCTTTGTCCTGCAAATTGGCGACAAACTGATTTTCGCGGTTATAAAATGAAAACCCGATGCAGGGTTTGGGGTGGCTTTTAATCATGTCAACGACCGACTGACTTTGCTCATCGATAAATTTCCTGGATTCTTGAACTGCCTCCTCACCGATAATGCCGAATCCTTCCATGGCCCGGATCACTGATTTTTCAGACATCAAAAAATACATGAGCATGGCATCGGAATTTTCATCATCCAGAAGGATCTTTGGAATCTGTGTGAAATAATCCATGCTTTTTTTCGTATAGGTGATGTCCACGGGGTTTGCAGCGCTGGCCGTATGGGGCATATAAGGGGACAGCTTATCAAGAGTCTCTGCCGAAATCGGCGGCAATACCAGCCCGGCCCGGCTGCACGCATCGGCCGCCACCGCGCCGGGGCCTCCGGAATGGGTCTGAATCAGCACCCGGTTTCCCGCGGGTTTCGGAACAGCGCCAAGGCACCAGCAGAAATCAAAGAGCTCTTCAATGGAAAACGCCCGGATCACGCCGCTCTGGGCAAAAACCCCGTCATAGAGCCTGTCAGGTCCGGACAATGCGCCGGTATGGGACAGGCTGGCCTTCCGGCCTGCTTCTGAACCGCCGACATAATAAGCCACAATGGGCTTGTGCGGCACAATGGACCGGGCCATGTCGATAAATTCACGCCCCCGCCGGATGGTCTCAACATATAGCCCGATGACTTTGGTGCGGGGGCAGGCGCCCAGATATTCCAGACAGTCCACAAGATCAATGTTGGCCTCATTTCCCACACTGATGCCGGCGGAGAATGCCTGACCGAACTGGATCAGATAGTCAAACATCTGAGTGATGAAACTCCCGCTCTGGGACGCCACGCCGATAAACCCGGACTCTCTTGGACACGGAAGAAATGTGGCATTGAATTTATGATGGGGGTTGGCCACACCAATGCAGTTGGGGCCGAGAAACCGTATGCCATGCCTGTTCGCAATCCCGCAAATCTGTTCCTCAAGGGCTGCCCCGTCACCGCCCACCTCCTTGAACCCGCCCGACACCACAATGGCGCGCCGGATGCCTTTGCGGCCGCAGGCTTCCAAAGCTTCTGGCACGATACGGGTCGGGAGAACCATTAGCGCAAGCTCCGGTATCTCCGGCAAATCCTCAACCGACGCATAAGCAGGAAGCCCCTTGACCGATTTTTCCGTCAGATGCACCGGATAGATGTTCCCCTCAAACCCCAGAGACATAATGGAGGTCAGCAGGTTGGTTCCCATGCTGGCATACTTGTTGGATGCGCCAAACACGGCCAGGCTTTTGGGATTGATGATGGGATACAGCGCTGTCTGCTCAATGGGCCGCATGATTGCCTCCTTTGAGCACCACCAGGGCGTCCACTGCCTTTATTTGACCGGCAGAATTGATCTTCATCGGATTGATGTCTATTTCTGCTATTTCCGGGTGCGCAATTCCTATTTCACCCAACCCTGTCAGGGCCCTGCAGATGGCGTTCATGTCCACAGCCCTTTCCCCTCTAAAATCATCCAGCAACTCACGGCATCTGAGCTCTTCGGCCATTTCCCGCGCCTCCGCCATGTCAAAGGGCACCACCCGCACCACGACATCATTTAAAATTTCGGTCATCACGCCGCCCAGTCCCAGCATGATACAGGGGCCAAATTGAGGCTCCCGGCTCATGCCGAAAACCAGTTCCCGCATGCCGGGGATCATTTCCTGGACAAGGACGCCTTCAAGCCCGATCGGCATGGCCGACATGATCCGGACATAAGCCGCGGCCACATCGCTTAGGGATCTTAGATTAAGCTCGATAACCCCGGATTCGCTTTTGTGAATCAAATCGGCGCTGCAGGCTTTGAGCGCCACCGGATACCCTATTTTCTCAGCAGCAGCTTTGGCTTCATCAATTGATTGAACCAAAAATTCGACAGTAGTGGGAATCCCGTATTCGGCCAGGAAGAGCTTGGACTGATGTTCGGATAATGCCCGCTGACCCCGATCCAGCGCTGATTTTATTATTTTATTCATAAGCTCCACTTTCTAGTAAACTTTCGATACACATCTTTTTCTCATACTCGTACTCCTACTCGTACTTGTACTCAGCTTTTTCAATGCTTCGAGTACGAGTACGAGAACCGTCCTGAAAAATCGAGACTGAGTACAATAAACCTTCTTAAAAGTTACACCAAACCAAACGTAATCACCGGGTCTTCGCTCTGTCGGCGGATCTTGCCCCTGCGCTCCAGGTACCTTAAATGGGATATGGCCTCGCCTGTGGCAAACCATTTCTGGGCCACCGGGAATGTGTCCCAGGAGTCGGCTTCAATATCCCAGGTCATTTGAGATGCGGTTTCAAAGGCCGTTATTGGCGATTTTTTTTCCAAAAGCCTGAGAATTTCCTCAAGCCGATGTTCATGGTGATGCTTGAGTTCATCAATCCGTTCCGTATAATTTTCAAACAGGCGCCGGTGGCCCGGCAGCACGCGATCCACCTTCAAATGGTAGATTTTATCCAGACTGCTGATATAATCCCCCAGTGGATCGCCGTCTTCCCACCAGCATTGGATGTTGGGCGTGATATCCGACAGCAGATGATCCCCTGCTATCAGAAACCGCGCCGACGGCTCATGCAAACACATATGACCGTGGGTGTGGCCGGGCGTCTGAATGCAGGAAAAACGGTATCCTCCGATTTCAAGAACGTCATCATCATTTAATATATTGAGTGAGGGCGTCCATCTGCTCCCATATTTAAACCCCGGATGCTGGTGCAGGGCCGAGCGCAGGATCTCTTCCGGGAAACCGCTCCTGGCGCCATATTGAATCATGGGTTCAAACCCCTGCCAGTGCTCGATGATTTCAGCATCCGGACGGTTGAAATAAATTTTTGTGTTTTCTGTCACCAGCTCTGAGAGCAGCCCGAAATGATCGGCATGTAAATGGGTGATAAAAATATCAAGCGTATCCAGGCTGACATTCAATGCCTTCAGCCCCTCCATCATGGCGGATTTGCACACATCCCGGTTGAGCCCCGTGTCAACGACCAGGTTGCGGGCGCCGCCCTTGATGACGTATGAATTCAAATATTTCAGCGGACTTTCGGGCAGAGGGATCTTCAGGCGATACAGATTCGGATATATTTCTTCCTGCATTTTTCATTCCTTTGCATGATTAAAAAATAACGAACGCTCATTCGTTTTATCAAGTTGCCGATTCTACATCAGTAAATTTATTTTTCAACCCAATTTAATTTTATTCATCTTGAAACATTTTGATGCATGGATTATTTGAAATATAATTCCTTTCTAACCGACTCCAGAATGAATGCAACATGAATAAAAATACCCATATTGAAATCGCCGTTCCGCTGCCGGTGCATAGCACCTATACGTATAAGGTGCCGGAACACCTTCAGCCGATGGTCGAAACAGGCAAGCGAGTTCTGGCTCCCTTCGGCCGGCGCAGGGTGACCGGCTATATCCTTGGCCCCGGCAACCTCGATGATGCCGCCGAGCTGAAGGAGATCATCGAAATTCTTGATGAAGCCCCGCTTTTTCCGCCTGCCATGATCGCATTTTTTAAATGGATGGCCGACTATTATATTCACCCCCTCGGCGAGGTCATCAGCGAAGCGCTGCCGGCCGGCATCAATGTCAACGAGCGGGTCATGCTTCATATAACCGCTGCCGGCAAAAACGCGCTTGCCGGAAATGAACTGCCGCACGTTGAATGCGGCATATTGAATGCAATTCAAGCCACCGCTTGCAGCTTTCCGGACCTTTGTAAAAAACTCGGCCGGGAGATCTCAAGCCGCGCCATCGGCCGTATGGAGGACAAGGGATTCCTCATCCGTAAACGCGAGATGCGCAAGGCCCAAACGCGGCCCAGGACAGAACGCTTTGTACGGCCCACCGAAGGTATCCTCCCTGATCCGCTTTCTGAAAAACAACAACTTATCATCAATGCGATCCGCGCTGAAGGCGAAATTTCCATCAAAGAATTGAATCTGCAGATCCCCGCCGCATCCAACCTGATCCGGACATTGGAAAAAAAAGGGCTTCTGACCCTGTTCAACCGAGAAGTTTATCGTGATCCTTTCGGAGACTCGGTCTGCGCGGATGCCCCGCCAAAACTCACGATAGAACAGCAGAGGGCGGTCTCTGAGGTGCGCTCATCCTTAGGCAAGGGTTTTGCGGCCTTTCTCCTGGCCGGCGTGACCGGAAGCGGAAAAACCGAAGTGTACATGCAGGCAGCGGCAGAGGCCCTTCAAAAAAATTGCACGGCGCTCATTCTTGTTCCTGAAATCGCTCTGACCACAGAAATGGAACGGCGGTTCCGCGGCCGGTTCGGGGAATGCGTGGCCGTGCTTCACAGCGGCCTTTCAGCCGGTGAACGCCTGGATCAATGGAGACGGGCGGCCAACTCGGAATCTCCCATTGTCATCGGCGCCCGGTCGGCTATTTTCGCGCCCCTGTCCCGCCTGGGCCTGATCATTGTGGATGAAGAGCACGACACATCCTACAAACAGGAAAGCCGGTTCCGGTACAATGCCAGGGACATGGCCATAGTCCGGGCCAGGCTGGAAGGCGCAGTGGTTTTGCTGGGGTCAGCGACTCCGTCAGTTCATTCCATTTACAATGTCGCCACCCGGAAATTCCACGAGCTTAATCTTAAAAAACGGATTTATCAGCAGGATTTGCCGGAAGTCTGCATGGTGGATTTAAAAAAACACAAGGACTTTCGGGGCATCTGGCGGTTTATCACCCCGCTGCTGCATCAGGCCCTTAAAGAAACCCTTGAGCGAAAGGAACAGGCGCTCCTTTTTTTAAACCGCCGGGGCTTTGCCACCTATCCGGTGTGCGCCGGGTGCGGCCAACCGTTGAAATGCCGGCACTGCGACATGACGCTGACCCTTCATCAAAAGGCAAGCGTCTATAAATGCCACTTGTGCGGATTTCGCCAGCCGGCATCGTCCGTCTGCAAGGTCTGCGGGTCATCGGCCATCAAGCGTTTGGGCATGGGAACTGAAAAAATCGAGCAGGCGGTGAAAGCACTTTTCCCAAGCGCCCGGGTCGCCCGCATGGACAGGGACACCATCTCCCACCGTGATTCATTGATTAACATTTTGAAATCGCTGCGGAATCATGAAATAGACATTCTCATCGGCACACAGATGGTGGCCAAAGGGCATGATTTCCCCAAGATCACTTTAGTGGGGATCATCTGCGCGGACCTGTCCTTAAGCTTTCCTGATTTTCGGGCCGGAGAACTCACGTTCCAGGTTCTGGCCCAGGTGGCGGGACGGGCGGGACGGGGCGACCGGCCGGGACGGGTCATCCTCCAGACTTACAACCCGGACCATTTCAGCATCGAAACGGCAAAAACTCAGGATTTCATGGCTTTTTACAACCAGGAAATTTTTTTCCGCAAAACTTTCCGTTATCCACCATTCTCACGCATGATTCTCTTAAAAATTTCCGGAAGGGATGCGGAAAAGGCCAAGGATTTCGCTATAAAAGCCGGTCAGCTATGCCGGGAATTAAATAACCGGGACCCTCAGTTTCAAAATAAAATTGAAGTTCTCGGCCCCATCGAAGCCCCCCTGACGAGGATCGCCAAACATTACCGGTGGCAGATTCTCATCAAATCACCCGGCGCGCAAGCGCTCCACCGTTTTGTCCGGAAACTGATTTTTGAGGAAGGGCTGGGAGCCTCCAGCCGGAAGGTCACCCTTGCGGTGGATGTGGATCCGTTTTTTATGATGTAATGATAAATTCGATTAAAATCGAATTTATGAGGATGACCGGCTAAAGGCCAAACTGAAGGAATGAGCATCGCATAAATAGAGATCAATATCATAAGATTGATCCGACAAAAGGACATAAAATGGGAACCTACTTTAATGATGACATCTTGAAACATCGAATGTATAGCCGGCGAGAATTTTTAGCATTATCCGCTGTCGCCTCAGCCGGTTTTTTGGCTGGATGTGCGGTCAATCCGGTCACCGGCCAGAATCAGTTGATGCTGGTTTCAGAGGATTGGGAAATACAAGTGGATCGGCAAAACTCACCCCATCAATTCTCCACAGACTATGGAAAACTTCAGGATAACGCGCTGAATAAATACCTTCAGCAGGTAGGCATGGCAATGGCCCCGCACACCCACCGTCCGCACATGCCTTATTCCTTTCAAGGGGTCAACGCGACCTATATCAACGCCTATGCCTTTCCCGGTGGAAGCATCGCGGCTACCCGGGGGATACTTCTCTCCCTTGAAAGTGAAGCCGAGCTTTCCTCGCTCCTCGGGCATGAAATGGGCCATGTGAACGCCCGGCACACGGCGCAGCAAATGTCCAAAGGATTGTTGACACAGGCTGTTGTGGGGGGAATCGCCGCTTATGCCGGCACCCAGGGGGAGGCGTACGGCCAGATGGCAAACCAACTCGGCATGTTTGGCGCCGGCGCGCTTCTTGCCTCATACAGCCGCGACAATGAACGCGAAGCCGACCGTCTGGGCATGACCTATATGACCCGGAGCGGATATGGTTCCGAAGGTTTCGTCAAACTCATGGCCATGCTCAACAGTCTTCATAAAGGAAACCTTGGCGCGGCTTCCCTGCTGTTTTCCACCCATCCCATGAGCCAGGAGAGATACGAATCTGCCATCAGCATGAAAAACAACGAATTTTCAAATTTTGCCTCCCAGCCGTTGTATAGGGAACGATATATGGACCATACCGCGGGCCTCAGAAAGGACAAACCCGCCATCGATCTCTTCCAAAAGGCTGCTGATTCCATGGTCCAGGGGGCCTATGACCGGGCTGAAGCCTCTTTTGAACAAGGACTGAAACTCGCTCCGAATGATTATGCCGGGCTTGTCATGATGGCCAAATGCCAGATGATGCAAAAAAAGTACGATCAGGCCCTCCGATTTTCGGAAGCAGCCAAACAGGTGTATCCCCAGGAAGCCCAGGCAAACCACCTCAGCGGGCTCGCCAGAATCAGGCTGAAAAAATTCGATCAGGCGGTTGACGATTTCACCGCTTATGAATCCAAACTTCCCGGCAATCCGAACACTATTTTCTACAGAGGGTATGCGTATGAAGGGATGGGCAACCAGAAAAAAGCAGCCGATGATTATTACCGTTACCTCCAGCAGGTGAAAGAAGGCGACCAGGCCCGGTATGCCTATCAACGCCTGGTTCAGTGGGGGGCAATCTCACCTTAGTCCAAAATTTATCTTGTCAACCTCCCATGCTCCGGATAAATATTCATAAGTCAGCAAATCCCGCGATGGCAACAGCTTGAATAAAAGATGAGGTGAACCCATTCCGATCCTCTACATAGTCGCCGCAGCAGCAGGTCTTTTTTTTATCGTCTATCATACCTACGGCGCGTTTCTGGCAAAAAAGGTGTTTCGCATTGACAACGCCGGGATTACGCCGGCCATTGAGATGGAAGACGGCGTGGACTATGTGCCGGCTGAGCCCCGGTATCTCATGGGACAGCATTTCTCCGCCATTGCCGCGGCCGGGCCCATCACCGGGCCCATTCTGGCCGGCGTGATGTTCGGATGGGGGCCGGCCCTTATCTGGATCATCCTCGGCTCTATATTCATCGGCGGTGTGCACGACATGGGCGCGCTGGTGGCATCCATCCGGCACAAGGCCCGTTCCATCACTGAAATCGTCCGGGAAAACGTCTCTAACAGAGCCTATGTCCTGTTCATGGTTTTTGTCTGGATTACGCTGGTTTATATCATTGTTGCGTTTACCGATATCACCGCCAGTTCGTTTGTCGGGACGATCACGCTGGAAAACGGCGAGAAGGTCGGCGGCGGCGCCATTGCCGCGTCCTCTCTGCTCTATCTGGCGCTGCCCGTGTTCATGGGGCTTCTGCTGAAATATACCAGGCTCAACCTGACCGGGGCGACGGCTCTATTCCTGCCCCTGGTGGGAGTTTCCATATGGTTTGGCAGATATATTCCCGTGGATCTGGACGTCATGCTGGGGATTTCGCCGGCGTCCGCCGTCAAATTATGGGATTTTCTGATTCTGGCCTATTGTTTTACCGCCTCCATTCTTCCCATGTGGATGCTGCTTCAGCCGAGGGGTCATTTGGGCGGATATTTTCTTTATGCGTCCCTCATTGCTTCAGGTATCGGCGTGATTTTCGGGGGCTTCACCATCCAATATCCGGCCTTTAACCGGCTTGACAGCGACTGGGGAGCCTTCTTTTTTCCCATGTTCCCCATTCTGTTCATCACCATCGCCTGCGGCGCTTGCTCCGGGTTTCACTCCCTGGTGGGTTCGGGCACAACATCAAAGCAGCTTAAAAGGGAAGGCGATTCAAAAATCATCGGATACGGCGCCATGCTGATTGAAGGCCTGTTGGCGGTGGTGGCCCTGGCCTGCGTCATGATGCTTGCCAAGGACAACCCGTTGACCGGAAAACCGCCGAATTATATTTATGCCATGGGCATCGGCCGGTTTCTGGAACTGATTCACATCCCCGCGGCGCTGGGCATATCCTTCGGGCTTATGGCGTTTACCACTTTTGTGTATGACACCCTGGATGTGGGCACCCGGCTGGGACGCTACATTATCGAAGAACTGACCGGGTGGCGCAACATGACGGGCAAAGGCTTCGCCGCCGCATTGACCGCGGGGGTACCGCTTCTGTTTGTCATGCAAAAGGCACTGGATGCCGGCGGGAATCCGATCCCGGCATGGCGTGTTTTCTGGAGTGTGTTCGGCGCGTCGAATCAACTCCTCGCAGCCCTTGCGCTGATCGGCATCACGGTCTGGCTTTTTAAAACATCCAAAAACCGTTATGTCTGGCTTGCCGCCTTTCTGCCGGCGGTCTGGATGTTTGCCATGAGTTCATGGGCACTGATGCGCATCATCATGGACGGTTGGCTTATAAATGGGGAGTTCATTTTGACATACGATCCGGTTATATATGCCGCCTTGATTCTGGTCGCGCTGGCGGCGCTGATGTTGCTGGAAACGACTGTTGCCATGATCCGGGATCGACGTCACTCCGGCAGGAAGCTTCGGGATGAAAGGGCCGTGCAGGATGCGGATCCGAATAGTGCCTGCTGAGCGCCTTCTTTATCGTTCATTCTGAATCTGCCAGTTCCCGGGCGATAGATTGAAACACTCCTTCAACTTCTAAAAAAGCATCCACCACATCCGGATCAAAATGCCGCCCCTTCAAATTGAGTATGATTTCACGGGCGGCCTCATGGGAAAAAGCAGATTTATACACCCGTTTGCTGATCAGCGCGTCATAAACATCGGCAAGGGCCATCAATCTGCCGGACAATGGAATCGCGTCTCCCGCAAGCCCTAAAGGATAGCCGCTGCCATCCCATTTTTCATGATGGGATATGGCCATGTCATAGGCATATTTTAAATATGGAATGTTGATTTTCTCCCCGAGCATTTTTTTCGACTTCTCTATTGTTTGACCGCCAATGAGCGTATGTGTCTTCATGATCTCAATTTCAGCGTCCGTGAGTTTCCCTGTTTTTCCCAGGATCCGGTCCGATATGCCGACCTTTCCAATATCATGCAGGGGGGCTGACTTATAAAGCAATTCGATCGCCTGGTCGTCCAGGTTTTTTCTGTGTTTCGCCAAACGGCTCAGGCGTCGCGCCAGCGCCCGGACATATCGTTGGGTTCTGAGAATATGATGGCCTGTTTCCTTATCCCGGGTCTCCACCAGTGCGCTCAAACTGAGAATGGCTGCATCCTGGGACATGATCAGTTCCTGGCTTCGCTGCCGGACCTTCAACTCCTCAAGGCCATATTTGATGGTATTCAACACTGCAAAATTGACCATTAATACGGACAACGGCAAAACGGGGGAAAGAAAAAGCCCAGAGAAGGACAACAGGCCATAAAATATGGCGCCAGTGGCCAGACCTGAAAAAACCGTGAACAAAAAACACCAGAGCGCGCCGCCGGCTCCAAGGGCCATTGAGGATAACAGTCCTGCTGCGGCCATGATTGCCAGTTCCGCTCCGGGAGCCCATGCCGGCCGCCTGATGAAACTCCCGGTCAGGATGCTGTCGACAATGCTGGCATGGACCTCCATGCCATGAGCCATTCTGTTCATGGGGGATAAATGCCAGTCGCCCATGCCGGTAGCCGTGACGCCGATAAAAACAATCTTGCCCGTAAATATGGCTGCTGATATCCGGCCGGAAAGGATATCGGCTGCAGACACATACGGAAAGGGGTTTTGCTCCCCCCTGTACCGGACCAGAATATAACCGTTGCAGTCCAGCGGAATCCCACGGTCTTTCCAGTCGATATGATAACCGTCCAGCCCGGTTTCCACCTGTATCTGATCTTTGCCGAAGGACTGAATCAGACACGCCAATCCCAGTGACGGGTAAATCCTGCTTCTGTAATCCATTATCAGCGGCACACGGCGGATCACGCCGTCGCCATCGGTTAACGCGTTGACAAACCCCGATGCCTCCACCGCGCTCATCAGAACCGGCAGGCTGCAAATGACGTTTGCGGCCACAGGCAAATCACATTTCCCATCGCTGGCTTGCTGCCTGGTCGTATATTTCAGGTGATGAAGAACGCTTTCTGACGGCGCGCTGTTCCCGTTGAATATAAATTGATATCCCAAAACACTTGGTGTTGACCGAAGTGCGTTTGCAAAAATTTGATCATTTTCAGACTTGGGGCTGTAACGCGCCGCATCTGAAAAAGGCATGCCCCTTTCACGAGCCATCTCATCGCATATAACCGACACGGAGGTACGGTCCGGTTCCGGGAATATCATGTCCAGCCCGATCCCGGCAGCTTCGTATTCCCCTATTTTTTGGATCAGCCGCGCGATGATGTATCTGGGCCAGGGCCACTGTCCAAATTCGGCAAGACTCTGATCATCAATCCCGACAATAACCGGTATCTGGCTGGAAGGCGGATTGGGCAGAGCCCGCATCAGCATGTCATAGGATTTGTTATGGGAATAGTGTAAAGACGAGGGTGAAATTATGGAGAAAACGGCCAGCACCAGGGTGATCAGACAGCCATAAATAAAAAGTCTGATATTATCCGCGCCCGATTTTGTTGTCAGGTCTTTTAGACCCAAAGGGAACCATCCATCAATTGCTATTTTTCCCGTTTATCAACGAACGATGACCTCCACGCGCCGATTGAGCGGTTCTGACACGCCATCTGGAGTGGGCACCACCGGGTTGCCTTCTCCATGGGAGTCAGTCGTGATATATCGTTCATCAATACCTTCTTTAACAATCAGCTCCTTAATATAAGCGGCTCTTTTTAATGAAAGATCGAGGTTGTATGCATCCTCGCCGGACCGGTCGGAATGGCCGTTTACGCTGATGTCAAATGATTTACGCTGTCTGATGGAACCGATGATTTTCGTTATAAGCATTGCCGAATCCGGCAGCAGCTCCGTGCTGTCAATTTTAAAATATAGGACAAACTTCTCCGGCACGGGGGGTTCAGCATCCAACGCTTTGCCGAACATGGAACGGATTTTCTCATCGCCGAACTTAGTCGCCGGAGCCGGGGCGTCTTTTTCGTTTTTTACAATCACAGCCTGACCGGATTCTGAAAGAAGCTGCTCACCGCCTTGGGTTTGCACTGCAACTTTACCGACATGGCCCTGGGGGTCCGGAACCAGAACCACGGTTGTACGGTGAGAGGCGCACCCGGCCAGAAGGCTGATAAGACTTATGACTATGAAACAACGTTGAATCATACTATAACCCCCTATCCATATCAGAAAATCGATTACCCCTTGACTTCAATGAGCATCTTGGTGCCGCGCACAGCTATAATGCTTGAAGGCGTCTCCAGTTTGATGGAATCGGGCGACAGTTTTCCAATGGCGCCGGAAATATAAACAAACGTCCCTTTAATCATTTTCATGAGCATGGAAAATTTTTCATCCTTGGGCTCAAACACATATTCCATGATGCTGAGTTTACTTTCAGGGCCCAGGGAAATAATGGAATCGTCACGGAAAATGATGCCCGCAGACCCTGAGGCAGGAGTCTGGATAATATCTCCTTGAAATACGGGCATGCCGATACTCGCTGGGATCGACTGTCCGCCCCTCAAGACCAGCACATCCCCCTCTAAAGTTTTAATGCTTCCTACCGGTGATTCTGCCCCCTGGGATAGCGCGGGAAACAGCAAGCATAAAATCAAAATACATAAATATGGCTTCATCTTCATGGAAGGCTCCTTAACAATCTGATTTTTCATGAAACTATGAACCAAAAATCATACAAAGTCAATGCCAAACCTATTATGAATCCTATGGCGTTTACCACTTTTGTATATAACTCGCTGGATGTGGGCACCCGGCTGGGTCGTCACATTATCGAAGAATTGACCGGATGGCGTAATTCAGCAGGTAAAGGGTTTGCCTCCGCTTTGACCGCGGGGGTGCCGCTTCTGTTTGTCATGCAAAAGGTCCTGGATGCCAGCGGAAATCCAATCCCGGCATGGCGTCTTTTCTGGAGCGTGTTCGGCTCATCCCATCAACTGTTTAAGGAGCGTTTATCCGATTTTATTTTTTGCCCCCTCCCAGATCTCATCCTTTTCCTTCATGGGCATATCCGCCAAACGGATGCCGCGGGCTTTGGCGGCTTTTTCAATTTCAAAAAACCGGCGGGTGAATTTCCGGTTGGTCTTGCGCAGAGCGGCTTCGGGGTCCACATGAAGCAGCCGGGCCAGGTTGACCACGGAAAAAATCAAATCACCGATTTCATTTGTAATTTTTTCATTATCCCCTGATTCCATGGCATCGGCCAATTCCGCCTGCTCCTCGTCAATTTTGAGCAAAACCTCTTCAGGAGCTTCCCAGTCAAATCCCACCCGGCTGACTGTGGACTGGATTTTGTGGGCCTGGAGCAGGGCCGGGAGCGACTCTGGAATCCCTGATAATATGGATTTCCGCTCCTGTTTGCCGTTTTCCTTTTTTTTGAGCTTCTCCCAGTTCCGGATGACTTCCTTGGAATCGCGGACAGTCACATCTCCAAATACATGGGGATGCCGGTGAATCAGTTTATCGCACAGGTGAGTAATTACTTCGGAAAGGGTGAATTCCTGATTGTCTTTTGCGATGGCGCTGTGAAACACCACCTGGAGAAGCACATCCCCGAGCTCTTCGGCCATGGATTCCGGGTCTCCGGATTCAACGGCGTCAGCCAGCTCATAGGCTTCCTCAATCAGGTGTTTCATGATGCTTTTGTGATCCTGCTCGGCGTCCCAGGGACACCCGCCCGGTCCCCGGAGCTTTTCCATGATCTGTATTAGCTGGTCAAATTCGTCCATAATTTTTTCGGCCTATCCTTTAAATTTGGTTGAATATGGTTTTCCGGGCACATCATCTTATCTGAATTTTTCAGCGATCCAGATGGAGGACCGAAAAAATATCTGAAAAATATTGACAAAACCATGCTGAATTATTATTTTTTGCTCCAACAGCGATCCTTGAACGACTTGCCAGCGTTTAAGCGAGTGCTGCATAAACTCCCCCTGAATTCCCCCTTTATTGCAAGGGGGAATTCAATTTATAGCGCTCCCCTTGCGGAGGTCAACTTAAAAAAAGCAGAAATATCAGAACCAAAAAATTTCAGCTAACAATGGTTTGCCTCAACATTTTACAACCCATCGGCATCAAAAACACATGAGGAGAAAAAAATGATTCATGTAGAGAATCTGACCAAGTATTATGATCATTTCTGTGCTGTGGATCAGATCAGTTTCGACATCAGCAAAGGAGAAGTGGTCGGACTGCTGGGCCCCAACGGCGCCGGCAAAACCACCACATTAAAAATGCTCACCGGCTTTTTTCAGCCCAGCGCCGGTCAGATCCGTATCAAAGACTTATCCATTGACGACCACCCCCTTGAAATCAAGCAGATGATCGGCTACCTGCCGGAATCATCTCCTTTTTATAAAGGGATGCTGGTCTATGACTATCTGGAATATGTCTCAAGAATCCGGGGCGTCAGCGACAGCGACCGGCACCCCAGGTTAAAATATCTCGCCGAACTCTGCGGGTTGAAGGACATCATGCACAAAGCCATCGGCGAACTTTCCAAAGGCTTAAATCAGCGGGTGGGCCTGGCCCACGCCATGATGAATGACCCGGAATTCCTTGTCTTGGATGAACCCACCCAGGGGCTTGACCCCAACCAGATCGTTGAAATCAGAAACATCATCCGCAAGATCGGAAAGGAAAAAACCATCCTCTTTTCCACCCACATCCTCAGTGAAGCAGAAGCCACCTGCGACCGCATCATCATCATCAACAAGGGAAAAATCGTGGCCGACGGGGCCACCCAGGAACTCAAGCAGTCCGCGGGAAAAGAGACGCTGATCGACATTTCCCTGTTGAATGCCGAGTTCGCGGCTGTTGAAAAAGAATTGAGCGCTGTTGCCGGGGTTTCAAAAATTAAGCAAATCAGCCGCACCGACGACGGCATCCTGACCGTTAAAGCATCCTGCCGGTCTGAAACGGATCTGCGGGAGCCGATTTATCAAAAAATAAAAGCCGCCCCCTGGGTTCTCATGGAATTCAGACAGGAAACCCGGACCCTTGAAAACATATTCCGTGACCTTACCCGGCACGTCAGCAAGGAGAATTAACCATGCGACAGTTTACCCATATTCTCAAAAAAGAATTCAAGGACTATTTCGTCTCACCCATCGCCTATATTGTGATATCGATTTTTCTGATCGTCACGGGATGGTTTTTCTTTTCCACTTTTTTTCTTTACAACCAGGCCAGCATGCGAAATTTTTTCTCCCTGCTCCCCCTGGTATTCTCTTTTGTAATTCCCGCGGTCACCATGCGGCTGTTTTCAGAGGAGCTTCATGTGGGCTCCTATGAGATTCTGCTCACCCTGCCGGTGACGTTTTCCGACATCATCATCGGCAAGTTCGCCGCCGGCGTGGCCATGACAGCAGCCATGCTGCTTCCCACCATCGCCTACCCGGTCTGCATTTCACTCATCGGCGATCTGGACTGGGGGCCGGTCATCGGCGGCTATGTGGGCGCCCTTCTGCTTGGCGGAACTTTTTCCGCCATCGGACTGTTTGCATCGTCTGCCACCCACAACCAGATCATCGCCTTTATTTTCGGGGCTGCCATCTGCTTCACATTGACGCTGCTGGATAAAATGCTATTTTTCTTTCCGGAGGCCATTTTAAACATCATCCAGTACCTGGGCGCAGACTCCCATTTTCAGAATATTTCTCGGGGAATCATCGATTCGCGAGACATCCTCTATTTTATCAGCGTGATGTTTGTCGGCCTGTACGCCACATACCTGTCCCTGATGAAAAAAGAGTAATCACATAAGGAGATCACCATGAAAGGCAAATTCCAAACGGACGCATATATCAAATTTCTCATCTATCTTGCAGTCATCGTGCTGGTCAACATCGCCGGCCTGACCCTGTTCTTCAGGATCGATCTGACCGGGAACAGAATATACTCTCTGTCAGACGCCAGTAAAGCGGCTGTTTCAAATCTTTCCGAACCGCTGACCATCAATGTGTTTTTTACGGAAAACCTGCCCGCGCCCCACAACAGCACCCAGAGATATCTCATGGACCTGCTGGAAGAATATGCGATCTACGCCAACAGGAATTTTAATTACCGGTTCTATGACGTAAGCCCCCAGGAGGAGGGCGTGAGCGAAAAAGCCATTGAAAACCGGAAACAGGCTGAAAATTACGGGATATTCCCCGTTGAAATCCGGGTGCTGGAGAAAGACGAAGTCAAATTCAAAAAAGCTTACATGGGCCTGGTGATGATCCACGGAGACCTCATTGAGCAGATTCCGGCCATCACCACCACCGACGGCCTCGAATACAAGCTGACCACCAACATTCAAAAACTCAACAATAAGATCAGCAAGCTGGCGGGATTGAAAGAAAAGGTCAACATCCAGCTCATCATGTCATCATCGCTCAATCAGGTGGCGCCGTTTATGGGATTAAGCGACTTGCCTAATCTTCCGGAAAAAGTCAAGGAAATCGTCCACAAGCTCAATGAAACGAATTACGGACAACTGAACTTCCAGTTTCTGGACCCGCCGGCGGACGCCAATCTGGATGAAGTTTCGGACAAGTACAACGTGATGACCCTGAAATGGCCGGATATTTCCCAGAATAATATACCTGCAGGAGAGGGCGTCATCGGTCTGACCATGGATTTTGCCGAGAAAAAAACATCCGTCCCGCTGCTCAACGTCATGCGGATTCCGATTTTCGGCACCCGCTACGAGCTGACCGAACCGGGCGCCCTTGAGGAGATGATCAATGAAAATATCGAAACCCTCATCGGGATCAACGAGGATATCGGCTATCTCGCCGACCACGGGACCCTTGCAATCCCCGACCCCATGATGGGCATGCAGCAGCAGGAAGGGATCCGCAACTTCCAGGTGCTGCTCTCTGAAAACTACACCATCAAGCAGGTCAGCTTAACCAATGAAAACATTCCGGAGAGCTTAAACTGCCTGATCATTGCCCAGCCCACCGAAGCGTTTTCAGACTATGCGCTCTATCAGATTGACCAGGCCCTGATGCGGGGAACCAACCTGGCCATCTTCACCGACGCATTTAAGGAAATCCCTCAACCGCCACAGCAGCAGTTTTCATTTAATATGGGGCCAAGCTATCAGCCGCTGAACACCGGACTTGAAAAACTGCTTAAGCATTATGGCGTTGAAGTAAAGCAAGCCTATGTCATGGACAAAAACTGCTTCAAACAGACGGTTCCCACCCGGTCCGGCGGGGGAGGTGAACGCCCGATTTATTTTGCGCCGATTATCCAAAACGAAAATATCAACCATGACTTTGACTTTTTAAAAAACATTAAAGGGCTTGTCACCATCAACAACTCACCGCTTGCTCTGGACCAGGATACCCTAAAAGACGGAAAACTCACCGCCCATCAGCTTTTTGCCTCATCCAAGGAATCCTGGGAAATGACAGGTAAAATTAACTTAAACCCCATGTTCATCCAGCCACCGGAAAAAGAAGACAGCTTCAAGAGCATCCCCTTAGGATATCTGATTGAAGGTCAGTTCCAAAGCTATTTCACCGGCAGAGAAATCCCGCAGAAAGAAGTCAAGGAATCGGAGGAATCAGATGAAGCATCCGATATCATGGAAACGGATGTGTCCGAGTCTGACGCAGAAAAATCCAAAAAACCGGAGATGGATTTATCCAAAATCGAAAGCAAGGCGGAGTTTCTTCAGGCTGGGAAACCTGCAAAAATCTGCATCATCGGTTCATCTGCATTGCTCAAGGACAATATGGTGGATACGGAAGGCAACAGCCCCAATGCCGCGTTTGTGTTAAACTTGGTGGATATGCTCAATCACCGGGAGAAAATCGCCGTTATGCGCAGCAAGACCCAGGCCTTTAATCCGCTGGACGACACGGACGTGGTGGTTAAAAATGCCATCAAGCTGTTTAATATCGCGGGCCTTCCGGTCCTGATCGTTATTTTGGGCCTCCTGACGCTCTGGATGCGAAAAATCCGTCGGAAACGGATTCAATTGATGTTCCAATAATTTTTTCTTGCAGAAAAAATTATAACCCATTGAAAAATAAAGAGGAAGAAATGAAGTCGAAAAAAGAATAT
>JALOPH010000278.1 GCA_025453995.1 Desulfobacterales bacterium
CGCAGGCATGGCAGGCATGACTGCGGCAGCTTACCTGTCCAGGGAAAATTTCGATGTTCTACTATTGGAAAAAAACGACAAAACCGGAGGGCTGGTCAACACGTTCAACGCCAACGGTTTCTCTTTTGATACCGGTCCAAGAGCATTGATCAATTCAGGTATCGTCAGACCCATATTAAAGGAACTGGGAATTGATTCTAAGAAAGGACTTCCGAATGCAACTCAACTTGCTCAGGGATTTGCTAAAATTGAAAGTCCGGAAAAAAGATGTACAGTTATTTTTATTGTTACCAGCATTATAGTCATTGCCATCCTGCCTTATGTCACGTCATGGATCAGCCGGGTCTATGGGTTCCGGACAGCACAGATACGCACCAAATGGATTATGCTGACGTTGTTCAGCCTGGGCGCCCTGGCGTTCTGGTCCGGCAGCGAGGCGGTACTGCCGGCTTACATTGTCGGAATGGTGCTTGCCGGCAGCGCGGCCAGAGATGAAGTATGGATTCACCGGTTGAGGACTTTGACCGTGGGATTTCTGACCCCGTTCTATTTTCTTCGGGCCGGAACACTGGTTTCCCTGCCTGCGCTGCTGGCTGCGCCGTTGATTTTTTTAGTCCTTCTGGGCGCTAAGGTGGCATCGAAAATTTTTGGTTTATATCCATTTATCGGATTGTTCCGAAAGGAAAAAAACGAGCGATGGTATTATACCCTGTTGATGTCAACGGGCCTGACGTTCGGAACCATTTCTGCGATATACGGATTTACGCATGGCATTGTGACTCAGGAGCAATATTCCTTTCTGGTGGCCGCTGTAATTGCCAGCGCCGTTGTCCCGACACTGATCGCTGGAATTGCATTTCTGCCAAAGCATTTGTTGCCTCAGCCGGCAGCTTCGGGGAAAGAAGCAGTGGAGGAGAATGGCAGCGGGTTGAGCGAGGAAGGATGAAGTTTGAATATTCATTTACACATCCTGTCTGCATAGTGTAAATATCTCAATACTTCACTTTCAAGGATATGACAAAAAGGGGACCTTTTCATGAAAAACATCACCTTCAACCGCATGGAACTGGCCGGGGCTTTCGGGGACTTGGGGACACTGCTTCCCATTGTCATTGCCATGATTCTGATTAATAAACTGAGCCCCACCACGGTGTTTCTGTCATTCGGTATTTTTTACATCATCACGGGATATTATTATAAGCTGCCGGTGCCGGTTCAGCCTTTAAAGGCCGTGGGCGCCATTGCCATCGCCTACCCTGCACAGATCACCGAGCCGGTGATCGCGGCATCAGGGATTATTTTCGGCGGCCTGTTGATGGTGTTGTCGTTGACGGGCATGGTGGACCGGCTGGCCAAGCTGTTCACGCAGCCGGTGGTGCGGGGCATTCAACTGGCGCTGGGTCTGATTTTTTTGCGTAAAGGGGTGGATCTGATTCTGACGCAAAACCTGTTTGGTTCCGGACTGCCGGGCAAACTTGCCGGTTATCCGGTCAATCTGATTCTTGGATTTATCGTTTTTGCGCTGGTGCTGGCGCTGTTGGATAATAAAAAAGTGCCGGCGGCTTTGGCGGCCCTGGCAGTGGGCATTATCGCCGGGTTGTCTTTGGGCGGGCTTGGGGATCGGGCGTTTTCCATCGGCCCGACAAAAATGAATTTTATTTTACCTTCAACCCATGATTTCTGGCTCGCATTTATTATGCTGATTTTGCCCCAGATCCCCTTAACCATCGGCAATGCCTGCGTGGGCACCGCCGATACCTGTCAGATATTATTTCCGGGCAATCCGTTGCTTGAAAAAACCAAAGCTGGAAAATTCGCGCTGACCATGGGCATTGTCAATCTGCCCGCTGGATTTTTTGGGGCAGTCCCCATGTGCCACGGCACCGGCGGGCTTGCGGCCCATTACCGGTTCGGCGCCCGGACCGGCGGCGCTCCAATCATGATCGGCGTTTTTCTGGTGGTCGTTGCCCTTATTCTGGGCGATCTGGGTTTTACCCTGCTTGCCCTGATTCCTAATTCGGTCCTGGGCGTGCTGCTGATATTTGCCGGGCTGGAGTTGTGCCCCCTCATGCGCAGCCTGACAACCAACGAGGAATATTTCGTGGCCATCCTCATCGCCGGTATTGCGCTCTCTGTTCCCAACATGGGATGGGCGTTCGGCATCGGCATCCTGGTTGACTTGTTTATTCGAAAGGCCAAGATCAGGATTTGATTATGAGCTGGCCAATCATGAGTTAAAAGAAGTCGCTTCAAAAATACGCCTCAGGCTGGAGAGAAAGGCGCGGGCCGATGAAAAAGCGCAGCATACGATGTGTATGTGAGCATTTTGAAGAGGCATGCAACGCCGCTGTTCGGCTTTAGTTAGGGTTTTGAAGCGGCTTCTAATCGACCGCGATCATCACACTGGACGCCTTGATCATCGCATACGCATTCTTGCCCACTTCAAGTCCGAGATTTTTTACGGAATTGATCGTGATGATGGATATGACTTTTTGACCATCGCCCAACTCAAGCTCAACCTCGGCATTCACTGCACCCATGGTGATTTTCGACACTTTTGCCTTTAATAAATTTCTGGCGCTGAGTTTCATGTTATTTCCTCCATTTAATATAGTTATACACACCGAAATGGATTATCCGATTTTTTAAATTTAACCTTTCTTTTTTAGTTTTCAAGCCTTCGAATTATTTATTAGCATACGCGATTAAAAATTTGAAACTAAAACGATCTTGCCATGCGAGTAAATCATTTGACAATATCGAAAGTCAATATTATATATCGATATCGTAAATCATAAAAGGAGGCTATATGATCCGGGATCTTGAACTGGCATTTATCAAAATTCATATTTTGTATCACGCGGACAAGGAAGCCGTCTTCGGCGTGGGGCTTATGGAAGAGCTTGCCCGCCACGGGTATGCTGTCAGTCCGGGCACGCTTTATCCCACGCTGTCCAAAATGGAGGCCGGCGGGTTGTTAACCTGTGAAACCCAAATCGTGGATCACAAGCAGAGAAAATATTACCGTGTAACCCCGGAAGGCAGACAATTATTGAATGCCATGCGGGAAAAAATCAAGGAGCTTTACAAGGAGGTTATTAAATCATGATCTATGCTGTGATTTGCACGTCGGCCGTTTTGGTATCAGGGTTGACTCTGTATTCCGGTTTTGGGCTGGGCACATTGCTGATGCCGGTATTTGCGCTGTTTTTCCCCGTGGAAATGGCCGTGGCCGCCACCGCAGTGGTGCATGGGGCCAACAATATTTTTAAAGTCCTGGTGGTGGGGAAAAACGCGGATCGCGATCTGGTGTTGCGGTTCGGGATTCCGGCAATCATCGCTGCCTTTGCCGGGGCCGGGGCGTTGGGATATGTCTCCGGGTTCGGCGAACTGATTCGTTATTCCATTGGATCGAAAATAGCCGTGATCACGCCCATCAAACTGGTGATGGCGGCTCTCATGTTTGTTTTCGCGTTGTTTGAATTGCTGCCGTCGTTGCAAAACCTTCGGTTTGACCGCAAGTATCTTGTTTGGGGCGGCTTGCTTTCCGGTTTTTTCGGCGGCTTGTCCGGCCACCAGGGAGCGCTTCGGTCGGCCTTTCTGGTCAAAACCGGGGTGTCCACCCAGGCGTTTGTGGGCACCAATGCCGTGATCGGATTCATGGTGGACATGGCCCGCATCGTCGTCTATGCAGGCGTATTTGTTTTTGCGGCATCTGCCAGTCCCATCCAGCCGGATCAGTGGCCGTTGATTCTTTCCGGAATTGTCGCGGCGTTTGCCGGTGTGATGATCGGCAAGCGCTGGATGCACAAAGTGACCATGAAAACCGTCCAATGGGTGACCGGGTTGCTGCTTCTGGGGATCGCATGCGCCCTCGGCGCAGGGGTTATTTGAAACGACTGTCGGATTTATGGGACATGGCTTTTCCTTTCTTCTTTTCAAGCCATCCGGTCTTAACGGATGTGGGCTTGTCAAATTCAGGAACATAGGGCTTGATGTCGATCAGCGGGG
>JALOPH010000279.1 GCA_025453995.1 Desulfobacterales bacterium
AACCCGCCGGATCATCGATATTCTCAAATACAGCTTTGAAATAGAGCCCTTTGGTATGAAAATCCTGGGTCGGATCTGTATAGTCCCCGCCAATAGTAATATCTTCCCAGTCTTCATCCCACCCATAACCGGGATTCGGATCTTTGTAATCATATTCATTATGATAGCCGAGTTTAAGGGATGCGATTTCAGTGAATTGATATGTGTTTATGTTGAAACGGGCTACTGCTTCTGTAAGGCCAGTTCCAACAGAACCGAAATAAAATTCTGCAAAACCCTCTGCATAGATATCAGACATTTGAGCATCGTCGAGGGTTTTCAGTTCACATCGAGCGGTGTTGGGGGCCAACCAGATAAAGGCAAATGTTAGGCCAATATAGATCCACATGCAAAAATTCATGACAGGCTCCGAAAAACTTATGGCATAATAATTGTATGGCAAAAAAAATTTGCTTTATTCTCACCTAATCTTCCCGGCATGTCAATAAAAATGATCTAAAAATGATGCATGGCAGAGTAAACCCAAAAATAAGAGTCGAGTTCCCGTGATGAAAAATGCTTGCCGGAATAATCGCGAACCGATATTAATAAATTTTAATTCATTAATTACATAATTTTTAAAATAATTATAATCGTAAATCAGGAAATTCAACCAGTGAAACGAATTGGTCTGTATATCAAACATGACGAGGAGGCGCTTCGGAAGGCTGATGCGCTTGAAAAATGGCTTTCTTCAAAACAGATTGAAGTTGTTCGGAAACAGGCATATTTTCCTGAACGCCAGTGCGAGGATGCGACAAAGAAACATGATGTCGCTCCGGCGGATCTTTTTTGTGTGTTTGTACTTGGCGGAGACGGCACCTTTTTAAGCGCCTCCCGATGGATCGGTTACCATGACATTCCCCTGATCGGCGTAAAGTTCGGTGAAATCGGGTTTCTGGCTGAAACTGCAGAAGAAAATCTTTTTTCCGCAGCTGAAATGATTGTTTCCAACCATTTTTCAACTGAAGAACGCATGCGGCTTGAAGTACGGGTGATTCGAAATGGACAGGAGATCGCCCGTGAGGATGTATTAAACGAGGTGGTTGTAAACAAGGGGGCTCTGGCGCGGCTCGCAAACATTGAAACGTATATCGATGATCATTACCTGACCACCTATAAAAGCGACGGCTTGATTGTGGCTTCGCCGACAGGGTCCACCGCTTATTCGCTGGCGGCCGGCGGGCCGATCATTCACCCGGTTGTCAAAGGCATCATTCTGACCCCCATTTGTCCGTTTACGCTGACCAACCGTGCGATGATCGTGCCGGACACGGTCTGCATCAAAATCAAGCTGAGCGCAAAAACCACTGACATCATGGGGACGTTTGACGGTCAGGTCGGCGTCGACCTCGACCACAGGGACACCCTCATCATCACCAAAAGCCCCCATCCCATCCGCCTGATCTCTTTTCCCCAGCAGAATTATTTTGATATTTTGAAAACCAAGCTCAGGTGGAGCGGACGGGTGACATAAAGCTTTCACCGATCCGTTGAACTTTTAATTTCGAAACATTGGATGCGATCCGTATCCCGCCGGCAATGTCTTTGACCATTGACATAAGACGGGAATCAGTTTCCCCGCTGATTTTTACGATGATGTTGATCATCCGATCCTGAAAATCAGAAACCTGTTTTCTGAAAAACAGCGTGAGTGGTCCGACCGGCGGATTGTCACGGTGATGATCTATTCTTTCCGCCGCGACCATTGCCAGGGCATGCAAAGCATCGGCTTCGCATTGCAGACTGCCGAGTTCAAGAATCATATCAGCGTCAAGCTTGAGATTCTGTTTTGTTATGATTCGCCTCAATTGTAGGAGTTGATAATAAATGCCACCTGAAATCGGTCCCATCATCATTGTATCTTCAATCTCTCTGAAGGGTTTGACTATTTTTTCATGCGCATCCCCGAATGCGCCCAAAAGGTTATCCTTTCCAACTATGCAGTCCTTTAATATGATCCCGCAGTGAGGGGACGGTTTTAATATGGAAAGATTCATTGCATCAGTGACGGATAATCCCGGCGCATCCTTGGGCGCAATGAAAGCCGAAAGCTCTTTTTGATCGGAAATCTCTGCGGTTACTGCAATAATAATAAAAAAATCCGCCAGGGGCCCATTGGTCAGATAGGTTTTTTCTCCGTTGATCCGGTATCCTGCGTCTGTGATTTCGGCAGCAGTCCTCATATATTTTGGGTGGGCTCCGGTATTAGGTTCAGAAGCGGCCAGTGAAATTGTAATTTCACCACGCGATAGTCTGGGAAGGAGCTCCTTTTGTTGTTTACGGCTGCCGTATTTTGAAATCAACCATTTGGAGATTATTTCATGCATCATCCATGTCATGGCGACCCCCATGTTCCCGCCATGGGAAGTCAGTATATGGCCTGCCAGGGCGATCGCCTGGGAGTCTCCGTTCCACCCGCCGAATTTTTTGTTGATGCCGATCCCAAATAGCCGCTGGTCTGCCATTTTTTGCCATATTTCAGCCGGGAACTGAATCATCTGATGAAATTCATCATGTCCCTCAATCTCATTTATGGCGAATCCGGCAAATTCTTTTTCGATTTTATTGTATATAAGGATATTTTTCATCTGAAAATTCTCAAAAGGTTTTAAGAAGGTATTTACGAATATCATGAAAAGTATCAGATTGCAAAAAACCATTCTTGTCAGGATTTGTTTGCTTCGTTTGCCTGGCTGGTATAGTAAGGCAGGAAATGAATATAAATACAGATGAGAACAGCATGAAAGAAAAAAAAGGTCTTGAAAAGAAAATTGTCGGCAGCCGTTTTTTTAATCGCGCGAAAGAACAGGCGGCAGAGTTTGCAAAAGATCCTGAAAAATTAAACTCGCTGCTTAAAAAGGCCGATGAGAAAGCCCGTTTGCGAAAAAGGGGAGCGCTTGATGAAGTGTGGGTTTCCCTGATGACATTGTTTAGAATGTTAAGGGCTTATGGAAGCGGCGCGTATAGAAGAATTCCTGTTAAAACCCTGATCGCAATGATCTCGTCAATAATTTATTTTGTCATGCCGTTTGATTTTATTCCGGATATATTGTTGATGTTCGGGTTTATGGATGACGCTGCCTTGATTGCATGGACAGTAAAATCAATCAAAAAGGATATCGATCAATTTGCAGTGTGGGAAGCTGATCAGACGCAGAAAAGAGATGTATCCGTTTGAGGGTGAGAGGCAGGGCAGGCGCTCATGCCGGCTGAGGGGCAAGATAGAAGAGCATGCCGAAAAAGTGCATGGCGCTCCCGCCCAGCACGAAAAGATGCCACACGGCATGGTTGTATGGCACCTTTTCCCAAACATAAAAAATGATTCCCAGCGTATAGAAAAGTCCGCCAATGACAATCCATTTCATCATTCCATCCGGAAGCATCTCGATCATGGGCTTAATGGCAATGATCGCCAGCCATCCCATGGCCACATAAATCCCCAGGGTAACATATTTGTATTTTCCGATAAAAATAAGTTCGAAAATCAGCCCGCCCACAGCCATAGCCCAGATAATCGAAAATAAGGTCCACCCCCATTCTCCGCGCATGGCGATCAGGGTGGGCGGCGTGTATGTTCCGGCAATCAGAAGGAAGATGGATGAATGATCCATCAGCCTGAAGAACCGTTTTGTCTTTTCATGGGTAAAAGCGTGATAGAGAGTGGATGCAAGATAAAGAAGAAACAGTGTGGCGCCGTATATACTGAAGCTGACAATGCGCCATGCGTCTTTATTTTGGCTGGCGATAAAGATCAGAACGGACATGGCCGCAATACTCAACGCCGCTCCCACGCCGTGCGTGACGCTGTTTGCGATCTCTTCGCCGATGGAGTAGCGTTGACCTGACTGATTTTTTTTTCCTGATAATGTTTTCATAAATGATTCTTATATTTGGTGCCCCCGGCAGGAATCGGACCTGCGGCACATAGATTAGGAATC
>JALOPH010000097.1 GCA_025453995.1 Desulfobacterales bacterium
GTGCTCCGGGTCACGGATAATGGAAGGATTGAAGGTGATGGTGTGGCTGGCGCCGTTGGGCAGGCTGTTTACGTAATCTCCCCAGTCGCCTTGGCCGGCTGCTTTTCCACCCAGGGCCTTGCCCACGGAATTGGCGTTGGCCGTGGGGCCGTTGATGTCCGCGCCATTGGAAGGACAGATGGCGTTTGAAAGAAACTGCCCCTTCTGCCGGCCGTCGGCACTGGCGGCCATGACAAACCCGTCGCCGGCCCAGTAATTCCAGCTCAGCATGCCCGGCCTGAACTGCCGCCCGGTGGATCGGGTTCTGTACTTCCAGGTTTCAGTCGTCCAGAAATTCATGACCGCTTTGGCCATCTCGTCTGCTGCGTCATCATCCCGGCCATACTTGGGCGCCCGGTTCCTGGCTAAGGCCTGGAGCTTCTCATGTCCCTTCCAGTTGACCCTCAACGCTTCGATAAGTTCAGCCATGGCGCATTTCTTCTCGTCAAATACCAGATATTTGACGGCCAGCAGGGAGTCCACGGTCGTGGCAAAGGTCACCGCCTCAAGGGTGACAAGGCAGATTTCCGCGCCGCCCTGGGTGATATCCTTTCCTTTTTCCGCACATCCCCTGACCAGACAGGAAAGATACGGGGTGGGCAGAAATCTCGCCCGGACCGATTCAGACCGTTCATACAGCCCCACGCATTTTTGAATAATATATCGGGTCTGGATTTCATAGGCCTTCCAGAATTGCTCCCAGGTCTCAAACTTTGTGGCATCGCCGGTTTGGGGTCCGTCCTGACCTATTTTCTCTGTTTTGCCGGTGAGGATATCCACAAACGGTATCAAATCCTTTCCGCCGGTCATGGCCAGTTCAACCGCCTTGAGCAGGTTTAAATTATTGTCTACGGTGCCGGAGCGGTCGTTGCCGGCCATGGTGTTTTCCAGACAGCCCACCGGCGCGTAATCAAAGACGTTCTTCTCATGGATGAGGTGCCCAACCCCGGCCATATTTGCTTCCCGCATCATCCCGGCCATGGACCGCTCATCAAAATTGATCAGAAACGGCGCGCCCTGGCTCGACGACACCATAACCACGACTTTGTCCATAAGACCATCGGGCGTATTACGGTGGATGCGGACATTGGGTTTGGGTTCCAAAATGGGACTCATTTCATCGATGATTTCCAGCATGACATAAGTGAGGTCGTTGGTCATGTCCGCGTTGTCTTTTCCCAGTCCCGACAGGGTGATGAGCTGGCCGAAGCCTGACGTAATCCCCTGGTTGCCGTTACGGATCATGGCGTCATAGACCGTATTGCAATGAACCCAAAAGCATTTTAAAATTTCCTTGCCGAAATCCCGGCTCATACCTTTTTTCAAAGAGGCTTCCCAGAAGGGATAAAGGTATTGGTCGATGCGGCCAAACGACACGCCGGGGCCGGGATAGTTTTCATCGCTCATGATGAGCATGTGGTTGATCCACAGAGCCTGGACCGCTTCCCAGAATGTTTCCGCCGGCTCCCAGGGCACGCGCTTTAAGGTTTTTGACATTTCCGTCAGCTCTTCTTTGCGGGCTTCGTCTTTTTCATCCTCCGCCAGCTTCCGGCAAAGGGCCGCATATTGGCCGGCCAGATCTCCGGGCAGGGTGGCGGCGGTCATCATGGCGCGAAGCTGGGCGCCTTTGGCGCCTTTTTTATCGGCTTCGGAAAGTTTGTTATAATTTGCTTCCAGGTTGGCGTGGATTCCCTTCCAGCCCATAGTCAGAGCCATCTTATGATCCGGGATCAAATGGCCGCAGGTGGCGCCGGAATTGCCGTACCCGTGGTCGTGGAACCATTTTACCGCCGAACGCACCCCGCTTTTCCCCGTGGCCAACCGGTCAAACTCCTTTTGCTCGGCCTCGGTCAGACACATGGATGCCTGGATATTAAACCGTCCGCCGGCAATCAGGTCTCCGGGCAGCATCTCTTTGGGCAAATAATTGAGCATCACCTCCCGGATAAACCAGGCCCGGCGTTCGACAATGGAGTTATTCCAGAAATCCGGCGGGAGATTCACCGGCCGGGCTGCCTGGCGATAGGAACTGCGCAGGGTCTGCATGAGCATGTAGGTTTCAGGCACAATATAATAGGTCATTTCGTTGAACTGGACGTCCCAGGGGGTTCCTGTGGACCAGGAGGTAAACTCGTTGCTCCAGACCCGATCCGTTCCCTTGAAATAATATTCCCGGAGTTTGGCAATTCTTTCAGACAGCCCGGCGGGTTCTTTGATCGCATGCTGATATTTTTCGGCTGGCAGAGCGCTCATATGGTGTCTCCTTTAGTTTCTTCCATGTTTATTCAAAAATTTATCTTTCACATCCGCAACCCGATCACTTTACATTTTTATAAACTGCATAATATCGAACAAGGAATATCGAATTTCGAAGTAATGCCCTCAACTTCTGCGGTTTGAAATTCCCTGTTCGATACTCGAAATTCCAAATATCTTTGGATAGATATTTCGAATCACAATCAAGCATTAAAGATCTATTGAGAAATAATCTCCCTTAATCTTTCCTCCCCGTGCTTGAGCAGCTTCCACATGATCTCCACCGACTTTTGTTCATTGCGCTCCCTGATGGCGTCCACCAGTTGCCGGTGGAAATCAAACACGGCCGGCACCACGGAGGGATCTTGAAAAAACTGGCTGGTAAGGTTTGTATAGACCGGTTTAAAAGAATTGATCAGCAGAGGATAGAGCAGATTGTCGGTGGCAATGGTGACGAGCAGATGAAATTCAAAATCAAGCTGGGTGACGGCTTCAATATCTGAATGATTGGCCTGGGCTTCCTGTTTGAGCAGATCATAAAATTCTTGAAGTTGCGCGCCTGTTCTGTTTTTGGCGGCCAGACGGGCGTTTTCCGTCTCCACCAGCAGCCGCATGTTGAGCATACCCTCCAGCAGCTTGGGATCCAGTTTACCCTGATGATATTCAAGCAGGGATGTCAGCAGCGCGATAGAACCCTTACGGCGGAAATCATTGACCGTGGCGCCCATGCGCGGCGTCATGGACACAAGCCCCTTGGCGGCGATGTCCACCAGGGCTTCATGCACCACCGGCCGGCTGACCCCCAGCCGCTTGGCCAGATCCCGCTCCGGCGGCAGACGCTCTCCCGCAGAAAAGGCGCCGGATAAAATCAGCTCTTCAAACCTCCGGACGCAGATATCTTTCAAACTTTCGGTTTTTATCGGATAAAGCCCGTCCAACATTTTTTCTTTTTCCATTTTTGGCTGGTGGTATTACCAAATGCATTGCAGTTTTTTTGTATCAATAAAAAAAAATCAGGTCAAGCATGATAATTCGATATTAATCCGGATTTTTTTATATTTTAGGAGCCATGCATTTTTTCTGTCGCACGCTTTAGAATTATAACCCCCCATTTTTCAGATAAATGCCGAGCAAACTGATATTTTTTCAGCATGAATCTTTGCCAGAAACTCAATTAAAATATGATCAATCAAAAATCAATTCATCAGGGGCTGGCTGGTCTTCATCCTCTTCATCCGTGCTATTCTTTTCGGTCGGATTTGAATTTTCGTCCATCTGCCGCATTCCTTCCATCAGCAGATACATGAAAGTTCCCATTTTGGGGAGGTCCATTTCTTTGGGGGACAATCCCGGCTTGAACTTGAATTCCCCGTGCTTTTCCTTCATGAGTTCAAATATCGCTTTATCGCCGATCCAGTCATCAAATTTCGCGCTGACAAGCTCCCCTTCTCTGATTAAAACCCTTGCATGCCCCTCGGCCAGCTTCAAAGAAAGAACCCCGGTCTTCTGGGACATATTCAATGCCTGAAGGAGTTCCGCAATCGATATTTCGGACAGGTTCCCCGCCATGCCTACGTTAACCTCCCTGGACCGGTCGATGTTGGATTGAGACAGCCGCTTTGCCAGCAGCCGTGTAAAATACATCTGGAGCGGGGAAAACCGGTTGAGCATCATTCTGAAATAGTTGCCGTACATATACATGACGGTGGTGTCTTCTACCGTCCTCACCTTTGCGCTCACCGGGCTTCCGGTCAGCAGGCTCATCTCGCCAAAAACCTCCCCTTTGCCAAGCACCGCAATGGAAACCCCGTAATCGCCTATGATCTCGACGCTTCCCGTCATGATGATGTATAATTTTTCTCCACGATCCCCTTTGCGCAGAATAATTTGATTGCTTCGGAATTTTTTTGTTTTAAAAAAGGATAAAAGTTCTCTGATTTCAGGCTCGGCCAGCGTTTTAAAAATTGAAAAATTAATCAGTTCATGCGCCAAATCGCTTTCGGCGGATGTCTGCTGCGGGGGCGCCTCATCGATCGTTCTTTTCCCTCCGCTGAATTGGAGCGTCACTTTTCCCGGGCATCCGCTCATGTATCCGCTGCAACTGAAAGAATGGGCGGCCGGGTCCTCTTTAGACCCTGCGCCGCTCTGGCTTTTGACAAGCGCTTCAGTGATATCGCTCATCAGTGTCAGGCAGGCGGGTTTGCCCATCATAAACACAGACCTGCCGGTGATTTTAAAGTTATCCCCCAGTTCGTAAAAGAGGCAGTTCTGGTTTTTGATGATTTCGAAACTGATTCCAGAGAAATCCATTAAATGCTGTTTCTTTGATTCAACTATGAGAGTTAATCGGCAAAACCCAATTTGGGACGACTGATTTCCTGTAAGATAGTCCCTACAATAAAATCATTAAAAATCTGACTTGAAAAAATATTCTTGTCATGTATTATAGAATTTCCAATAAAAATCAATCGAAAACATAATCCTTCGTAAAGCGCTTATGATGCAACAAGTCGAAAATTATCCATATATACTCAAAAACCTCTTTGAGAGCAATGAGTACGAAAATATTGTCGACTCCAATATATTAAGCGCCTATATTCCGCTCAATTTTCCCGTTCCCCAGGTCGCCGAACCCCGAAAAACCCAGTCGCCGCCCAAAGGCATGAACAGACACCCCGCCTTCGCCCGGTCTGAGCGGATCAACCAGATTTTCAACTACATCGGATTTATCAAGCGAATTCACAATAAGAATTTTGAGCCGTATCTGCCGCTGCTCTTTGCCGAACTGAAACGCTTTATTCAGGTCCTTGAGGATGTGGTATATGAACCTTCCATTTCCATATCCGAAGACATTTATGATGAACTCCACGCGGGGCTCCAGAATTTTTTCGACGCATATACCACGCGCACCTGCATTAAAGACAGCTGGATTGATAAGATCTGGCGGCATCAGAAATTTTACCTGGAACAAGTGGACATGCTCTTAAAGGCTCTAAAGCTCAATGGGCAGGTATTTGATCATAAATCTGATCCACTCCACACGGAGATCGTGACGTTTTGTAAAAATTATTTCAGGGATCACTCCCTCCATGCGCCGGAGGATACGGATATCTTTTTTGTGGCCAATGTCTGCGCGAAAGCGGCCTGGGACAATGAGCCCAAAACCATCTGGTCCGGCGACCGGCATATCCATCAGCTTCTGAAAATTATATATCAACACTCAGACCTGTCGTCAAAATTCCCCCAAATCTATCTCCGCGCCAGTTATCTCCCTTTTCTTTTCACCCAGCTATTCCCCGAACCTGATCCGGTTTAATAAATATCCGGAAAAGTCTTTATAATTTTTTTCAATCCATATTGGGCGAATTCATCGGCCGTGAGCCATTTCGCGCCCTGCTTGAAAAAGTCGACCGCATTGAAGAGATTTTCAGTCAAGGACTGTTGCGTTTCGTCATAGGTCGCCGTCCATATAAGCTCATGTTTTTCAACATCGATCAAATAGAGAGAAAAAGCCACGGAAGACGGCTGGGAGGATGCAAAGGCTTCCCCGCTTCTGTTTTTATAGCGCCAGACATTTCCTGCAACCACATATCTGACGTTTAAAGACTTGCCGAGACGGCGGGCAAAGCTCCCCGGCGTATCTTCCGCATAATTGATCTTCATGGTTTCATAAACATATTCCATCCGGTCCATGGGTAAAAGCTTATTGCCGAGATTGACGCTCAATATGTCATGCAGCATCCGGGTCAGGGTCTGGTCTGCACCGGCCAGGATATTTTCATCTTCAAAGCAGATACTGGCATAGGGGCAATTCAATGTTTCTTCAATTTTTTCTGGATCTTTTCCTTTAACAAAGGGCATCACCGCGACATTGGACTCACCGGCATCCTGGGCCCGGCTGGCCGGGCATATGGACAGCAGAAACACTCCGGCCAGAACGATCACGTAAGGTTTTAAATTCCTCTTTTGAAGTGTTGCCAATCTCATCCATCCCATCTGTGGGGCCTCCTTTTAAATACGATTCATTAGCCGCAGCCTTATTGCCTGCTGAAATTTTCACCCTCTTCTTTATTTATGTCAGAGCAAAACCTTTCGGTCAAGCGGGAATAGCTGAAGAATTCTTGATAAGGGGATCGGTTTCTTGTAAATATGTTCATATCAGGGAAATGACCCCGCACATGATCGCATCCACAACAACCCATAAACAAGATCATCCTAAAATATTATTTGGAGATACTTATCATATGGCCATGAAATTCAACGATTCGCTATTACTTTCCTTTTTATTGCTCCTGTCATTAACATCGCATGGGTTTGCCGGTGAATCCGGCATCCCGGTCCCCGTAACAGCTCCGGATTATGCCGGCGGTCTTGCATCAAGATCGGCTTTGACCGGGGACTTAAACGGCCTGCGGACAAGTATGACTGAAAATGGCCTCTGTGTTTTTGCAGATGTCACAACAGTTTATCAGAATATACTGGAAGGCGGCATCCGGGAAAAAGATGAAGCCGGCGGATCTGCGGATCTGGACATTCGGATGGACGTCGAAAAAATGGGATGGTGGAAAGGCGGTTTTATCCGCCTGTTTGCAGAATCCCGGTTTGGCAATTTTATCAATTCATATACGGGAGCGATGGCGGCGGTTAACGCCGACGGGCTGTTTCCCCTGGCCGATGAAAATGAAACGACATTATCCAGCGCCGCTTATTACCATTACCTGTCGGATAACTTCTGCCTGTTCACCGGCAAGCTGGAAACCCTTGACCGGGATTTCAATGCCGTTGCCGGAGGCAGGGGAAAAACCCAATTTATGAATCAGAACCTGGTATTCAACCCGGTCACTATCCGGACCGTTCCATATTCCGCGCTGGGCGGCGGGCTATTTCTGCTCATCGCCGAAGACCAGGATGTTATTTCATTGACTGTGCTGGACCCCAACGGCGAGCCAAACACTACCGGCTTCAATGACGCTTTTGACGGCGGAGCCACATTCATGATGGAATTCAAAACCAATTTTTCAGCTGCTGAAGCCGCCTCCCATCAGCTTCTGGGATTCACATACGGCACAAAAGATTATCCTCAAATAGACAACATCTTTGGCGAGCCTGAGCGAACCAAAGATGCGTGGTGCGTGTATTACAATTATGATCAGCTTTTCTGGGATGAAAAAGATTATCCCGGCCAGAAATTCGGATATTTCCTGCGGCTCGGCTACGGGGATGAGGACACCAATCCCATTGAATGGTTTTACAGCTTCGGGCTCTGCGCCCAGGGGGTGCTTGAAAGTCGCAGAAACGACACGTGCGGCATCGGGTATTTTTACAGCGCCGCCAGCGACCGGTTTCCCTGGTACATGTATGATGACGAACAGGGATGTGAACTCTACTACAATATCGAGGCAGCTCCCTGGCTCCACATCACCCCGGATTTGCAAATGGTCATTCCGAGCGCTGTAAACTCTGACACCTCGATAATCGGCGGGGTGAGGGTTAAGATCGATCTCTAATGACGGCTCCGTAAAACCCGAAACCGCTCTGTTGCGGCCCTAAAGTATCAATTCAAGAGAGAAATGCAAATTTTTACAAATAGTTCTAATAATAAGTAAACTGGAGGCTATTTTGCGGGCAAGTGATATTAAAATTGAAGAAATCGTTAAAAGAGACCCCAAAAGCGGCTTCCCCCTGTTCGGCTCCCATCGGCTGATGTTAAGCAGCATTGCCTCCCTGAAACGATTTGGCGACGACCTGATTCTTGCGCTGGGTTATGATAAAATGCGCGCTATCTTAACGCGTCTCGGGTATGAAAACGGGCTGACCGCTGCCATGGCCATCGGGGAGATGTATGAATTTGATTCGCCTCTGGAATGGCTCAAGTCGGCTCGGAGTCTGCTCATCATGGCCGGCGTCGTCAATCTGGAATTTACAACACTGAATCTGGATCACGAAGCAAAAAGACTTGAATTTGATGTGCTCGGGCATGAATCGTTTGAAGCAGCCAATTATCGTGAGAACAATCCGGAAATAAATCCCAATACGATTTGCAATCTTCTGGTCGGCCTTTTGAGCGGGTTTGCAAGCGCCGTACTGGGCCAGGAGGTGTTGGTACGCGAAACCCAATGCATGGTTCAGGGAAATGATATTTGTATTTTTGAAGGCAAATCCATTTCCCTTGATGAAGCAGCTCTCAAGGTATGGAAGGAACATCTGACATTGGAGCCGTTGGGCGAGGAAATCAACCGTTTGAAGGCTGAACTGGAGCGCTCCCGCAAAGATTTAATCCGGCGCGATACGGAGATAAAACGATTGCGCAAAAAAGTCTTCTCGCCGGAAATAAACCATGGAATCATATATCGATCCAAGTCCATGTCCAATGTTCTGGATTTAGCATTAAAAGTCGCGGCCACGGATGTCTCGGTGCTGATTCAGGGAGAAAGCGGAACCGGAAAAGAACTGATATCCCGCTTCATCCACACACACTCTTCCAGAAAAAAAGAGCCTTTTCTTGCCATTAACTGCGCCGCAATTCCGGAGACATTGCTTGAAAGCGAACTATTCGGCCATGTCAAGGGCGCATTTACCGGTGCGGGCAATGACAAAAAGGGTCTTCTGATCGCCGCGGGCAAGGGGACTTTTTTTCTGGATGAAGTCGGTGAAATGCCGATGGATATCCAGGCGAAACTATTGCGCGTCCTGCAGGAGAAAGAAGTCAGGCCTTTAGGCGGGACAATGATGGAGCCTGTTCATGCCCGGATCATCGCCGCCACCAACCGCGATATGAAGACCCTGATAAAAGCGGGAAGTTTTCGGGAGGATTTATATTACCGGCTCTCGGTGTTTCCGCTGACGATTGAACCGCTCAGGCGCCGCCGGGAGGATATCCTCATTCTGGCGCGTCATTTTCTCTCTTCCATCCGGCCGGATCATTGCGGATTTGCCCCCCAAACTGTCCGCTACCTGGAAAAATATTCATGGCCGGGCAATGTCAGGGAACTTCAAAACTGCATCGAATACGCTTCCGTAATGGCGGGAAATGATTCCATCCTTCCGGATCATCTGCCGCCGGCCGTCATCTCGGAAGGCCCTGCTCTTTTTTCCAGTTTAACCGGAGATGTGCCGTCTTTGGCGGAGATAGAGGCGCGGTATATTCACTGGGTATTCAACCAGGTCCAGGGCAACAAAAAAGAAGCGGCCCGGATTTTAGACATTGGTTCCGCCACGCTCTGGCGGCATCTTAAAAAGCTTTCCGATTAATTTCCTCATCCCCAAATTTCAAATAGGGTGAGTACAGGATTTATGTGTTTTTTTAATTATCCCCGCGTACTGATATTTAAGACCTATCATCCCTTCTCATCCTTCTTGTCAACGAGCAAATCACCCCTGAAATTTCAAAAAAATCAATTTTATTTATTCTCTTTATGCCGGTTGGATGAAATCTGATATCTGGCATAAATTACAGGCCACTAAAAACCGTTGAAATCATCTTGCAATCACAGCTTTCTTGTTTTTGCCTACCCCCAAGATATTGCGTTATCATGATTTTGAAAAAGAGCAGACAGCGATGGCCATAATTATCGATATTCCATATTCATGGATTCAATTCCGTCGCACAAAAATTATTTGACTTAAAGCATTGAGTTCAAATAATATATTCTATCAAAATTGATATAAAAATTGGTTGGCATAAGTCAATAAATGGATATTAAGAGCGAAAATCCGTTAAATTGTGGAGATTAAACTTCTATATTAAGAGAGAGAAAAGGGGGGAAATAATGAAAACAGTATTTGTAAGATTAGTAGTGACCTTGATATTGTTATTGCTTGCCAATGTAACATCATTAGGACTTTCGCATTCTTGGGCGGCAGATGAATCTTCAACCTCATTAACTCCAAGCCTTTCTGACGAAGTTATTCCGCAAGCAATGGGGCCTGCTCCTTCCTGGAGACTAAACCAGGGAGTAGCTGGTATTTGCAGCAGTACTTCTGGGTTCTTTCTGCCAGGGGTCGAGATTAACGTCCCTGATGAGCCGGCATCCGAGAAAGGGGTTCTGAGTGCGCCAGGTTATCCGAACCTCGGATTCACTCAAGACTCCTCCTTCACTGGTGTCGGGACATTCAGTTTTTATGTGTTCGTATCCACCCCATACTCACTGCCTCCCAATACGCCGCTTACACTTCGTGTGACCACTTATAACGGCCCCAACTTCACAGGCGGTGTTGCTTATGTCAGCACAATTACCTGGGACTGCACGACAGGAGAACTTATATCCCGGAAGGTGCCCACGCTGAACGAATGGGGCATGATTATTATGTCCTTGCTTATGGCAGGGTCAGCTATCTGGATGATCCGTCGACGCCAGATCGCATAAAAAGCCCTATAAAAATATTCACAAAAAAGGCAGTGGCTCTAAATCGAGTCTCTGCCTTTTTTGTGTCCAGCTTGCGAAATATATTCCTCACCCATTAAAGTTCTCTTATCATCGAGCATTACAATAGCAACCCGACAACTATCCTTTAAAAATTGGCGACCACAATATCTTGATTGGCCTCAAAACAAAAATAACTGACGGGGCTTACCGCGTGCCTTCATCGCAAAAAATCCGCAATACTGTCGTTGCAAATAATCTCTATTCTGGCTGATTATACATGAATCAACCGACTGTTTACGCTTGCCAACCATGTCCGGTCCCGATATAATTCCAATAGATTTACGCGCCAGCCACACCATTGAGAATGCGGTTTTGTTCAACAACATTTTATCCATCGTCCCTTTACCCTGTTTTGGTATCCAGCGTCCTCGACGGCGATCAACCCGGTCGATAAAGCTTTTATCTTCGGTTCCAGATGGGGTGAAGAATAAAAAGCTATTCGTTCTGCATCAAAAATGCTATATAAACATATCTCATAATAACCCTTGACGTATTAACAAAATGTAACTACAATATCTATATGAAATTTGAATGGGATGAAACAAAGCGTAATTTCAACATTAAGAAGCATGGAATTGATTTTGTTGATGCTCCCAGTATTTTTGCTGGGTACACGCTTATAATTGAAGATGACCGATATGATTACGGAGAAGAGCGCTTTGTTACATTTGGGATTCTGGATGGCAGAGTGGTTGCCGTTGTCCACACAGAATCCAAGGGATTAATAAGAATTATTTCAATACGAAAGGCCACAAAATATGAAGAAAAAGAATATTTCCTGCAAATCCCAGACTGATTGGGAGCGAGTAGATAAACTGCAAGACGATGAAATTGACTTTTCTGATAATCCTGAACTTACTCCCGAAATGTTTGCAAAAGCTATTGCAAGAAAAGGCTTAAAGCCCGTGGTTCGAAAAAACCAAATCACATTGCGGATAGATGAGGATGTCTTGACATGGTTTAAAAAACAGGGAACTGGTTATCAAACGCGCATTAACTCATTGTTAAAGGCGTACAAAGAAGCACATCAAATTAAATCCGGCAGAACATCCGCGTCCAAGACGACGCCACTAAAAAGCGGGCGCGCATGAAGCGGAGCGTTATGAACCTTGCTTCCAACATTCCTCGCCCATTGCCCGCTACCATGCTGTGAATAACAATAGCGG
>JALOPH010000280.1 GCA_025453995.1 Desulfobacterales bacterium
GAGTCATGCGAGATTCTTGTGATTGATTATCCAAAGGCCGAATTCTCACCTGAAAAGTGGTCCTGTTTTGAAGGAGGCTTCATGCCCATGGACCGTATTCCAGCTCAATAGGTTGGAAATATTTTTTTACCATGACCTAAACACTTTAACCCGCAAAAAAGGAGGCATGCATGCTGAATTTATCCACCATACTTGAAACCAGCACACGGAACTATCCTCATAAGGAAGCGGTTGTTTTTCGGGACCGTCGCATCACCTATGAAGAGTTAAATGCGGCCGCCAATATCCTGGCCAACGGTCTGACCGAGACCGCCGGAATCAAACCAGGAGACAAAGTGGTCCTGTTGTGCCCCAATTTGCCGTATTTTCCCATTGTCTATTATGGTATTCTAAAAGCGGGCGCGGTGGTGGTGCCGCTGAATGTGTTATTGAAGGAACGAGAGATCGCCTATCATTTAAGGGATTCGGATGCTAAAGCTATTTTCGCGTTTGAGGGAACGCCTGAATTGCCCATTGGCAAATCTGCCTGGAATGCCTTCAACCAGGTTGATTCATGCGAACACTATTGGGTCATGCCCGTCAACCCGGACGGCCCGCCACCCATTGAAGGGGCGCCAACCATTAAAAATTTGATGGAAGAACAGATGCCCTGGTTTCAAGCCGTGGACACCGACCCCAATGATACGGCGGTGATTCTTTACACTTCCGGCACCACGGGACAGCCCAAGGGTGCAGAACTCAGCCACTCAAACATTTTGACCAACGTGTTTGTCATGCGGGACCTGGTGAAAGCCGCTCCGGGCGACAAACAACTGGTTGTCCTGCCGTTGTTTCATTCATTCGGCCAGACCGTACAGATGAACACCGGATTTATGGCCGGAAATACATTGGTCTTGCTGCCCCGGTTTGACGCGGATGAAGCTTTGGCGCTTCTGGAAAAAGAAGAGATTAACTTTTTCGCAGGGGTGCCCACCATGTACTGGGGCCTGCTCAACTGCAAAGGCGCTGAAGAAAAATACGATTTTGAGAAAATCAAAAAGAACTTGCGTGTCTGCGGATCCGGCGGCGCGTCCCTGCCGTTGGAGGATCTACGGAAATTTGAGGAGAAATTCGAGGTGCCCATCCTGGAAGGCTACGGCCTGTCGGAAACCTCTCCGGTCGTGACTTTCAACAGCCTGGAGCGTCCCCGGAAACCTGGATCCATCGGCACACCGGTGTGGGGCGTGGATCTTATCATCGTGGCCGAAGACGATTGCCCCTTGGCAGCAGGGGAAGTGGGCGAATTGGTCATGCGTGGACCGAATCTAATGAAGGGTTATTACAAACGCCCCGAAGAAACCGCCAAAGCTATCCGTAAAGGCTGGTTTTACACCGGTGACATCGCCAGGATGGATGAGGAAGGGTATGTCTATATCGTGGACCGGGTCAAAGATATGATCATTCGCGGTGGTTTTAATGTGTATCCACGGGAAATCGAAGAAGTCCTTCTGACTCATCCAGGCGTCAGCATGGCCGCCGTTATCGGCGTTCCGCATGAATCCCACGGCGAAGAAATTAAAGCCTATATTATTCCCGATCCGGAACACCCGGTCACCCCGGAGGAGATTATCGCATGGTCAAAAGAAAATATGGCCAGTTATAAATATCCCCGCTTGGTGGAAATCTGCGAAACCCTGCCTATGAGCGCCACGGGTAAGATTTTAAAGCGGGAATTACGGGATAAATAGATCATTTTCGTAGACGACCTTCCCGTCAACAACATCAATTGCTTATCCCCCCTGGGGTGGCATGAATATTCGCTCCAGGGGCCTCCTCCCCCTGCATAAACTATAGCTTTTGGAGAGATGTTGCTCGACGCCGGCTATCAACTTTGAATTTTCTGACTCTTTAAAGGTTGCAACGGCATCATCTAACCTCAAATATTGCGGACAACAACATATGGTATGGCTAAAAAACACAAATAGTTGTCGATAGTCCTGGCTTGAAAAAATTCGGCAACCGAAGCGGGGAAGATATCGTATGACTGATTACCGCATTCCCAGCTTTTGCATCCGATTATATAAGCTGGTGCGTTTCATTTTTAGAAGTTCGGCCGCGCCGCCGGGGCCGCTCATTTTCCCGCCGGTTTTTTTCATGACATAGAGGATGTATCTGCGTTGGAGATCATCCAGGCTCGGCAGGTCGTCAAACGGGTTTTTAGCGGCCGGAGGTTTCGCAAAGGGCAAATCGAGATGAAGTTCGCCGCCGGAGGACAACAGCACCGCCCGTTCAATGACATTCTTGAGTTCACGGATGTTGCCCGGCCAGGAATATGACTTGAGCATCGCTTCATCCGATGGTTTAATCGCAAGCCCCTGCCGGTTGTATTTTAGAGAATATCGTTGAAGAAAATGTCCGGCCAGAAATGGGATGTCTTCCCTGCGGTCCCGCAGTGCCGGCAGAGTCATAGGAATGACGTTTAACCGGTAGAAAAGGTCCTCCCGGAATCGGCCGTCCGCCACTTCCTGGGCCAGATCCCGGTTGGTTGCCGCCACCAGTCTAAAATCCGAATAAATGGTGGTGGTGCCGCCGATGCGAACCATGGATTTTTCCTGGATGGCGCGCAGCAGCTTCACCTGGATGGAGCGGGGGATCTCGCCGATTTCATCAATGAAGAGCGTGCCGTTGTGGGCAAGTTCCAGCCGGCCTTTTTTCTGGCGATCCGCGCCGGTAAACGCTCCTTTTTCATACCCGAAAAGCTCGCTTTCAACCAGATTTTCAGGGATGACGGTGGGGTCTACAGTGACCAGCGGATGGTTTTTTCTCGGGCTTTTCTGGTGAATGCGCCGCGCAAGCAGTTCTTTGCCCACGCCTGTTTCTCCCAAAATCAAAACTGTGCTGTCGGATGCCGCGATGCGGTCAGTCTGGTGGAGCAGCTGGCGCATTTGCGGGTTTTCAGTCACAATGGTCATGGAGTCTTCAGCGTCTGCATGAGCGGACTGGTCCGCGACTTTTTGTTCCAGTCTCCGGGAAAATTCAAAGATATGGTCGATATAACTGGTCAGCCACCGGGCCATTTGAACAAGCTGGGGGGTGTTGAAGTTGTCAAAGCAGTCCCGGACATAGGAATTGTCATGGTACAGGACGCCGCGCACATACCCTTCGACTTGAAAGGGCACGCAGAGCATTGCTTTGACAAGGCTTGGGTTTAACGCAAAGTCGTCCCGGCGAAGCACCTGGGGCTGGTTCTCATGGAAAGCTTTAAAAATCAGCGAGAGATTCGGTTTAAAATCAGGGGCGCTCACATCGGCCTGGGACAGGTTGCACGGCGCCCTCAGCAAGGGTCCTTTTTGCATGCCGCCGCGTTTGAACCAGAAGATGCCCCCGCGCTCAGCGCCGAAAAACCGGTTGGTGGCCTTGACGGTGCGGGTCAGCAGGCTTTCAAAGTCTGTGCTGGGCGTCAGTTCGGAGATGACATCGGCAAACATGCCCAGCAGATTCGCTTCGGATTCATAGGTCACGGTCATGTCGCTTTTCAACGTCAACAGCGGGCGCAGATCATCGGGGAAAAACACATCCACGTAACTGCCGAATTCCTTCCGGGCTTTTTCAGCGATGATTCTGGCCTGTTCCGAATCACCGGCGCGCAGCTTTATCCGAGAGAGTTCAAGATGGGTTTTGCCCAGCTGAATCGGATCGCCGGATTGAATCAGGAGATCCTCGCTCCGCTGAAGGTCAGACTCGATGGCAGGGATATTCTCGTCTTTTTCCATGCGGTCCATGGCATTGAGGCGGAAGGCCACTCCCCGGAGATGGATGTTGGGCTCGTTCATGATGCGCTGAAGTTCTTCGGGATAATTGATTTCGGCCATGCTGCGGAGGCCTTTGCGATACAATTCAAAAAGCATTTCAATGACGATGGGGGAGGCGTATTGACGGATCAGTCCGGATGTCTGGCCTTCCTCGGTAATCTGCCGGATCCATTCCTG
>JALOPH010000281.1 GCA_025453995.1 Desulfobacterales bacterium
ACATGAAATCAAAAACCACAGAGGTTAAGTGAATGCACCGAACGCTGACGGCATCGATAAAATTTATTGGCAAGAGAGAATGCATTTTGAAAAGGGTACGCCTGTTTTTGATATGGATATGTGTGCTATATTTTTCAGCGTTTTTTGGGCAGCCATCAGGCGCTGAGGAGTTGCTGTCCGTTGAAACCCTTGAGGGAGTTGCCTCAAACACTCAAACACATGACATTGAAACATTTGATCAGTTTGAAGAGTTTGATGAAGCGCCTGCGGACAATGGGTTCGATCCCTTGGAGCCGTATAACCGGTTCATGACCCAGTTCAATGACCGGCTCTATTTCTGGGTATTAAAGCCGGTCGCCCAAGGGTACAGCAAAATCGTCAATGAGCCTGTCCGGATGGCAATCAGCCGTTGTTTCAAGAATCTTTATTTTCCTGTTCGCGGAGCAAACAACCTGCTGCAGTTGAAATTTGAAAGAGCCTGGATCGAAACCGAACGGTTCTGCCTCAACAGCACCCTGGGTTTTTTTGGTTTTTTTGATACAGCCCACATCAACTTTCATCTGGATCCCTATCCGGAGGATTTCGGTCAGACATTGGGAAATGCAGGGGTAAAGCCCGGATTTCATGTTGTGTTGCCGTTTTTTGGCCCTTCAAATGTAAGGGATGTATTTGGTAAGATCCCGGATTTTTTTTTAAATCCTTTGAATTATTATGATAACAATCCGGCAAAGCTTGGAATTTCAGCAGGCGAGAGAATCAATATGGTGTCGTTGCATATGGAAGAATATGAAGTTGTTCGCAAGGATGCACTGGACCTGTATGTGTTTTTGAAAAATGCCTATGAAAAGAATCGCAACAAGCAGATAGAGGAATAATCTTATGTTAAAAAAATGTATGGCGATGATTGTCATTGGATGGCTGGTCTCTGGATCAGCATCAGCGGGTCAGAAAGAAGAAGTTTCAGCATTGCTGCAATCCAGGATTGACGCGGTGCTGGCGATTTTACCCCAGAAAGATATGCCCCAGGAGGAAAAGAACAGGAAAATCATGGAGATCGTGGAGCCTGTTTTTGATTTTGCCCTTATGGCCAAATTGACGCTGGGTAAAACCGGGTGGCAGGAGATGAACGATGTCCAGCAAAAGGAATTCATCGATCTCTTTGTCGCCCGTCTCAAGGCATCGTATCTGGACAAAAGCTCGCTTTACTCGGATGAAAAGGTGGCTTACAAGCCGGCGGTTGAGGCGGGGGACAAGATCCACGCGGCCATAGATGTTATTGGCAAGGAGAAAACCGTTGAGGTCGTCTATAAATTTTATTCGTCCGCCGGTGCATGGAAAATTTATGATGTGGAAATCAACGGCGTGAGCCTGATTCAAAGCTATAAATCCCAGTTCACCGAAATTTTGAAGAACGGGACAGTCGCGAATCTCCTTGAGGAATTAAGAAAAACATCTGGGAATTAGAAAATAAGGTATATCATGTCGAGAGCAGAGGAGTCTCTATACAATTTTTTTGATCGCGTTATCCTGGGCTATCCCCGATGGGTGATCGCCTGTCTGATCATTTCAATTTCAATTCTGGGGTTTTTCGCCAAAGATTTTAAAATCGACGCGTCATCGGATACATTGATCAAGCAAAGCGATGAGGCGTTCCGCTATGCACGGAAAATGTATGCACGTTACGGGGTAGGGGATTTTCTGATCATATCATATGCTCCGGACAAGGATCTTCTTTCTGATGAAGTTCTGGCGGATATCGCCCGGCTAAGGGATGCGCTCAAGCAGATTCAACGGGTTGAATCCGTGGTCACGATTTTAGATCTGCCGCTTCTGGAAAGCCCTCCCCTGACGGTAAAGGAACTGGCCGGCGACATTCACACGCTGTCAAGCCCCGGCGTGGACCGGGAGCTGGTCCGACAGGAGCTTGCAAACAGCCCCATTTACACAAACCTGGTCGTCAGCCCGGACCTCAAGACCACAGCCATTCAGGTGAATTTCAAGCCTGAAAGAAAGTTTTATGATCTGGTTACCCGCCGGGACCAATTGGAGGACAAAGCCGCAACTGAAGGTTTAAATGATAAGGAGTCGACTGAATATCAAGGAGTCCTTGCGCAACTCGAAGAGTTGAAAAAAGAGTCGGATAGACTGAGGCATCAGGATATTGCTGCCGTCAGGGACATCATGAAGCGCCACCAGAAGGATGCGAAACTTTTCCTCGGCGGCGTCAGCATGATCGCCGATGACCTGATCAGTTTCGTCAGAAATGATCTCAAGATTTTCGGAACCGGGGTATTTGTTTTTCTGATCATCACTTTGGCCGCGATTTTTAAAGGAATGCGGTGGGTCGTACTTCCCATGCTCTGCTGTTTTTTATCCGCCCTGGCCATGATCGGGATTCTGGGACTATTCGGATGGAAGGTCACGGTGGTCTCCTCAAATTTCATCTCCCTCCAGCTTATTATCAGCATGACATATACGATGCACCTGGTGGTGCGGTATCGCGAGCTTCAGGCCCGTTTTCCGGATGATGATCAGCATGCCCTTTGCAGCAAAATGATCCGGTATATGCTCATCCCCACTTTTTACGGTGCGATCACCACGGTTGTGGGATTTGAATCCTTGCTTTTAAGCGACATTCTCCCAGTGGCCACCTTCGGATGGATGATGTCAGCCGGTATTTGCGTTTCCCTGGTGATTACTTTTCTGTTGTTTCCGGCCGGCCTGATGCTCCTGAAAAAATCGCCGCCGCCCAAAATAAAGGACGCCGGTTTTTCCTTTACCCCGTTTCTGGGGAGATTCACGGAATCCAACAAGTATCTTATTCTGGCAGCATCTGCCGTCATAGTGATTCTGAGCTATATCGGCATAAATAAGCTCCATGTTGAAAATGCATTTATCAATTATTTTAAGGAATCTACCGAGATCTACCAGGGAATGAAGGTCATCGACCAGGAACTCGGGGGGACCACGCCACTTGATGTCATCATCAAGTTTTCATCGGAGCCGTCGGAATCAGCCGTTACGGATTCAGCGAAAAGCGCCGCCGGGGATGAAACGGATGCATTTGAAGGATTTGACGAGTTTGAAGAAGCGCCGAATCAGAAATACTGGTTTACGGCCTATAAAATGAACCGGGTTCTGGAAGTTCACAATTACCTGGAAAGCCTGCCGGAGGCCGGCAAGGTGCTGTCGCTGGGGACCATGATGAAGGTCGCCACCAAACTCAATCAGAACAAACCATTGGATAGCTTTGACCTTTCATTGGCGTATAACGAGATCCCCGACAAATATAAGGAACTTCTGGTCAAGCCTTTTGCGTCCATAGAGGAGAATGAGGCCCGGATTTTTATGCGTGTGCGGGATTCCGAACCCTCATTGCATCGGAATGAATTGATAGAAAAAATTCAGAATGATGTGACCCGCAATTTGGGGTTTAAGGCCGAGGAGGTGCGTGTTTCCGGACTGATGGTATTGTACAACAATATGCTCCAGAGCCTTTTTTCATCCCAGTTTGCCACCCTCGGCACCGCGGTGTTTGTCATGATGTGCATGTATATCGTACTTTTCCGGTCGCTGCGGACTTCATTGATCGCCATCGCGCCGAACCTTTTTTCCATCGGCGCCATCCTCGGTTTCATGGGATGGGCGGGTCTTCCCCTGGACATGATGACCATCACCATCGCCTCCATCAGCGTGAGCATCGCCGATGACAATATCATTCAATACATCTACCGGTTCATGGATGAGCTCAAAGTCGACGGGAATTACATCGGCGCCATGCACCGCTCCCACGCCAGCATCGGGTATGACATGTATTATACGACCATCACCCTTGTCATCGGGTTTTCCATTCTGGCCCTGTCCAATTTTATTCCCACCATTGTGTTCGGCCTGCTCACCGGCCTGGTGATGATCATCGCCCTCTTTGCTTCCCTGACCCTGCTGCCGGTGATGATTGTGCT
>JALOPH010000282.1 GCA_025453995.1 Desulfobacterales bacterium
GTTGCCGAAGCCATGGCAGCCAGGAAAAGACAAATCCATGAAATTTATATTTCACTGGACACTCAAGCCCAACGGGTCACAGATATTATCGAAAAATCAAAAATCCGCCATATTCCCGTCAAAAGGCTGCCCCTTCAACAGATTCAATCCCTGGCCGGCAGGGATGCCCATCAAGGGGTAGCAGCCCGTGTCAGTCCCTATCCCATCCTTTCCCTGAATGAACTGGTCTCTCATGTTATGTCACGATCAACTCGCCCGTTTTTTTTATTGATTGATCATGTGGTGGATCCGCACAATCTCGGCGCTTTGCTTCGTACCGCTCTGTGTGTCAATGTAGACGGCGTCATTATCCCGAAAGACCGCTCTGCAAACCCTTCACCGGTAGTTTCCAAAACCTCGGCAGGTGCGCTTGAGCACATTCCCCTTGCACAGGTCGCCAACTTGGTGTATGCGATTTCGGAATTAAAAAAAATTGGGACATGGCTCATCGGCTTAGACAAGAATGGTAGCCAATCCCTGTTTGGAAGCGATTTGACCGGCAGCATCGGCATTGTCATCGGCGGTGAAGAAAGCGGCATCCGCCCGCTGGTAAAAAAAAATTGCGACTTCCTGGCTTTTATTCCACAATCCGGCCCGGTCAGCTCGCTGAATGCCTCTGTAGCCGGCGGTGTGGCCATGTACGAAACTTTCCGGCAGAGATACAAATAGATAAGGTAAAACTTTCAGGGTTAAAGGAATATACAAATGCAACCTTCCGCAAACATAAAAAAAAATGATAACGGATTACTCGTTGTTCCGGATCACGTTAAAATTCCCTTTATTGAAGGCGACGGTACAGGTCCTGATATCTGGAGAGCAACTCAGGCTGTCATCGACGCGGCCGTTCTTGCCGCTTATAATGGGTCTAAAAAAATTGACTGGATCGAAGTCTATGCCGGGGAAAAAGCATTTGAAAAAGCCGGAAACTGGCTGCCCCAGGAGACGCTCGACACCATTGAAGAACATGTCGCAGCCATTAAAGGTCCCCTGACCACGCCGGTGGGGAAAGGCATCCGGAGCTTGAATGTCAGCATCAGACAAAAACTGGATTTATACGCCTGCGTCCGTCCGGTGAAGTACATCGACCAGGTTCCCAGCCCGATGAAATCACCTGAAAAAATAGATATGGTGGTATTCAGGGAAAACACCGAGGATCTGTATGCAGGGATAGAATGGCCTTCGGAAAGCAATGAAGCCAGGGATATCATCTCATTTATGTCTCAAAAACTTGGGGCCCATGTGGATGAGCATTCCGGTATCGGCATTAAGCCAATCAGCGCAAAAAACACCAAGCGACTGGTTTCGCGCGCCATTCAATATGCGGCGGACAACCGTTGCCCCAGCGTGACTCTCATGCATAAGGGCAACATCATGAAATTCACCGAAGGCGCTTTCTGTAAATGGGGTTACGAGGTCGCTGCAGAACGATTCAGGGATATCACTTTGACTGAAACAGAGCTATATGACCGCTTTAACGGAAAACTACCGGCCGGCAAAATCCTCATCAAGGACCGGATCGCCGACATGCTGTTTCAGCAGGTACTCTTGCGACCCGACGAATTCAGTGTGATTGCAACCCCCAATCTGAACGGGGACTACATTTCCGATGCCCTGGCTGCCCAGGTCGGCGGATTGGGAATGGCGCCGGGGGCCAATATCGGCGATCGCTGCGCGGTATTTGAAGCCACACACGGAACAGCCCCCAAATACGCAGGGTTAGACAAGGTGAACCCGAGTTCCTTGATTCTTTCAGGGGCCATGATGATGGATTACCTGGGTTGGAAGGAAGCTGGCGCCATCATCCGCGCCGGCATTCAGGAGGCCGTCCGTTCCAAGACAGTGACCTATGACCTTGCCCGGCAGATCAGCGGAGCGACTGAAGTGAGCTGCTCTGCTTTTGGAAAGGCCATAATTGAAAAAATGAAAATCATCCAATGAAATGCTGACCCGAATCCAGCAGGCTTTCCAAAAGGCTTTTTATCCGGACAAATGTCTGGCTTGCAGTCTTCTATTTCATGCTGGGGAACGATTTGAACCAGCTTTTTCCTATGAAGAATATTTCAACGGAAGTCCCGTTAAAATCATTTATCAGAAAGAAATTTCGGCGTTATTCTGTCCAATTTGTTCAGGGGAATTTCCATCGATCACACCGCCTTTTTGTCTTCAGTGCGGCAAGATGTTTAAAAGCCCGGTCGCAGATAGCCACTTCTGCGGAGACTGCATCCAAAAAAATAAACCCTTTCAACGCATCAGATCGGCGGGAATGTACAGCGGATCATTGATGAAAGCGATTCATCAGCTGAAATATTCTGGTAAAACACAGATTGCTAAACCTCTGGGCCGAGTTCTTTTTTCCTCTTTTTTAAATTATTTCCATGATGTAAATATAGATCTGATTATCCCTGTGCCGCTTCATGCATCAAAATTAAGATCGCGGGGATTTAATCAGGTGATGCTGATGTTGCGAGAATGGCCAGCGCTTGGCGCCATGTCCTTCTCATCATTTCCAATCATTGACTATCAGGGGAAGGTGGTAATCCGGAGAAAAAAGACTGAGCCTCAAACCGGGCTGGGAAGGGAGAAGCGAAGATCAAACATTAAAGGCGCATTTTCGGTTTTACAGCCAGAATCCATCCATGGCAAACAGGTGCTTCTTGTAGATGACGTCTATACCACCGGCGCAACCACTGAAGAATGCGCCCAAGTTTTATCAAATCAAGGAGCTTCAAATATACATATTCTTACATTGGCGCGATCGGATTGATGCGGCCTTTTTAACCATCTATACCCGTCTGAGGGGATACCATCAATGACTCCCACTAAAAACATCACTGCGGGATTCTGTCAGTTTGATATTTCAGTTGGCGAACTCCCCGCTAATAAACAAAAAGCCTATCATGGCATCCAAAGACTTTCTGAAATGAAAACGGATATCGCCGTATTACCGGAATTATGGTCCAGCGGTTTTGATCCATCCAGAATTAAAGAGCATGCTGAAAAAACGCCTGAAATCATCAACGACCTGTCTAAGCTGGCTGTTGATCATCGCATGATGATCGCCGGGTCCATGCCGGAACTCCAAAACGGCCAAGCTTACAATACCCTGTTTCTGGTCGATCAGAACGGGTCAGTGGCCGGATCATATCGAAAAATTCATTTATTCCCGCCCCTGAAAGAAGACGACTGCTTTCATGCGGGAGACCGTCCGAAGGTCTGTTCAACATCCCTTGGCGTTATCGGAATGATGATCTGTTATGATTTAAGGTTTCCGGAATTGGCGCGATCCCTCGCCCTGCAGGGTGCGCAGATCATTTTGGTATCCGCCCAATGGCCCGAGGCGCGCATTGAGCATTGGGATGTTTTGCTGCGTGCCCGGGCCATTGAGAATCATATCTTCATTGTTGCCTGCAACCGGTGCGGTAAGGAAGGCGGTCTTTCTTTTTCGGGACATTCCCAGATCATTTCTCCATCTGGAACGGTGCTTGCCAGCCTGGATGGGGTTCCCGGCACAGTGACGGCTGAAATCAATTTGGCAGAAATCTCATCGGTCAAAAAGCAGTTTGACTGCCTTCGCGGAAGAGTCCCCGCAGCATATGATATGGAATCATAACTCCCGGGTCGGATATTGATTATTAAGATAAAGTCAGATATTATATTAATATGATACTGCAACAGAAAGACGGCCTTCTCTATTTCAAGTTTGAAAACCTCTCGGCGTTTGATGAAATCGAGCATGCTGTATTTACGCGAAACAATGGCCTAAGCCAAGGCCATTACAAAGGTTTAAATTTAAGCCACAGCGTCGGGGATGATCCGCGCCATGTGAACGCAAACAGAGACGCCGTGAGCCGGATATTGGGTGCGGGCGTTGTTGTTTTTGCCCATCAGGTCCACCAGTCCGATATAATG
>JALOPH010000283.1 GCA_025453995.1 Desulfobacterales bacterium
TAACGGATCATCCATTTTGTCAACCATATTTTAAGATAGGTATTTTTCAGGTTCCCACATGAGATCTTGAATGTCTGCGATCTCCCCAATAAATTTCCCACTCAGAATTTTAACATATCGTGTAGCGTAAGTGTGGTTGCCGAACCAAAGATCCCATCCAATGTTATACATAAGCATTTCAGGTTTTACCGTTGTGTTCTTTTCAACAATACCAACAATCTCAATCGCATATGAAGATGTTTCGTAATGGATTATATACTCGCTGCTTTCGGATCGTTTAAATATGCTCCAATGCTTTCAGAAAAATAACTCAAGCGCTTCCTGAAGGTTCCTGCGGGCATCTTCGATTGTATCCCCCTGGCTGGCAATATCAAGTTCCGGACATAGCGAAACATAGCCATCGCCTTCACGCTCGATAATTGCAGTAAGCTGTTTTTGCATGGCATTTACCTCATCGTTTTAAATTGTCATGTTTTAATAACTCATGGCCCAGCTTGACTTTTATCGAATTTTCTCCATCAGTCGGGGATAGCTCAGGTTGAATGACGTTTCGCATCACATCCGGAATAAATCCGCGTGTGTTCCTGTGCGTTCAAAAATTATACTGTCTTTCTCTTTCTTGTAAATCATAAGCCAATCGGATTCAATATGGCACTCCCTGCGCCCCTGCCAGTTTCCGATGAGTTTGTGGTCCCGATGAATGGGATCAAGAGGTTCTTCTGCGATCAGTGAGCGGATGAGTATCTTGATTTTATCAATATTTTTCCGACGCTTCTGCATCCGCTTTAAGTCTTTGTCAAATTGGCGGTTAAAGATCGGGGTCAGCATTAAATACCCAGCTTTTTAAACATGTCGTCAGCGTCTTCACACATAACAAGATCATGTCCGGCGTCGGTGTATTCAAATGTCCTGCGCGTGGTTTTGTTTGGGATAACCACATCAAAAGGCAGCCCGTCCCTCAACTCGACCTGCTTATAGAACATGGCGATGGCCTGGGTTGTTGTTAATCCAAGCCTGCGGAACACATGTTCTGCCTTGTCCTTGAGTTCGGGTTGTATCCGGGCTCGTATGGTTGCCGTTTTGCTCATTATTCACCTCAACTTTGTCTGAAAATGTAGCTCAAATGGGGTACAATGTCAATGCTTATGATCCCATGATTAATAGCAGTATGATTTTTCATCACGCCACCATGGGAATCTGGTCCCAATCCGTGGTGTAGGCCGGCGACCGTTGCCGGGAAATAGTGCGCCATGTTTCATTGGAAGCCAGGCCAGCGGCCGCGTAACGGACGGTGCCGGCGCCCATTTTTTCATTGATCCGGTCCAGTGTTTCCATGAGGCATTTGGATCTGGGGCGGTCAGTCTTATCAAACAGCCCGGCCTGAACACGTTCGGCGGAAACCAGGGCGCTTAAAAAAACCCCGGCTTTTTTATAACGGATGTCTTCTTTATAAACCTGGCGAAGGCATTGGTCGGCATAGCGCAGCATTTCCGTTGTGTCGCTGGTGGGCACCGGCAGCGCGGCCGTGGCTATGTGAAAGTCATAGTGGGCTTTAAACCGGTTGGTGGCCGCAAAGATCATCATCACATTGGCCGCCGATTTCTGGGCCCGCAGTTTTTCCGCGGCCCGGCACACATATCCGGACACGGCGGTTTTAAGGTCATCAAACTTGTCGATTTCAGCGTAAAAAGTGCGGGACACGCCGATCCCTTTTTTGGGCGGCGGCGAATCGTCAAGGCCGTAACAGGAAATTCCCTGGAGTTCCTTTACAATGCGCGCGCCGTTAACCCCCATAAGTTTCTGGATCCATCGATCGTCGAGTTTTGCCAGCGATAGCGCCGTGTGGATGCCGTATTTTTTAAGCCGATGGGCGTATTTCCTGCCGATGCCCCAGACATCTTCCAAATCAATCCGTTTCAATGCCTCTTCAAGAAAAGGGGAATCGGTCAAATCCAGAACCCCGTTTTCCCGAATTGATTTTTTGGCGATACGGTTGGCGATCTTGGCCAGGGTCTTGGTCCGGGCGATCCCCACGGATACCGGAATGCCGGTCCATTGTTTGACGGTTTTCCGGATATGCTGCCCGTAAGCGGTCAGATTTTCATGGCGCATACCGGACACGTCCAGGAACGCCTCGTCGATGGAATAGATTTCAATTGACGGCGCCATATCCGTCAGTGTCTGCATGACCCGCCGGGACATGTCGCCATACAGCGCGTAGTTGGAGGAGAACGCATGGACGCTGTGGGCGTCGAGGAGGCTGCGGATTTTAAATGCCGGTGCGCCCATTTTGATGCCGATGGCCTTGGCTTCCTCCGAACGGGCCACCGCACACCCGTCGTTGTTTGACAGCACGATGACGGGTTTTCCGGCAAGCTTCGGATTAAACACCCGCTCGCAGGACACGTAGAAATTATTGCAGTCCACCAGGGCAAAGATGGGTTTCACTTACCGTCTCCGTAAATTTTATGCTGCACTTGCAGGGTCGCACTTTATGTGCGCCCGAAGCGGGCGAGGATAAACCTCGCCCCTACGAAGCCATGTATTATTATGCCAATTTATAGAGTTGAAGAGCATTTTAATTTACAATTCACAATTGACAAATGGCTATTCACAATTGGTTTTTGGTCTGACTTTTATAAAAATTGTTAATTGTGAACGAGTACATGGGTATTTGTTTCAGTAGGATTCTTATAACGCATGAATGACATTGGTCACAACCCCCCAGATTTCGCCTCCGGTTTCTTCCGTAAGTTCAATGGTCTTGTATTTTTCATTTTCCGGAACCAGAAACGCCTTGCCGTCGATCTTCCGGAAACGTTTGACCGTGAGTTCGCCGCTGATCGCGGCAATGACGACTTTTTTGTCCGCCGGTTCAATGGACCGGTCCACGATCAGGATATCGCCGGGAAAGATCCCCGCATGGATCATGGAATCGCCGGTGGCCCGCACGAAAAATGTGGCGGCCGGGTGCTTGATCAGATGTTTGTTTAAATCGAGCTGGCCCTCCACGTAATCCTCGGCCGGCGACGGAAATCCGGCTTCCACCGGCGCCATGAACAGCGGGCATTCCAGCTCCGTTGACAGGTCCGGACGATAGATTTTAGTTTTTTCACTCATAAAATTTAAAAAATTGGCTGATGACCGGATCGGGGAATCCGATCCGAATAAAAAAAATTATACTCTATAATTTTTTTTAGGTAAACGGATTTGTCTGTTTTTCGTTTGCCACAGTGGAAGAAGGGGATTCACCGTAATCATGGCCGGGCCAGACAATGGTGTCGGGGGGAAGGGAGTAGATTTTTTGATGAATGGATTCGAGGAGTTGGCGCGTGGAGCCGCCGGGCAGGTCGGTCCGGCCCACGGCCCCCGCAAACAGCGTGTCACCGGTAAACACATGGCCGTCCGCATAAATGCAGATGGAGCCGGGCGTGTGGCCGGGGGTGTGGAGGACCCGCAAATCAATTCCGCCGACCTTGATGATATCGTTGTCTTCCAGGATGAGCCCGGCCGGCGGAGATCCTTTTCCGCCAAGGATTCGTGAAATGGCCCGGGTCAGCAGCCGGGTGACCTGGCCCGCATCCTCCCGGTGGATGCAGAGTTGGGCGCCGGTGGCCTCGATAATGGCGGCGTTGCCGGAGGTGTGATCCGAATGGCCGTGGGTGTTGATCACGTGGGTGATGGTATAACCATTGGACACTGCGGTGTTTAAAATTTTTTGTGGATCAAACGCCGGATCGATGATTGCGCATGTGCGGGTTCCTTCATCGCCGATGAGGTAGGCGAAATTTTCCATTTGCGGCAGATAAATTTGTTTGATCAGCATACCATTTTTTCCAGTCGTCTGAGCCAATTTCAAAACGTCATCTAAGGCTCGATGTCAGCGTTGCAGTCCTCCTCAAAATGCTCACATACGCCCATGTATGCTGCGCTTTTTCGTCGGCAGTGGCTCCTCAGCCAGATAATCACCGGTCGCCTCATAGGCCCTGGCCCGGCACCCGCCGCAGACCGATTTGAATTCACATAATCCGCATTTTCCCTTAAGCTGCTTGAAGTCGCGCAAGTTTTTGAAAATTTGGGAGTTGTTCCATATGTCGTCAAACGATTGTTGCGTCACATTACCGCAATTTAAATCCAGAAACCCGCAGGGCTGGACAATGCCGGTGTGGGAGATAAAGCAGAAACCTGTTCCGCCCAGGCATCCCCGGGTGACGGCGTCCAGGCCGTGGGATTGAAATGTCACGGACTGGCCGTCTTCCTTTGCCCGCTGGCGCAGAATGCGATAATAATGGGGGGCGCAGGTGGCTTTGAGCTGAAGGGTCGTTTTATTCTTCTGGTCATAAAACCAGTTTAAGGTGTTTTCATATTCTTCAGCGCTGATTTCCTGGTCGATGATGTATTTGCCCCGGCCTGTGGGGACCAGCAGAAAAATATGCAGCGCGACCGCGCCGAGGCCCTCAGCCAGTTGGAGTATGGCGGGTATCTGGTCGTGATTGATCTTTGAGATAGTGGTGTTTATCTGAAATTCAATGCCGGCTTTTTGGGCCGCCTCGATTCCCCGCAAAGCCCCTTCAAACGCGCCGTCCACCCCCCGGAACCCGTCATGGCGCTCCCGTGTGGCGCCGTCGATGCTCACGCTGATTCGCTGGATGCCGGAATCGGCCATTTTTCGGGCAGTCTCGCCGCTGATCAGCGTGCCGTTGGGCGCCATGACCATGCGGAGGCCTTTTTGCGTGCCGTGAGCGGCGATCTTAAAAATATCCGGCCTGAGCAGGGGTTCGCCGCCGGTCAGAATGACGATGGGCTTGCCAGTCTCTGCGATCTGATCTAACAGCTGAAGCGATGTTCCAGTGTCCAGTTCGCCGGTGTAAGGCCCCATGGTGGCGGATGCCCGGCAGTGGAGGCAGCTTAAGTTGCAGTTCCGGGTTGTCTCCCAGGCCACCAGCCTCAGTGACGATTCTGAATTGTGGGCGGATATTTTTGAAGAATGCGCTTGAACGCAGGGTTTCTGTTCTGAAGTCAATGGTCTTCCTTTATATTCTGAATTCTGACTCCTGGCTCCTGAATTCTATTTGCGCAATTCTTTCGCCGCTTCCAGTGCAAAATAGGTCAGAATCATGTCCGCCCCGGCGCGCTTGATGGCCGTGAGGGTTTCCATCATCACCTGGGCGCCGTTGATCCATTTCATCTGTTCGGCAGCCTTGATCATCGAATATTCGCCGCTGACGTTATATGCGGCAATGGGGAGATCGATTTCATCCCGGACCCGGCAGATGACATCCAGATAGGGAAGGGCGGGTTTTACCATGATGATATCTGCCCCTTCTTCAATGTCCATGGTTACTTCCCGGATGGCTTCCAGGCTGTTTGCAGGGTCCATCTGATATGTTCTCCGGTCGCCGAACTGTGGGGCGGAATGGGCGGCCTCCCGGAACGGACCGTAATAGGCCGAGCAGTATTTGGCGGCATAGGACATGATGGGGGTATTCACATGCCCGTTGTCATCCAGCGCTTCCCGGATGGCAGCCACCCGGCCGTCCATCATGTCCGACGGGGCGACCATGTCCGCGCCGGCTTTGACGTGGGAGAGCGCGATGCTTGCCAGAAGGTCCAATGTCGGATCATTGTCAATGATCCCTTTATCAACAATGCCGCAATGACCGTGATCAGTGTACTGGCACAGGCAAACATCCGTGATGACCGCGATACCCGGAACCTTGTCCTTGATGGCGCTGACAGCCCTTTGAACGATTCCGTCCCTGGCGGAGGCCCTGGTGCCGAACGCGTCTTTTTTATCAGGAATGCCAAATAGAATAATGGAAGGAATTCCAAGATCGCGGGCTTCAGAAACGGTTTTGAGCAGATGGTCGATGGACAGCTGAAAATGCCCCGGCATGGAGGGGATCGGATTTTTGATATTTTTGCCGCCAATCGCAAACAGCGGGAGGATCAGGTCGTCGACTGACAGCCTGGTCTCACGGACCATTCGCCGGAACGCTTCATTCTGTCTGAGTCTTCTTCCTCTGTAATCGGGGAAAAGCATGAGTCACCTTATTTCATCATCGGTTAAATAACAGGCCGGGTCCGGCGCCCATGCTCTTTTTTGTTTTTCATCTGGCTCATCAGAGGATTGGTCAGATCGCACCAGATCTCTGAAAACGGCCGCTGCCGTATATTGCCAAAGCTGTAATGCCGCCAGAACTGATCCGCGTGAACTGAACCATCCCAGCTCACGCATCCGATGCCCCGGCCGG
>JALOPH010000284.1 GCA_025453995.1 Desulfobacterales bacterium
CGCGGCCGCGTCGATGATCCGTCCGGCCACCAAGGGTTCGTTGTAGATGGGTATCTGGACGGTGACCCTCGGCCATTGTTGTAATGAAGCAGAAAGTTGCGGCGGTTTTGCGATTTTACGCTTCCGTTTGAGCCAGCAGACAATCATCCAGATTCTATGGAAACCATACAGGGCGAGGCCGCTGAGGGATAAAAAATGGATGGCTGTCATTAAATTTAGGAGTTGGATCCTCATGGGCAACAGCCGTTAGCACAGCTTTTGATCGATTTCAATAGATTCAGCCGAATATTGAATTTATCAATGATTCAATAAAAACAAATTGAAATTATCGATTTGACTTATTGAAGAAATATATTTAAGCCACCATTATTTACTTATAAATTCAGAATATAGAAAAGCAAATGAAAAAGCAAAACACAGGGGTGAATAACACGCAGGCCCATTATATGCGTCCGGCTCTGGTTCATCAGATGGCATTTATTCAGGAGAAATGTATTGAGTGCCCCAACTGCGTGACCCAATGCGCGTTTTTAAAAAAATACGGCACCCCCAAAACTATTGCCGCAGCATTTGATCCCTCGGATATCTTCTGGCTGACGCTTGCCTACGAGTGCAGTTTGTGTGATTTATGCGAAGTCCTGTGCCCGGTAAATCTAACGCCGGGCGCCATGTTTCTGGAATTGCGCCGGGAGGCGGTGGACCGGGGGATCGCCCCATTGCCCGTACATAAAAGCATTATGGCCTATGAAGGCCGGGGCATCTCGCCCAGATATTCCTGGTATAGCCTCCCGGCTCGATGCCACACAGTGTTTTTTCCGGGGTGCACCTTTTCAGGCACCCGCATGGACACCACCATTGCGTTATATGAATACTTGAAAACAAAAAATCCGGATATGGGGATTGTTCTGGACTGCTGTGGCAAGCCCTCCCACGACCTGGGACGCAGCGATTTTTTTGCCTCAATTTTTTCTGAAATGCAACAATGGTTGGTGGAAAATGGCGTGAAAACCGTGATAGTGGTCTGCCCCAACTGCTACAAAGTGTTTGCCGGCTATGGCGCGCCGCTTGAGGTGATATCGGTCTATGAATTTTTAAATTCAAACGGTCTTCCAGAAACTACCCGGATAGATGCGCCTGGTTTTTTGAATCCTCTTGTCTCCATTCATGACCCTTGCGCGCTCAGAAATGAAGCGGCAATTCAGGCGGCAGTCCGGAATCTGGCCATCGCAAAAGGATTCTCCATTGAGGAAATGCCCCACAGTAAAAAGAAAACCCTTTGCTGCGGGGAGGGTGGGGCGGTCGGATGCGTGGCACCTGAATTTTCATCCGCATGGGGCGATCTGCGTCAAAAGGAATCAGGGGGTCGCCGTCTGCTGACTTATTGCGCGGGCTGCACGTGTTTTCTGGATCGGAAAACACCCACGGATCATATTCTGGACGCGGTATTTCATCCGGAAGAAGTGGCTTCGGGAAAAAGGAAGGCCGCCAAAGCCCCTCTGACATATTTTCACCGCATCCGGCTCAAACGCTATGTGCAAAAAAATCATCCGGCATCTGTCACCCGTGAGCGGAATTTTTCGCCGGCCGCCGGAAAGACAGGCGCAAAGGGCGGCAGTATCATTAAAATTCTGATTCTGATGCTGGTGGCCGTGGCCATTGCCGGCATTCATTTTTCCGGCGCTCTCCGGTATTTTGATCCGGAAACCCTGCGCCGGGGTGTCGCGTCTTTGGGCGCCCTGGCACCGGCGGCCTATATCCTTCTATATACTATTGCGCCGTCTTTGTTTCTTCCCGGACTTCCGATCACCTTTGTGGGCGGCATTCTTTTCGGGCCGGTATGGGGCGTAGTCTATGCCATTACCGGCGCCACTGCAGGTGCGTGCCTGGCGTTTCTGATTTCCCGATATGCGGCCCGGGACTGGATTGAAGCCAAGCTAACAGGCCCCCGGTGGCGGCAGTTGGATCGCAGCGTGGAAAGAAACGGATGGAAAATCGTCGCATTTACCCGGCTGGTCCCTTTGTTTCCATTTAATCTGCTCAATTATGCCTTCGGCCTAACCTCCATTAGATTTATTCCATATGCTGTCACCACCTTTTTTTGTATGCTTCCGGCATGTATCGCATTTATCGTTTTTTCAAGCTCCCTTCTGGATCTGATCAAGGGCAAGATATCACCGGGGCTGATCATCGGCATTTTTTTAATTATTTTGGTATCGCTGATTCCGGTCATTATCCAAAAATTCAAGCCCCGGCAAAATTCCGATCTGGAAATCTCATAATTAATTTCTATCCGTAAAGGAGACAACCCAATGATAAAAAGGATCATCATCAATCTGGTACTTGCCATGGGCGTGGCAGCCTTGAGTGCGACGGATCTGTTTGCCGGTGCCTGGACCCAGGAACAATCCAGCAGCTATCACCGGGCTGCGGTCAATTATTATTATGCCGACGAAGAATATGATCAGGACGGCGACAGCCGCTCCATGGCGTTTAACGGCGAATTTACTGATTTTAACTTAAGTTATTACGGCGAATACGGACTGATCGACGAGTTGACAATCTTCACATCGATTTATTATAAGGACATCGAGCGGGAAGACGATTATTTCAAATTTGAAACCGACGGCATGGGCGACATGGATCTTGGGGCGCGCTTTCGGCTGCACACCAGCGATATCGGCGTTTTTTCAGCCCAGGGCCTGGTCAAAATCCCGGAATTTTATGATGAAGACGATGCCCTGCCCCTTGGCAACGGGCAGTATGACTATGAACTCAAACTGCTCTATGGTCATTCCCTGTGGCCTGTTATTCCCGGATACATGAATCTGGAAGCCGGGTACCGCTGGCGGGCCGAAGATCCGAGCGATGAGTTCCGGTATCTGGTGGAGGTCGGTTCCGACCTGGGAAAAAATTTCTACGCCCGGGCAAAGCTCGACGCCATTGTCAGCATGGACAATAGTGATGAAACCATGGATATTAACGGCAATCCCACCACCACATTGGAATATGATCTGGCAAAACTCTATGTGACCCTCGGTTACCAATTAATGAAAGCCTGGGGCGTTGAACTGGAGTATGTGCCGCCGCTCTGGGGAGAAAACACCGCAAAAGGGGCGACCTGGACATTAGCGGTTACGTTTCAGCCCTGTAGATAAAACGATTCAAAAATCAATGTCATGAACTTAAACAGATGTTTGCATTTAAGTCCCCCTTTTTAAAGGGGGATGTAGCGGGATTTTAAGAGGTTGCAAGAAATCCCCCCAAGCCTCCTTTGCGAAAGGGGGGCTTTAGTTTATGGCATTGATTTAAAGAGAGGAAAAAATGCCTTCTGATGAACAGAAACACGGGGCCCGGCGTACATCAAATATAAAGCGCATATTTTTTTTATGGATCATATCTTTGTTGATGATCGTAGCCCCCGATTCTCTGCGGGCGTTTGATCTGCAGCGCGTTGAAGCGCCCCAGGCCGCCGCCAAACTCAACGATCTGATTGTTTTTGATGCCAGACCCCAAAAGGAATGGCAGCAAGGCCATATTCCGGACGCGATATCATTCTGCTGGGAAGATTATACCCGCACGGACGCAACAGGCGTCCAGTGGCGTATTTTCCCACCGGAAGAATTGGCAAAGGCATTGGGCTCATTGGGCGTGAGTCATATGGATGCGGTGCTGGTGTATGGGGATGCGGATACCAGTTGGGGCGGGGAAGGATGGATGGTGTGGCTGCTGGCCTGGCTGGGACATCAGGGGCCTGTTTATTTTTTAGACGGCGGCATCCAAAGCTGGCGGGAAACAAAGCAGCCGGTAAGTTCGGATGCCGGCCGCAAACGTAGTTCTGTGGAATATCAGGTCAACCTTCAGCCCCAGGTCAACATTACCGCAACGCAACTGGCGGCAGATCCGGGGCAGTTCACCCTCATCGACACGCGC
>JALOPH010000098.1 GCA_025453995.1 Desulfobacterales bacterium
GGGGTGATGTCGCCTTCGGCCCGGGGCCCCCGGTAAAAAATTTTCCCGAAGGTTTCCCTGCACATGGTCCCAAATTTTGAAAACTGAATGAATCTTGTCCGGATGGTGATGAATATACCCACGCCGACCAGCAGGACAATCATGGGCAGGCCCCAGACAAGGGCATTGATTTGAGCATTAATGGCGAGCATCGATTCGATCATTTTTTCCTCCTCCTAATCTCCCAGCCCTAATTTTGCTTTTTCATTGTCCGGGACATCCAGCAGTTGATTAAACTTGTCCGGAAGTTTCATTTTTAAAAAAATCGACCAATACGCTTTGGCTGTCATGCCGTCCCAGTGCAGGATGGCGCGTTGGTATTGGCGGGTCTGAAAAATATTCAACGCAATCAGCATCATGAAAACAGAAGCACTGGCAATTTTAACGGCATTGCCTTTGCCAAGCGCCCACTGTACAAAGACCCCCAGCGGAATCGAAAGGATGGCATAGGACTCGATAAACGCCCGCTGGCCGAAACTGCCGCCATACCACCAGGACCACCAGGATAAAATGACATATATATTTAAAATGGTAAAAACCAGAATCCCGTAGAATAATCCCTTTAACTTATAAAACATCATGCCGATGCCTGCAATGGCCAGGGCCATCATGGGGGTGTAGATAAACCAGCCTTTTCTAAACCCCAACAGGCCCTTAAATATATGAGGATTGTTAAAGAAGAACCGCTCATTGCCATAAGAGTAAAACCAGAAGGAACCCGAAATATATTTCCAGTAAATCAGCTGGGGTATCCAGACGGCAACAAACGCCAGGGCCATGATGCTCACAAGGTGATATTTTTTAAAAAAAAGAAGCGCCCGGTCTCTGAAAGATGCTGCATCAGAAACGTTCCACAGGGCAAATACGATCAGCACCAGGATATTGGTCGGCCGGATCAGCGCGATCAAACCGGCGGCCAATCCCAGAAACAATGAAAATTTAAAATTTTGATGTTCATGCCATTGCATGGACAAATATAAAAAAATTGAAAACAGGGCAAAGTTATATGAATGGGGCATGGTGGCTTCCGCCGTGGCATAATGCAGCAGGTTTGTGCCCAGCGCAACAGCGATCAAAGCAAGGGCAGCCACATGATCAGGAAAAAAATGAAGCAGCACTTTCCGGAGAAAAGCAAGCCCCAATGTCAGATAGAACAGACAGCTCATGGTTAAGGCAAATTTGTAAGGCGGCGAATACCCGTTGACTTCATATCCCAGCATCTGGGCGGCCGGATGGGCGATAAAAAAAAACGGGGCATAGAGAAACGAAAGCCCCATGGTGGTTTTGATGGCGAATTTCCCCGTGGGCGTGCCCTGGGGCCAGAATTTATCACCATACAGCTTGGGGTTTTCAAGGATGAAGCCTAATGAAATATCATCATAGATATATGTGGCGGGCAGATACGCATAATATGAAAGCACGTCCCAGCATATGATTTTATGGTAATCATTCCAGTACCGGTCTCTGATGTCATAGGACAGGACAGCGATTAAAATCACACAGACAGCTATCCAGGACACTTTTGCTTTTGAAGCGTGATGAAAAGTCATCATTTTTTCAAAAAAACCCGCGTGTTGACATATTCGCCAGAATCGTTTTATATGTTGAATTCGCGCGCCAGTATTACAGAAGAAATGTCGCGTGTCAAGAATGAGGGACTCGGTTGAGGCGCTCATAAAAATGATCGATCCCGCTTGATGGGTTAACATAAGTGAATTTAAAAACCATATTAACACTATTGATTTGCTTTGCCCTGTGCATGCTTTCTCCGGGTTTTGGAACCGGATTTGAAAGCCGCAGGCCCTATTCCCTCAATCCCCCGGCCGGGCTTAAGGCCTGTCAAGTCCCGCAACTGGTCAGCATCGGGTTTGATGACAATGCCTTTTCCGGATGGGAAGGTTCAGGCGGAGAAGGGGGAATGAAATGGGCGCTTGATCTTTTCAAAACCAAAAAAAACCCTGATGGGACCGGCAACGCCAGAACTTTTGACGGACTTCCCTGCAGAATCAGCTTTTACGTGACAGCCTTATATGCAGGTCCAGGGTCTCTTGAAAAGGATTCCCTGGTTAAGAAAGCCTGTCGCCAGGCGCTGGCCGACGGCCATGAAATCGGGAATCACACTTACAGCCATTCTGACAAACTGAAGCGCAATACTTCTGAAGAATTATGGGAAACGGAAATCGAGCAATGCGCGCTATTCTTAACCGCGCCTTATCATCCGGATCAGCATCCCCTTTCGGCATGCCCTTCTGACGGCATCGGGATGGAACGGCAAACCATTTACGGATTCAGGACGCCTTTTCTCGCTTATACCAACGAAACATTTACCGCCGTCCATCAAAAAGGGTTTTTATATGATTGCAGCATTGAAGAAGGGTGGCAGAAAGACCAGGACGGCTTCAATTATTGCTGGCCCTATACCTTAGACCACGGCAGTCCAGGTGATGCCCTGGTATGGAATTGGCCGGGGATCAACCGGCCCCGTCCCATCGGCAATTATCCCGGGTTATGGGAGCTTCCCCTTCATCCGGTGATTGTCCCGCCTGACAACCATTGCGCCCGATATGGCATTCCTGAGGGATTGCGGAAAAAAATAAAGGAAAAGGGAATCTGGTTTGATGCAGACAGCGGCAAACTCCCCGGCGTGGACTACAACCTGTTTTTTATATTCAGGTTGACCAGGGAAGAAGTGCTGGCCATCCTTGAATATTCGTTTGACCTTCACTACAATGGCAACCGTTCGCCGTTTTCTCTGGGCGCGCACTCGGACATTTATTCGAGCAATTATCCCATAAACGGCCCGACGAACTATCGCGACCGGCAATGGGTGATCGAGCAATTTGTCGGCTATGTGTTGAGCAAGCCCGATGCCCGAATTGTCCCGGCATATAAAATCATCGACTGGTGCAGGCATCCCGCAGCCCTGAGCGGCCCCTGGATGAAGACGGCCGAATTCTCCTACCGTCAGGCATTTGAACATCATGATTAAATTCGCGAAAAACCGGCTCATCGACACGCATCAGCGGCCCATCAATTATTTAAGGATATCCATCACCGACCGGTGCAATTTGAGATGCCTTTACTGCAACCCGGAGGCTAAAGCCCGAAAACTGGAGCACCGCGAAATCCTCAGGTATGAAGAGCTGTTAAGAATCATCCGCATCGGCGTTTCGATGGGGATTACCAAGGTCCGGGTCACCGGCGGAGAACCCCTGGTCCGGAAAGGGTGCTGCGATTTTTTAAAACAGATCGCAAAGATCGAGGGAATTGAAGATCTTGCGTTGACCACCAACGGTGTGCTGCTCAAGGACCATATCGACCGGATTGCCGACGCAGGCGTCAAGCGGTTGAATATCAGCATGGACACCCTTGACCCTGAGAAATATGCGCGTATCACGGGAAGCGATGTTTTTGAGCGGGTCTGGGACGGCATTCTGTCGGCCCATCAAAAAGGGATCAGCCCCATCAAGATCAACATGGTCGTGCTGGCAGGCATCAATGATGAAGAACTCATCGATTTTGCGAAGCTCTCCCTGGATTATCCGTTTCACTTTCGCTTCATTGAATACATGCCCATCGGCAGATCGATTGACCTAAACACGCCCCCTATCCTGCTGCCGGCCATCAAATCCCGGATCGAAGCCATCGGAGAGCTGATTCCGCTCCAGAAAAATATTCATGACGGACCGGCAGCCCGGTTTCGATTCAGAGACTCCAGGGGTGAAATCGGGTTCATCAGCCCTGTGAGCCGCCATTTCTGCGCTGCCTGCAACCGCCTGCGGGTCACGGCTGACGGCCATATCCTTTCCTGTCTTTTATCCAACATCACCGAAGATATTAAAACCCCCATCCGGGCGGGTTTTTTGGATGAAGCCCTCAGAGAGGTTTTCTTTAACGCGACCCGGCGCAAACCTCTGCAACGGCCGGTCCAGATTTCACCGTTATCCCAGACGGAGCAGATGATCTCCATCGGCGGATAGTTCGGGTTATTGCGCATCACCGACTATTCGCTTGACACATGACAATTAATTATATTTAATGACGCTATATTCATTTTATGGCATAATGCCTCCCAACAGGCTTGTATTCAAAGGAAAAAATCATGCTTTCACGGCGTGAAAGGGAAAAAGAAAGGCAGCGGCAGGAAATGATGACCGCAGCCTTAAACCTCTTTTCAGAGAAGGGCTACCACAATGTCACCATGCACGAGATCGCCGGAAAAGCCGAGTTCGCCGTCGGCACGATCTATAAATTCTTCAGGAACAAAGAGGATCTTTATAAAGCCCTTATCCTTGAGAAAGCCCAGGAGTTGAAAACAACCATCCTTGAAGCAGTGGGCGAAAGCGCGGATGAGGTGGATAAACTCAGAAACTTCGTCAGGGCAAAAGGAGAAATCTTTCGGGCCCAGATACCGGTTGTTCGGCTCTACTTTTCCGAAACTCACGGGGAGAGTTTCAGCATGCTGGCAGGACTCGACGCGGAAGTCCGGACGCTGCACAATGAATTCCTAAAAGAGCTTGCCGCCATCTTTGCCGCAGGGGTCGCCAAAAAACGATTCAAAAAAACAGCCGATCCATATTATCTGGCAGTCGCCCTGGACGGGATCACAACGGCTTTTCTATTCCTTTGGCTCGAAGCGCCCGAACGTCATTCGTACCCGGAAAACCCGGATGTCATTTTAAATATCCTTTTCAAAGGCCTGCTGGACCAATGAGGCAGCGGCGGATACAGGTTTAACAAATACAGGAGGAACAGGATGCAGTCCTTTAAAAATCAAGATCACCCGACACCGTCTTTTCCTTTGCTCATTCTGGCTTGCGCATTGCTGGCTTGCGCGTGCAACAGCCAGCAGCAACCCCAGGCGCCTCCGCCGCCGGAAGTGGTCACGGTGGGAGTCAAAGTCCAACAGATCACATTAACCTCCGAGTTGCCGGGCCGCACATCGGCCTACCTGACCGCAGAAGTCCGGCCCCAGGTCAGCGGCATTATTGAAAAACGGCTGTTCACAGAAGGCGCTCTTGTCACGGCCGGGGAAACGCTCTACCAGATTGACCCTGCCCCGTTTCAAGCCGCCTATGACAGCGCGGAAGCATCCCTTGCCAGGGCCCAGGCCAATGTCCCGGCTGTTGCATCAAGAGCCAAGCGTTTCCAGGAACTGCTTTCCACCAAAGCGGTCAGCCAGCAGGACGTGGACGATGTGGAGTCCGCCCTCAAGCAGGCGGAGGCGGAGGTGAAATTCTGGCAGGCCGCCAAGGAAGCCGCCCGCATCAACCTGGGATATACCCGCATCACCGCGCCCATAAACGGTCGAATCGGCAAATCCAACTTGACCCAGGGCGCTCTGGTGACCGCCAATCAGCCTGCGCCGCTGGCAACGATTCAACAGTTAGACCCCATTTACGTGGATGTTCCCCAATCCACCGCTGACATGTTCCGCCTCAAACGTCGCATGGAACAAGGAGCGCTGGATCAGAGCGGCTCCGGACAGAACAAGGTCCAGCTCATCCTGGACGACGGATCATCCTATCCCCTTGAAGGGAATCTGCAGTTTCGCGATGTCACGGTGGACCCGTCCACAGGCACAGTCACGCTGCGGGCGGTCTTTCCCAATCCCGACAACATCCTTTTGCCCGGCATGTTTGTCCGGGCCGTGGTGCAAGAGGGCATTCATAAGCAAGCCATTCTCATTCCCCAGCAGGCTGTATCCCGGGACCCCAAGGGGAATCCCGTCTCATTTATCGTCGACCCGGAAAGCAAAGTTCAACAACGGACGCTCATGCTGGACCGGGCCATCGGCGACCAGTGGCTGGTTTTATCCGGCCTTGCTGCCGGCGATCGCGTTATTGTCGAGGGTGTCCAGAAAATCCGGCCCGGCGTAACGGTAAGAGACACTCCTTTCGAAAACAGCGGGGAGCTGCAAACAAAACCGGAAATATCGGCCCCGCCGGCCGCAACATCAAAGTAACGGAGGCTCGCCATGCTATCCAGATTCTTTCTTGAGCGCCCGGTCTTTGCATGGGTCATTGCCATCATCCTGATGGTGGCCGGATGCCTGGCAATCTACCATCTTCCGATTTCCCAGTATCCGCCGATAGCGCCCCCTTCCATCGCCATCACCGCCTTTTATCCGGGTGCTTCTGCGGAAACTGTGGAGAACAGCGTCACCCAGCTCATTGAGCAGAAAATGACCGGCTTTGACAAGATGTTGTATCTTTCCGCCACCAGCGATTCATCCGGCGCGTCCAGGGTGGAGCTGACATTTGCGCCGGGGACCGATCCGGATCTGGCATGGGCCCAGGTGCAGAATAAGCTTCAGCTGGCCATGGCAAGCCTTCCGGACGTGGTGCAGCGCCAGGGGGTGAAGGTGAGCAAATCCACTCGAAACTGGCTCCTGCTGGTGGGCATCATCTCCGAAGACGGCAGCATGGACGGCAATGATCTGCGCGACTACGCCCAATCCAATCTGGAAAAAGTCCTTTCCCGGGTGCCGGGCGTGGGCGAGGTGGAAGTCTTCGGCAGCCAGTATGCCATGCGCATCTGGATTAACCCGGATAAACTGACGGATTTTCATTTGACCTTTACGGATGTGGTCGCAGCGTTGCGCGCATACAACGTGGAGGTATCCGCGGGCCAGTTCGGCGGCGCGCCGGCCGTGAAGGGCCAGCGCTTAAACGCCACCATCATGGTCCAGAGCCTGCTCAAAACTCCCGAGGAGTTCGCTCAAATCCCCATCCGCACCAATCCGGACGGATCCATCGTCCGGGTCAGAGACGTGGGCCGGACTGAGCTTGGCGCAGAGTCCTATGATGTCCAGGGATTCTATAATGACAAGCCATCGGGGATGATGGCCGTAAGACAGGCGGCCGGCGCCAATGCGCTGGACACGGCCGATGCCATCCGGGCCAAAATGGATGAAATGAGCTATTTTTTCCCAAAAGGGATGAAAGTCGTCTACCCCTATGACACCACCCCCTTTGTCCGGGTGGCCATCAAGGAAGTGGTCAAGACTCTTTTTGAAGCGATCCTGCTGGTGTTTCTGGTAATGTACCTGTTTATGGGAACCATGCGGGCGACACTGATTCCCACCATCGCCGTGCCGGTGGTCATCCTGGGAACGTTTGCCGTGCTGGGATTTTTCGGATTCACCATCAACATGCTGACCATGTTCGCCATGGTGCTTTCCATCGGCCTTCTGGTGGATGACGCCATCGTCGTGGTGGAGAACGTTCAACGGATCATGAGCGAGGAAGGTCTTTCCCCCAAAGAAGCCACGCGCAAATCCATGGACCAGATCACCAGCGCCCTGATCGGCATCGGGCTGGTGCTGTCTGCGGTCTTCGGCCCCATGGCTTTTTTTGCCGGATCTACGGGGGTCATCTACCGCCAGTTCTCGGTCACCATTATCGCCTCCATGCTCCTTTCAGTGGCGGTGGCTTTGATCTTAACACCGGTATTGTGCGCCTCACTGCTCAAACCCGTGTCTGCCGGACATGAACCGGCAGAAGGCGCCGTCTGGTTTCTGAGGCCCTTTTTCCGGTGGTTTGACCGGGTCTTTTTCAGGTCCAGGGATCTGTATATGAATCTGGTGGGGAATTCCCTCTCACACAAAATCCGCTATATGGTTATTTTTGTGCTGATCGTGGCGGTCATGGGGTATCTTTTCAAACGGATGCCCACCGCCTATCTTCCGGATGAAGACCAGGGCATTTTGATGGTGCAGGTGCTGCTTCCGGCCAATTCAACGCTGGAGCAGACCAAACAAATCCTGGACGGCGTGCGGGACCATTTCCTGGAACAGGAAAAAGAGGCGGTGGAATCCTGCCTGACGGTTGCCGGGTTTAACTTTTCAGGACGGGGCCAGAATGCCGGTCTGGCGTTTGTCCGCCTGAAGGACTGGGAACTCCGGGATCGCTCGGATTTAAGGGTCGTACCAGTGGCCCAGAGAGCCATGCAGAAATTTTTTCAGATCCGGAACGCCATGGTTTTCGCCTTTGCGCCGCCGGCGGTCATAGAACTGGGGATGTCCAAGGGGTTTGACTTTCAACTCTTAGACCGCGGCGGACTGGGCCACGCCAAGCTGATGGCGGCCCGCAATCAGATTCTGGGCATGGCGGCCCAGAACCCGATATTGACCAAGGTCCGGCCCAATGGCCTGGAGGATGTGCCCGAGTACCGGATTGACGTGGACTGGGACAAAGCCGGGGCTCTGGGCGTCCCCATTACAGACATTCAGAGCGCGATTTCAGCGGCTTTCGGGAGCGCCTATGTCAATGACTTTATCCAGGCCGGACGCGTTAAAAGGGTCTACGCCCAGGCCGATTCACCGTATCGAATGCTGCCGGGCGATCTTGAGAGGCTCCATGTCCGCAACTCCGCCGGCAAAATGGTCCCCTTTTCTTCGTTCGCGTCCGGGTCCTGGTCGTCGGGTTCACCGAAGCTGGAGCGGTTCAACGGCTTTCCATCCATCAATATTGTGGGCGAGGCGGCGCCGGGCAGGAGCACGGGAGAAACCATGCAGATCATGGAATCATTTGTCCCGCAGTTGCCCCGTGGGTTTGGATTCGACTGGACCGGGCTGTCCTACCAGGAGCGCCAAGCCGGCGCCCAGGCAGCGCCGCTTTATGCATTTTCCATTCTGGTGATTTTTCTTTGCCTGGCGGCCCTCTATGAAAGCTGGCCCATCCCCATTTCAATCCTGTTGGCCCTGCCTTTGGGCGTCATCGGCGGCGTGATCGGATCATCTTACAGGGGGCTGCCCAATGATGTGTATTTCCAGATCGGACTGCTCACCACCATGGGCCTGACCACCAAGAACGCCATCCTCATCGTTCAGTTCGCCAAAGCCCGTGTGGAAGAAGGAATGGGGCTGATCGAAGCGACGCTGGAAGGATCAAAATTGAGACTCCGGCCCATTATCATGACCTCGCTGGCCTTTGGATTCGGTGTTTTGCCCCTGACGTTTGCCACCGGCGCGGGCGCCGGCGCGCAAAAAGCCATCGGCACCGCGGTGCTGGGAGGCGTGGTGACATCCACCTTTCTGGTGACATTGTTTGCGCCGCTGTTCTATGTGCTGATTGAAAAAACATTCGGTAAAAAAAGCAGGCGGCAACCAGGCAAGACGGCTGAAAAATACCCATCTGGAGATCAATCACATGAATAAGGAAACAGTATTTTTTCTGCTTGGAATAGTCATGGCCGCCGCCGGCTGCACCCTGGCGCCGCAATATTCAAGGCCGGCGGCTCCAGTTCCGGATAAATGGGAAGTCCGTGCGGCAGACCAAGCCTCCCATATCCAGGCGCTGAAATGGCGGCAATTTTATATTGATGAAAATCTGAAACAACTCATTGAGACCGCCCTGATCAACAACCGCGACTTGAGGCTTTCGGCCTTGAGCATGGAACGGGCCCGCGGCCTTTACGGCATTCAGCGCGCCGAGATTCTGCCCGCGGTCAACGCTGTCGGGATCGGCGGCAAACAGCATGAAGGGGCTGCGATTACAGAAGACGGGAAGTCCGTGACGTTTGAGGAATACCGGGCTGATTTGCGGATCAGCTCCTGGGAGATCGATTTTTTCGGCCGTATCCGAAGCCTGAAAGACCAGGCCCTGGAAGAATATCTGGCCACGGAGGCGGCCAGAAACAGCGCCCAGATCGCGCTCATCTCCTCAGTTGCCCAAACCTATCTGACGCTGGCCGCCGACAGGGAGGCGCTCACAATTGCATCTTCAACATTGGCTGCCCAGCAGGCTGCCTATGATCTGATGCAGCAAAGGTACAACGTGGGGGTGGTCAGTGAACTGGACTTAAAACGCGTCCAGACCCAGGTGGACAGTGCCCGTGGCGACATTGCCCGCTATAAACAGCAGGTGGCCCTTGACGTAAACGCATTGGGACTTTTACTGGGGTCTCAGGCCCAAAATTCGCTTTTGCCCTCTGATTTAAGCAGCGTGGCAATTCCACAAGAAATTTTTCCCGGCCTGAACTCGGAAGTCCTGCTTTCCCGGCCGGATATCCTTGCTGCCGAACACCGGCTCAAAGGAGCTTATGCCAATATAGGGGCGGCCCGGGCGGTCTTTTTTCCCAGGATCTCATTGACAACAGCCATCGGAACCGCCAGCAGCGACCTGTCCGGGCTGTTTGAATCCGGTTCAGGGACATGGAGTTTCACGCCCCAGGTCTCCCTGCCGATCTTCGATGCCCGTACCTGGTCTGCGCTGACGGTGAGCAAAACGGATCAGCAAATCGCCTTGACCCAATATGAAAAGGCCATCCAGACAGCATTCAAGGAAGTGGCCGATTCCCTGGCTGTGCTGGTCACAGTCGAGGATCAGCTGGCGGCACAGCAATCCTTGTTTAATGCCCTGTCTGACTCCTACCGGCTGTCAAATGAACGATACGCCAGGGGGGTGGACAGCTATCTGGGGGTTCTGGACGCACAGCGGTCTTTATATGCGGCCCAGCAGGGACTGGTTGGACTCCGACTGGCAAAGCTTGCCAACATGGTCAATCTTTATGCTGTTTTAGGAGGAGGGGCGGAATAAAAAATCGCCAAAAACATGAGCCCGGCAGGACGACCCGATCCTTGTCAGCATGAATCCCGATCCCATTTTTAATTGACTATGCGCCCCATGACGATTATTTAATAATCATTATGGCAATTCCTTTGACCAATCTATAAAACCACAATGAATCGATACGTATGCTCCATACCGATCAGATCATTGCATATTTCTTAAATCTCTTTAAATTGCAGTGCAGGGATCCGGACATCGAAGATGATGCCTGCCAGTTTGTCGCCACATCTTCGGATCCGGTTATGGAGCCGGTCTATGATCTCCGCATCCAATGCGGCGGCGCTCTGAAAACCCGGAGAATGAGCATCCGTCAGGTCGGCGAACAGATTGAAAGCAAAAGCACCTGCTACAAGGTCATATATGACGACCAGCTGGTGGTCAAAATCCCCCCCAAACCGATTCGCAGCTTTAAAGCATATCTGGATCATATCAACAATGAACGGCATATATCGCTTAAGCTGGCGCCGGGTGTTCAATGCTTATATCCCAGCCTGTCGACCATTCTAACCAAGGTCCCGGGAATGATCGACAACAGCAATTTATCGTCTTGGGACCTGGAAGAAAAATGCACCCGCCTCCTTTTATCCAATCCCCGGATGCAGAATCTACTGAAAATCGGCGACAGCTTCGTATTTTTCATGAACCTTTCCAGGAACGTCTTCTTCAATCAAGTTATTGAGCAGATTCATGAGGAAAAAACGCGGGTTCAAAAGGAAATCATCAAGAATGCCTGGCTCTTTGACCACTTAGACTCTTTTGAGACAATTTACGGGGAGGACCAGCACGATGTTTTTTTCAGCGTCAAGGGCCTTTACAAAAATTTTGAGAAAAAAATCGATGACCTGTTGAGCAGGTCTGACATCGCTTCCCTGCTGCCGGAATATAAAAAGAAAGAATGGTTCTTCTCCATCCTCGCCCGTGAGAATCCGGATATTGACGAAAAAGCATTTCCGGACAAATTCATTGACGACGCCCGGAGAATGACTGTGCGTCTCATGGCGGCCCAAAAAGATACGGTCAGCAATTATCGAAAGACCGTCAAGGTTTTTGTCCGGGAA
>JALOPH010000099.1 GCA_025453995.1 Desulfobacterales bacterium
GCGATATTTTTGGTGCTGAGAAGGATCGCCCTTACGGAAGTCAGGATCCTGACAACTTTTTACGATTATCTGATTTTATGCATTTCCGTGGCGCCGTTTATCACCGGATTGATCTGCCGTTATGAACTCGGCGATTATAGCCTATGGATGCTTTTCCATATGGCATCCGGCGAAATACTGCTCCTCGCCATCCCATTTACAAAATTATCTCATATCATTTTATTTTTTATGTCCCGGGCCCAGCTTGGCATGGATTTCGGCATAAAAAGGGGGGGGATGAAAGGGAAAGGATTAGCCTGGTAATTTCCATGGCGGTTCCGGCTGGACCGGAATCATCATGAAATTCAACAAAATCAGATAAAGGATAAATCTTTCTGGAGAATCAAGAAATGCCGGAAGGAACACTCTGCAACAAAGAGCCGATTCAAACTGAAACCGCGTTAAAAGCCCTTCTGTCCGACACCGGCGGCAGGCAATATTATGAAGAAATGAAAGCGCTGGAAGTTGACAAAGCGCTTTTATGGAACACCATCGCCAAAACCTGCAAATCCAGGATTCGGACATGGCTTGAAATCTGCGCCCATTGCGGCCTGTGCGCGGACAGTTGTTTTTTATACCGGATTTACAACCGGGACCCCAGACAAGTCCCGGCGTATAAAATCCAATCCACGCTGGGGGAAATTATCCGGCGAAAAGGAAATGTGGACAATGCGTTCATGTGGATGGCCATGGAAACGGCCTGGGCCAAATGCACCTGTTGCAACCGCTGCGGAATCTACTGTCCCCATGGCATAGATATGGGGGTCATGTTTTCCTATCTCCGGGGCCTGCTGTATCAGCAGGGATTTGTCCCCTGGGAATTGAAGATCGGCGCCGGAATGCATCGCGTGTATCACGCTCAGATGGATGTCACGGATGAGGATTTTATTGAAACTTTCAAATGGATGGCTGAAGAATACCAGGAAGAATATCCGGAATTGACCATTCCCGTTGACAAGGTCGGGGCGGATATTCTCTACACGGTCAATGCCCGTGAAGTGAAGCATTATCCGGAAGATCTGGCCGAAGCCGCGATCTTGTTTCATCTGGCCGGTGAAAACTGGACTGTCGGGAGCACCGGTTGGGAACAAACCAGTCTGGCGATGTTTGCCGGCGACTGGGAAGCATGCAGAATCCAGGTAAATTCCGTATACGCCGCGATGGATCGCCTGAAGCCCAAACGCATGTTGGGGACTGAATGCGGACATGCCCATCGCGCCACGGTTGTGGAAGGTCCATACTGGGCCGGCCGCAAAGACGGAAAACCGCCTGTCGAATCAATTCATTATGTGGAATGGCTCGCCGAAACCCTCCGGACGGGCAAATTGAAAATCAATCCGGCCAAGCGGATAAAAGAACGGGTGACGCTTCAGGATTCCTGCAATTATGTCCGGAATCACGGACTCAAAGAAGCGACCCGGGAAATCATCCGCCACATCGTTGAACCCGGCTGTTTTGTAGAAATGACCCCCAACCGCGAGCATAATTACTGCTGCGGCGGCGGGGGGGGATTCAACGGCATCGGCATGTATCGCGAGCAACGAAATAAAGCGCTCATCACCAAAAGGGACCAAATTTTAAAAACCGGCGCCACATTAGTGATCGCGCCCTGCCATAACTGCTGGGACGCGATTCGCGACCTGGAAGAAGAATACAACATCGGCATCCGGTGGTCGTTTTTAAAACCTCTGATTTTAAAGATGGTCGAAGTGCCGGAGCATCTTCAACCCAAAGAGTAACTCTCCATAAAAGGAGGAGCGCCATGTTTAACAAAATCCTTTTTGCCACATCCGCGGCCCCTGCCTGCGATCATGCCGCACGGGTTGCGTTTGACATGGCTGGGAGATACAATGCCCAAATCGTCATTTTTCATGTTCTGGGCGTTCCGACCCGGGGCTACAGCCAGATTGTCAAAGACGTTGCCACTGGAGATGAAGTGGTTCTTGACGACAATTACCTTGAGCTGGTTGTTGATGAAATAAAAAATTATTATGAAATTCAGCTCAAAAACATCAAAACACATAAAATTGAAGTCGCCATCGGGTTTCCCCATCGCGAAATACTTCGCCTGGCGAGACAAATCGCTCCTGACATCATCATCATGGGCGGAAGCACCGGATCCGCAGACTCTTCGGTTTATAAAAAAGGGTTCATCGGCTCCACCTTCCAAAAGGTTGCAAAAGCCGTCCACTGCCCGCTCCTGGTGGTCAACCGGCCGGCAGCCTCTTTCTGGGGGGGAATTTCAAATATTGTCTTTGGGACGGATTTTACACCAGCCGCTGACGGCGCATTTGATTTCGCGTTTAAAATCGCCAAAGAACTGGCTTGTGAATTTCACATATTTCATGCATTGGATGTCACCGGGTCGGGGGTGAACCAGTTTGCAGCCCAGGAAATGATTGAAGACCGGATACGAAAGGCCCGGCATCAAATTCGCAGCAGATATCTTTCCCGCATGGGCGGCTTTAATAATTACTCGGCTGAGGTATGGGAGGGCATTCCTTTTATTGAGATTGTCAAATACGCCCGTGAAAATCATGCGGACATGATCGTCATGGCCCACCACACACCAAAGCCGGACTCTCCTGACTCGGAATTGGGCAGCGTCGTCGAGCAGGTGATCCTTCGCGCCAACTGCCCGGTGGTCAGCATCAACCGATTGGCCGTTAAGTAATGAATCGGATGTGAATCTCTTCGAATGGCACGACATAAAATGAGGTGCGTGATGAAAAAAAAAATCATGGTGATTGAAGATGATCCGGCTGTAGCCGACTACCTGGTCACTCTGTTTCAGGACAATGGATATGCCACCGCTCTGGCCACCAATGTCAAGGACGGGTATGAAACTGCAAAAAAAGAACTTCCGGATTTGATTACCCTGGATCTGGAACTGCCGGACGAGTGGGGGCCTCGTTTTTTCAGAAAAATGACGCTGGATAAAAAACTTAAAAACATACCGGTCATCGTTATCAGCGGATTGGCAGGCAATCAATACGCCATCTCCAAGGCGGTCGCAACCCTTTCCAAACCATTTGACCGGGAAGAACTGCTTAAAATTATCAAAGAAAATATCCTGTAATTTCAATTTGCATTTTGCATATAATGTCATGCTTCTGATGAGTCCCCGCCGATGAACCCTCTACCGCTTGAATGAGGCTGTGATGACGGACGCCATATTGATCATTGATCATGACCAGGAATTCGCCCAGGCCATCGCCGTATACCTCCAGCGCAAACAGTTCGAAGTTCTGATCCCCGCGATGCCTCTGGATGCTGAAAAAGTATTCAAACTCCGCTTACCCGAGATTGTGCTTGCGGATCCTGAATTACCCAATACGGACGGGGTATCTTTGATTCGCCGTTTAAAATCATCCCATCGCAAATCCCAGATCATCATCGTCACCACAGCGGATCGTATCGAAAAATACATGGAGATTTTCCAGGATGAGGCATGCGGGTATATCGGAAAACCGATCAAGGAAGTCGCCCTTGATCTGGCGATAAAACGCGCGCGGGACTGGCATTTGATGCATAAGAAGGTCGACTCATACACGCGAAAACTCGAGGATTTGCACAATGCCCAGATTCTTTATCACCAGTTGTTTGATGAAGTCCCCTGCTATATCACCGTTCAGGACCGCCAGTATCGGATAACAGCCACCAACCGCATGTTTAAAAAAGATTTCGGCCAGGAAATCGGCGAACATTGCTATAAAATCTATAAGCATCGGGAATCACCCTGTCCGGACTGCCCGGTGGCGGCGACTTTTGAAGACGGCAAACACCATCACACGGAAGAAATCGTTACATCCAAATCCGGCGTCCACTATAATGTTCTGACCTATACGGCCCCTATCCGCAATGAAGCGAATGAAATCACCCAGGTGATGGAAATGGCCACCAATATTACCCAAATCCGGCAATTGCAGGACCATTTAACTTCGCTGGGATTGATGCTGGGGTCGATCTCTCACAGCATGAAGGGGATGCTGACCGTTCTGGACGGCGGCGTCTACATGCTTGAAACTGGAATCGCAAAACACGATAATAATAGAATTCAAAAGGCTTATGAGAATCTCCGACAGATGGTGGACCGGATCCGCAAGATGATGCTCGATATTCTGTTTTTTGCTAAAACAAGAGACCTTGAATACCGGAAGACAAAAGTCAGCCATATTGTAAAGAGCGTCACCGAAACCATAAAACCAATCGCACGGCAGCATGCCATTGCGTTAAAGATCTCATCTTCCAACGAATCACTGGGATCCATCATGGTGGATCCGGAGTGGTTCCCGGCATCATTGGTCAACATTCTGGAAAATGCCGTTGACGCCTGTGCATCAGACGCAGATAACAAAAAGCATCAGATAAATATGAAGATCTACGCCGATACCGCCAACCGCATCTGTTTTGACATAAAGGATAACGGCGTGGGCATGGACCGGGAAACCCGTGATAAAATGTTTTCCCTGTTTTTCAGCTCTAAAGGATCAAAAGGAACAGGGCTTGGATTATATATCGTCAACAATGTGGTTCAGCAGCATGGCGGCGCCATCATGGTGGAATCCTCGCCTGGAAAAGGCTCCCGGTTTATCGTCTCCATTCCCCGTTCCAGATCTCCTGTGAATAAAAACACCCGATAGTCCGGTATTTTTTCTTGACAACAAACTTCTCCGCCCATATTTTTGAGAATAATCTCAAAAATATAAGAATAAAAATTAGGATTCGACTTGAATTTAAACTCAAAGATTGTGGCAATCTTTATGAACGCCGCCGTTCTTTCATGTCTTATCTCTTCTGGCATTTTGGCGGCTGAAACGGCGAATAAGCCGCGCCCGCCTCAAACGGAAAAATGGTCCACGGCGAATCATGCAAAATTTTCCATCTTGCATCAGACTTTTGAAACCGGCGAGCAGGTGACCCAAGCCTGCCTCGCCTGTCATGTGGAAGCCGAAGCGCAGCTTAAGAAAACCATTCATTGGACCTGGCTTTCTCCCTATGATGAAACCGGTGAAACCGGAAAAGCAGGGTATTCCGTTAATAATTTCTGCGTGTCCGCCAATAAAATGGAAGATGCGGAGTGTTCCAACTGCCACATCGGATGGAATGGAAAACAGAGCAGCGTCAACTGCCTGAAATGCCATTCTCAGAAAGATGTTCACTGGCACGATATCTTTCATGATTATAAGTCTTTTAAGGAAAGCGGCGATGCGGAGATCGCAGATGATCTCCAGAAAACCATTCAGGAAGCGGTTCAAACCGTCGGCCTGCCGTTGCGGCGGAACTGCGGCGCGTGTCACTTCAATGGCGGCGGCGGAGAAGCGGTCAAACACGGGGATCTGGACAACACGCTGGTCAATCCCAGAAAAGAATTAGATGTTCATATGGGGTTTGACAGTCAAAATTTCAGATGCACCCGATGCCACACCACCATCGCCCATCAAATCGCCGGTCGGGTTTACTCAACTCCGGCCTCGGTTCATCGTCAAAGCCTTGTGGATGACGATCTTGTTCCAAAAATCATGTGCGAATCCTGTCATACGGCCAAGCCCCATCAAAACGATCACAAGGCAAACGATCACACGGACAAGGTGGCCTGCCAGGCCTGCCACATCCCCCAGTTCGCCCGGGAGCATCCCACGGAAATGTGGTGGGACTGGTCACAGGCGGGAAAAACAAAAGATGGAATGCATTATCAGGAAAAAGGCGAATTTGATCGTTTTGTTTATAAATCCCACAAAGGCGAATTTAAATGGGCCCGGAATGTCGTTCCTGAATATTTATGGTACAACGGCTCCATCCGGACATTAACATTAAAGGACAAGATCAATCCCACCGATGTTCCGGTGCGCGTGAGCTGGCCCGTGGGGAGTCGGGATGATAAAAACTCCCGGATATTTCCGTTTAAAATCCACGGTGGAAAACAGCCCTATGACAAAAAAAACAACAACCTGCTGGCACCGCTGCTTTCTGAAGAAGTCAATGGTTACTGGAAAACTTTGGACTGGGCGGATTCCATCACCAGGGGCATGGCGATCATGAATATCCAGTATTCCGGCGAAATGGGCTTTGTTGAAACCGCTTATGTGTATCCCACCACCCATACGGTGATTCCAAAAAACAGCGCCCTGGAATGCACTGCCTGCCACAGGCTCGCCCACGGCCGCCTGGCCAATCTGGCAGGCTTTTATATGCCTGGAAGAGACCATTTCAGAATAATTGATTTGGGGGGCTGGGGAATCGCACTGGCGTCGTTGTCCTTAGTTTTCATTCATGCGCTGGGCAGGATATTCTCAAACATCCGCAAAAAGGAAAGTTGATGTCAGATAAAATGAAATCCATCTATCTATATACCCGATATGAAAGGTCCTGGCATTGGCTGCAGATGGTTTTGATCGGGATGCTTCTGTTTACAGGTTTTGAAGTTCATGGATCATATGTCATCATCGGCTATGAAACAGCGGTCAGAATTCATAATTTTGTCGGAATCGCCTGGCTGACGGCTTTCGCTTTCTTTGTATTCTGGGTCTTTACCACCGGCGAATGGAAGCAGTATATCCCGACAACCAAAAAGCTTTTTTCCGTGGTCAGATACTACGGTTACGGCATTTTCATCGGACAGCCGCATCCGGTGCCCAAAAGAAAAGAAGCAAAGCACAACCCCCTTCAGCGCCTGACCTACCTCGGTCTTGCGGCCGCGCTCCTGCCTGTTCAAATGTTATCCGGCCTTTTATACTGGACGTATAATTATTGGGATCAATGGGGGATTAAGCTGGCGCTTGGCAGTGTGGCGGTGATCCATACGGCGCTGGCTTTCGCCATATTAATTTTTATTATCGTTCATGTATACATGACCACCACGGGCCATACGATTTTCGCCCATATCAAAGCCATGATCACCGGCTGGGAAAAAATTGAAGAGCACATTAAAATAGAAGAATGGGAAAAGGCAAAACCCAAATAAAAAACATATGATACTTTTGACCTGTTCAATCCTTCCGATGACACTCTCCGCATAGAACAGGACCGGCTTTTTGCTCCCAGTGGCATCCTTTGCATCGCAGATGGTAGACCCTGATTAAATCCATAATCGCATCTTGTTTTTCTTCATAATGACATTCCGAGCATTCCATGCCGATGGAATCCCCATTTTCAACCCATACGCCATTTTGATAAACGTGATGACATGCGCTGCATGCTTGAATCCTTTTATTTACAGCATGCTTCTGATGCGGGAATTTCACCGCCGGGCGCATATGCCTCAAAAAAGCCGAATCATCAACGGTTAAAATGTCATCCTGAGAAAATGCGACAGGCGGGTGCAAAGAAGAAATGACCCAAAATAATCCCATGCAAATGATCAAATTCATTCTCATCTGGAGTCAATATTTTTTAATAGCTTCTGTTGTCAATGGATGATTTTTATCCATACAGCCATAGATAATATCGCTGAAAAATTTTATATCCATATCCAGTTGATAAAACTTGATGATATCTTCGAGCCCCCCATGACAGTTATGACAGGGGGCGATGATGGTCCGGGCGCCCCAGGATTTTGCGTCCCTCAACTGATCCGCCTTGACTCGGTTGCTCCTGACACGTTTTGAAGTATACGGCGGACCGCAGTTGATAATGCCTCCGCCCGCATTGCAGCAGTAATTATGCTCGCGATTGGGATGCATTTCCACAAAATGTTCGCATGTCTTGTCAATGATGCCTCTTGCCAGCTCATGCAGACCGCCGCCGCGGACAATATTGCAGGGGTCATGAAACGTTACCGGCTTGTCAAATTTTTGGACGATGTTGATTCTTTTATTACTGATAAGCTCATGATAAAACTCGATGGCATGAACCACAGGCAATGGCGGCGCCTTCCATCCCAGGTAACGGTTGCCCACATCCGTGACCGATCTGAATGCATGACCGCATTCCCCCATGACGATTCTTTTGGTCTTTAGCCGCAAGGCGGCCTCAAAGTGGACTTTTTTCAGCCTGGCTGTCATTTCATGGTCGCCGGTATACATGCACATGTTACTGCTATCCCAGCCCGGTTTGGCGGTCATGGTCCAGCTCATGCCTGCCACATTCATGATCACGGCTGCCTGGTAAATCAATTGCGCCCGGAACTTGGGCTCGGGACCGATCACGGAATAAAAAATTTCAGCGCATTCCTGATCAACTGGTATTCTTAAACCCGGAATTTCCTCGCGTGCTTCTTCCTCCTGCCAGAACAAGGTGTCAATCCATTCGTCCTCTTTCACCCACATCTGGTTGAATGTTGCGGAATGGCTGTGCGCAGTATCCTGGATAAATTTGGGGACAACCCCCAGTTGATGACAGATTCTCCTCACGAAAATCATCAGATACGCCACATCGATGCCGAACGGGCAATACAGCACGCATCTTCTGCAGAGATTGCATTCCGTAAATGCTATTTCACATGCCCGCTTGATAAACTCAATGGAAACGTTCCCCTTTTTCCGAATGATCAGATCGATGGTTTGCCTGACCTTGCCTGCTGGTGAAAATTTCGGATCTTTATTGTTGGACAGATAATGGTGGCATGCATCGCTGCAGAGCCCGCAATGGGCGCATGTTTCCATATAGGTCTTCAGCCGGGCGCCGCCTTCATTGTAAAGCAAACGCTCTATGACAGCGCTTATCTGATCGGCTGCAAGCCTATCGGCGGCTTTATCGATTGAATCATCCAGTACTTTTGGAAGGGCCTTTGCTGATACACTCATGACTTTGCGAAACCCCCAATAACTCATGGACTCCTATCTATTCAGGCATTCACGTCCTGCTTCCACCGGGGAAAGACTTCTTGATCCTCCCATATAAGCCTTATTTTTTTAAATTGCTCCGGTATATCCAAAACAATCCGATGGCGTCTGCTGCCGTCCAGATCCGCATGGACAGAACGAAGATATGAAAAATCAGCATATTTTAGAAAAAAAATCATCCCCTCGATCTGTTTTTCCAAAATCAGGGCTTCATCATCCGGCATATTCCCTTTAAGATAACGGTTGAGCATTCGTTCATAGGCCTGTTTTGAAGCAGCCTGAATGCAATGGCTGACAAGCTCAAGTTCAATTTGCATAATATCTCACCAGTCCTTTGCTTTTCTCACCCCGCCGAATTCAGACCCCATATAGCCCCGCGTAAAGGGAAAGAAAAGCATATGGCTGAAACGGGTAAACGGGATGCTGGCAAGGAGAACCTCCCCGGAGAGGATATGGATGACTAAAGCCAGGTTGTATCCAGGCCAATGCTGGGCAGCCCAAAAGCCCGAGGCAAAAGGCGCGGCAACCAGGGCGAGTAGAAAATAATCGGATGCGTCTGTCAGATACCTGACCTCGGGCCGGATCGCCCTTCGGATCAGAAAAAATATGCACCCTGCAATCACGGTCAGTGTCATGGCGTCCGCAATCCTGTCGGGCAAATACCACCAGGAAATATTCCATGACTCCTTGATCAGCAAAACGTGCGCTAAAAGAAAAATCGGTGTTAAAATAAGACAGATATGAAAAGAAAATGCAACGGCTGTCATCACAGGACGCCTTCGCATGGAAATGCTGGCATAAGGAATTATCCAATGAAGGATGGAGCGCAACGCATAACGGATATTCATATAAGAAATCACCACATGATCCTTTTTTGCGGCAAGAAGCCCCATGGAAAAAACACGGTATAGGCTTCCTGCGGCAAAAAGAACCATGGAAATCCACACCATGGGACCGCTGACAATATAATAAATATCATGCATCATTGAATGTTATATTCAGCCAATTTGAATACGTGCCGGACGTATACGCCGTTACGCGTAATTCCTTTTAAAAGCACGCAATCGCTGCTGGGGCCAAAAACCGGATCCCAGGCTGACACGAATCGATCGTTGAGGGGAACGCCATCAACAACAAAACAGATTTCGCCTTTTTTTTCCGCTTTAACCGCAACATGCCTGCTGTCGTCACTGAACACAGGTTCCCATATCATATCATATGATCCATCCCAGCATCCGGCGTCCACGGCGATATGCCATTTCGCGTCTGTCTTTCCAATACATGCAATCCGTTCACCGTCCGGACTCAAAACCATATCTGTGACGAGATGATTAAAAGTCAGGGGCCACGCTTTTCCGTCAACGGCAATGGTCCACCGCCCGAATCCCGGCGCCGCGATCGCTGCTATATGATTGCCCTGCCGGCTGTAAGCATGATGCCACAGCTGAAAGAACCGTTGTTGCCAGATTACCTCGCCGTCTTTTGCAAGCGACCAGCCTTTGTCAATCTTGACTGGAGCGGTGACCGAATGATCAAAAGGATGAAAAAGAGGCTTCCAGACGGATAAAAATCCCCGCTGCCAGGGCTTTCCATCCACGACAATTGTATAATCCTCGACTGAAATTCTTGATTCAGCTGCGATGCTGTGGCTGTCAGGGCTGAAGGTTAAATCCCAGATGTTTAAAAAATTATCCGGCCAGGGATTCCCGTCCCTCGCCACCGTATAACACCCTTTCCGGAATTGGAAGACATCCCCCGAATTGAATGGAACCGTTTGGACAACCGCCGCAGAATGCCGCCCGTCAGGGCTCAAAGTTAAATTGCTTAATGAAGGAAACGCGCTCCTCCAGGGGATACCGTCTAAGACGGCAAAGTATGCGCCGCCATTTTGGGCCGCGGCGACAATATTGCAGCCGGCTCCACAAACGTGAACATCCCATACAAAATCAAACCAGTTCTCCCATGGAACTCCTTCCACCGCCACCGTCCACTTCCCGGCAGCACTCACTATGGCCAAAAGCCGATTGTCCGGCAAAAAGCGCAGTCCCCATATCTTATCAAATCCTCTCTTCCATGCGCTTTTTGTTTCACAAATAAAAGACGGGGCATCCTGCATTCTGACAACGGCCGCAATGCGTTCGCCGTCCGGACTGACGCAGGGCGCTTCAACCTCATGAAAATTTTTTCGCCATTGTTGGAGATCTGCAATGATTTTTTCGCCGGGAGACCAGTCCCAATCGGAACGGTTCATGCAAGCCGCCCCCTTCTGGTTTAAAAAATTATGGTTAATGATAATCCAAAACACCCGGTCCTTAAAGTTTTTTTATTGCGCCACAAAGACATTCAATGGTATCAGAGTGCCTGACTGTCTTCACTTGAAGCATTATTTTACGATAGATATCAATTCATGGCAATCAAAAGCGGACATCGGCACATCTTTCACTTATATGATATGGCATGGCGGTTGTGCCTGCCCATTCTGCGTCACCACCACCGGCTCAAAGATGACTTTAATGCCAGATGTTCGGCGGCGCATCTGACCCCCGCTGACCTTTGGATTCAGGCGGCTTCCGCGGGGGAGGCGTATCTTGCGGATGAAATACTCAAACACCTGAATCCGACCCGGCCCGTCAAGATTCTGCTGACAGCCAATACTCATCAGGGCCTTGAAATCATTCATAAAGCGATTGAAAATATTCATAAAGCACAATCCGAAATTACTGCAACTGCCGCGTATTTTCCTTTTGACAGGCCGGCGATTATGAACGCCGCCGTTGACAGAATAAATCCGAAGCTCATGGTTCTCCTGGAAACCGAGATTTGGCCGGGCCTGCTGTTTGC
>JALOPH010000285.1 GCA_025453995.1 Desulfobacterales bacterium
TGACCGGCGTCCGGTACTTTTCGGACAGGTTGATTAGAGTGTCAATTTGCCAGTCACGAGGGGTGTTTCTCATTTTTGCAATCAGTTTATCGGTGCTACTCATGACTTGACTGATACTATATTTAATATTATGCGTCAAACAAAATTGCAATAGAGATGAATTTGAAAAATATTCCCCTTTCACGAAAATGGGAAGAGCCACCAAATATATCGGTTTTTTATAATGTATATAAAGGCATTCAATCGAAAGTCGAAAGCCTGAAATATAAAGTCTTTTATCCGGACGGCATCGCGCAATATCATCATTCAGACTGGTCAACCGCGAAAAGTTTGGAGATCGATTTTGCCAATTGGGGCTATTAGAAACAATTGGTGGTCCCTCGTCCTTGTGCAACAAACGGCTTAAACCGACAGTATTGCAGGAGTTTCCAGAAGCGCGCACTTTCGATAATACGTAACGATGCCTGTTTTTTTGAGGTACAAGATCTGGGGGGATCGTTATGATTGGGAAATATGTTATCAGATCACCCAACTTACCCAATCTCAAGCCATGGCTATTTAATTTGGTTTTTTTATTCCGATCAACTCTTTAACCTTTTGAATTTTTCCTTCAATATCCCCCTGCCGTCCGATCATGATGCGCTGGGCTGCCGGCGGACCTGCGCCGTGCATGGATTCAATCAGGTAGGCCACGGACCCTGCGCCGGCCACCAGGTTTTCAATCAGCCGGAACACCCTGATCCGGTCGATCACCTCCACGCCGTCTGCGGCGGCCAAGTATTTCCGGATATAGGGACCGGCGACTTCATCGTTTAAGTCTGCGGCAGACGGCAGAGTCCCTAAAAGTCCGCCGGCAATGTCTGTGGCAAGTCTCGCCATCTCATAGGGAAACCGGGTGACATTGAGCTTGCAGACATTGGCAAGAAGCATGTCGATTTCAAAATTTCCCGCTGCGGTTGGATGCCCCATGGCGGAGCAGGCGATGCCGCAGGAAAACATGGTTTCATTAAGATGGATCATTTCCACAAGCTTTTCCTTGATGTGGGATGCGTTTTCAACGCCGTTCATTTTTGCAATCAGCGCGGTCGCGCCGATGAGGATATCCCCCACCCCGACCTTGCACCCGCCGTAGCTCTGGCGGTGATAGGCGGCAAAACGTTCCACCATCAATCCGGAAAAATCGGTTTCACCGCATAAAAAAATCCGGTCGTCAGGAACAAACACATCATCAAAAACTGTCATGACCTCCTGGCCGCCGAATTTCATATTGCCGACATCCATGTTGAATGCTTCCAGCTTTCGGGTGTCGCTGGTCTGCCGGCCGTAAATGAATTTGACGCCTGGCGTATTGGTGGGCATGGCAAAACTGATACTCCAGTCTTCCTCCCCTGGCCGTAAATTGATGGTGGGCATGACAATAAGTTCATGGGAGTTGAGCATGCCGGTCTGATGAAGCTTTGCGCCGCGCACCACCACCCCGCCGCTTTTCCGTTTTACGACGCGAAGGTAGAGGTCCGGGTCTTTCTGGTCTTTGGGACGTTTGCCCCGGTCGCCCTTGGGGTCGGTCATGGCGCCGTCCACCACAAGATCTTCTGTCTGAATCCGGCGCCAGTAGTTTGTAAACCGCTCATGGTATTGGGTTTTGTGTCTGCGGTCGCATTCAAAGGACACGGAAAAGACCGCGTTGGCCGCGTCCATGCCCACGCAGCGCTGAAAACAGCAGCCCGTGAGGTTTCCGCAGCGCCGCTGCATGATGACTTTGTTCATCAGATCCCGGGGGCTCTGGTGCAGATGGGTGAAGCGGTTGACTTCGGCATCGCAGAGCGGGGACCGGGCGCGGAAGAGTTGCCGGGTCTGTTCATCCGCCGAGTGCGCGCCGTCAAAGGTGGCTGCCACTGCTGAAACCGACGGCTGTATGAGCGGGTGATCCGTCAGCCCGGTCTCATTTTTGCCCAGGATATGGGATTCGAGGTTTAGAGCCTTTATTGTAGCGATATACTCGGTTCCAGTTTTAAGAGGCATAAAAATTTTTCTCCGAAAAATTTTAAAATTCAATATTCCCAGGCGTTCTCGGGAATGGAATCACGTCCCGGATATTGGCAATGCCGGTAATGAGCATGATCAGGCGTTCAAATCCCAGCCCGTAGCCGCTATGGGGAACAGTGCCGTAGCGCCGGGAATCCAGAAACCACCAGTAGTCTTCCTTGTTCATGCCGGTCTCCTCCATCCGCCGCTCAAGGATGCTCAGGCGTTCCTCCCGCTGGCTTCCGCCGATGATTTCGCCGATCCGGGGAACCAGAACATCCATGGCCGCCACGGTGCTGCCGTCATCATTGACCCGCATGTAAAAAGGTTTGATGGTTTTGGGATAATTATAGATGACCACCGGCTTTTTGAAGTGTTCTTCTGCCAGATACCGCTCGTGCTCTGTTTGCAGGTCTTTTCCGAATTCAATGTCAAATTCAAATTTATGTCCGGATTGTTTAACAATGTCGACGGCGTCTGTATACGGGAGGCGGACAAACTCAGCGGATACGATATTTTCCAGAGTCTTCATCAGGTTTTTGTCCACAAAATTTGCAAACAGATCCAAATCCCTGGCGCAATGATCCATGGCATGGACGATCAGGTTTTTGATAAACTCCTCGGCATGGGACATGTCATCCTCTAAGTCGCAGAAGGCCATTTCCGGCTCGATCATCCAGAATTCGGCCATATGCCGGGCGGTGTTGGAATTCTCCGCCCTAAACGTGGGCCCGAACGTATAGACATCGCCCAGGGCCAACGCCAGCAGTTCGGCCTCCAACTGGCCCGATACGGTGAGGTTGGCGGGCTTTCCAAAAAAATCGAGGGAATAATCTGTTTTACCCTCTTTTTTAGGCAGGTTTTCAAGATTTAAAGCCGTCACGCGAAAAAGATCACCCGCGCCCTCACAATCCGACCCGGTCAGAATCGGGGTATGGATATAGGTAAACCCTCTGTCGTGAAAAAATTTATGGATGGCATGGCAGAGCTCGGACCGGATTCTAAAGACAGCGCCGTATTTATTGGTCCGGGGCCTTAAATGCCCGATGGTTCTTAAAAATTCGTCCGAATGGCGTTTTTTCTGCAGGGGGTATGCTTCCGGCGCGATATCATATATGTGGATGGCAGAAGCGGCGATTTCCCATGTCTGGCCCTGGCCCGGCGATTCCCGAAGGAGACCGGTTACAGCTACGGATGAACCAGTGGACAGGGTTTTGACCACGTCATAGTTATCCAGTGAATCGTCGGCAATGATCTGGATGTTGGCCAGACAGGAGCCGTCATTGACTTCAATAAACGAAAATGTTTTGGAATCCCGGCGGGTTTTCACCCACCCTTTGATCAAAACGCTGCCTGGAGAGGTTTTTGCATCAAACAAATGAATGATTTTAGTCCGTTTCATAGGGGATGTCCTTTAAATTGATTTGTTTTTCAGATATATCACCGGTCAGAAAAACTGGCAACCCGGATTTAAAAATATTCCACCCGGCTGATTGAACATTCCTGGAATTTATGTAATGAGATGGACAGTCAAAACGGATCATGATAGACGGACCCGTAAAGTTCTTGTGAGAGAGCCAAATTCAAAACGTCATCTAAGGCTCGATGTCAGCGTTGCAGACCTCCTCAAAATGCTCACATACGCCCATGTGTGCTGCGCTTTTTCGTCGGCCTGCGCCTTGACCTCGAACCTGATCTAACATTTTGAAAATGGCTCGAGAGCATCATAATTTATCGCTCCGGAAAACTTTTTATGTTTAAAAAAAAGTCCCACAGAAAATCAAAGAAAAAGCCCGCCCCAAAATGGAAGTGGCGGGTCTTTAAATTCGTCCTGAACTTAAGCCTTTTAGCCTGTGCCGTCATCGCG
>JALOPH010000005.1 GCA_025453995.1 Desulfobacterales bacterium
GTCGCTTATGTGTATGACAATGCCCTGGCCATGATCTGCTATATCCATCAAAAAACCGCCGACGGGCAAAGGCGGGCGCGGATTCTGGCCGATTCATTTTTATATGCCATGTCTCATGACCGCTATTACCAGGACGGCAGACTGCGAAACGCTTACTCCGCCCGCCAATTGATCGATAGGGATACGGGCAGGGCGAACCTGCCGGGTTTCTGGAACGCCGATACCCTGCAATGGCAGGAGGACAGGGAACAGGTGGGCACCCATACCGGCAACATGGCCTGGGCCGGCATCGCCCTGGCCCAATATTTTAACAGTTACGGCGGAGAAGCCTATAAAACAGCGGCAATCGCCGTCGGTAGCTGGATACAGAATCATGCTTTTGCAGAAGATGCCGGGTATTCCGGCGGATATGCCGGGTGGGAGCCCGATGCGGAGAGGCTCTTGTGGAAATCAACGGAACATAACCTCGACGTATATGCATGTTTTATCTGGCTGCATATCATCACAGGAGACAGGGACTGGCTGCAAAGATCGCGGCATGCCAGGCGGTTTGTGGAATCCATGTGGGCCGGTGATCATTTCTGGATCGGCACAAGGCCCGAATCCGGCGTCATTGATAAAGACAGGCCGGCCCTGGATGTGCAGGCATGGTCGGTTCTTTCGTTTAAATCTTATACGCCTGCGCTGAGCTGGGCAAAACAGTATTGTTATGCCGAGGCTGACGGCTTCAAAGGGTTTGATTACAACACGGACAAAGACGGCATCTGGTTTGAGGGAACCGCCCAGATGTCGCTTGCATATTTTGCTGTAGGAGAAAAAGATACGTCGGATTTGTATTCAGGCGAATTGAAGCGCGCCCAGTCGTCGGCTCGCAACCACAATGGCAAAGGAATTGTTGCGGCTTCCCGGGACCATGTCAGCACGGGACTCGGCACATTCTACTTCAACCGCCTGCATGTGGGCGCTACAGCGTGGTATATTTTTGCGGACGAGAGGATCAATCCGTTCGTGGGAAAACGCTATTGATGTCTGATGGATATGGATATCGCATCCGGGCCTTTGCGCGCCGCCGTCATCCGTTTATCCGCATTGCCCTCATCCTTTACCCTTCCTTTGCGGATCAGTCCCAGAAGATTGTTCTCCAGGACCCGGGCATCGGTTTTGTCCTCTGCAGAAAACGGCAGGATCAGCGCCGGCCATATCATTGCCATGATGGAGCGTCCGGGAATCGAATGGTCGTTAAATGCTTGAGCAGGCGACATGTCGCTTGAAATAACGGCGCAGACATTCATGCTCATGTTTGACAGGCTGAAGGGAAACACCGGTCCGCCCTGCATGCCGTTTTGCATTGGAATGGTTGTTTCAAAACACGGCCAGGCCGCCCGGCTTGACCCGTTGGCAAACACGCCGGTCACTCTGCCGATCCTCATTTCCAGATTTTGAACCATCTGAGCGTAAAGACCATCGGCGTTTGCATTCAACGCCTGCCACTCATTGGCCGTGCCGGAAAACCCGATGGCGGCCACTTCATCGCCGATTTTGGGAATTTTGCTGTCAAGCCCGATCTGGAACGAAAAGCCGGGCCCTGTATAATCGGGGGGAAGTTCAACGGCGCATAAGGCGATATTGAGTTCCGGCACCATGCTGACGCCCTGGATGACGCAGGGGAGGGCAAGGTTGTCGGCATGGTAAACCGCTTTGATTTTTTCATTATCAACGTCAAAAAGCTCTCCGGTATGGACGTTAAGCTCATGAATCGCGGTTGACGGATATGTGGGTTTCGGGTGGGGGACAAGCTTGTGTAAGTAAAATTGATGGCATGTTGTCATGACGATGGCTTTGCGGCTGGCGGCGACAACGATAAAACCGGAACCGCTCAGCTTCACAAGCCCGTCCGGGCTGAATGCAAAAAAGGAGATCAGGATTTTATCCAGCTTGCTTTTGACGGTTCCTGCGGACGCGGCGCTTCGCCATTGCGACGTATCCTTCAAGATTGCCGATTCATCCGCTGATGGCGCATCAAGTCCCGAATCCGGAAGGTTTTTTTGGGCAGAATAAACCCCCCGCAGCCGAAATTCGGTTAAAGCCTGAATGATTTTAGGCCTGAATGCTTCGTCAAAATGTTTTTGGGATAATGTTTTGTCAATTTTTTCGACCAGGTAAATAACGCCGGTCTTTTTCAATATAACGACTTTCCCTTTTGCCTTGGATACAAAAACCCCCATATCGCCAAATGCGTAAGTGGCAATGTGATCATCTTCAAAAACTTTCCAGATTTCAATATTGGCGCTCATGATCCATATATCTTTATAAAAATGTGTTTAAATTCAGATAACCGATTGCACTGTTTTTCCCAAAAGATAACACACGACCCTGCGGAACGCAATGCCGGATTCAAATTCCTTTTTTTGAGAAACTTTTTTTAAAAATTCGGGTTTAACAGAATCATAAAGGGTTCAACGGATTATTCGGCCGATATGAAGTTGATATGAATTTAATCAAATCATAATCAAACAAGGAGAAGATCAATGAGAAAATGGAGTAAATGCATTGCGCTTGCAATGATGGCTTTCATGATTGCCGGGGGGGTTGCGCTGGCCGCGAACGGTTCGTGTCAGGCGAATAAAAACTCGGTCCAGGCAAAAAACCAGGCATGCAAGGGAGCCGCGCTTCGCCCCTGCCTGCTGATCATCAACGGTGATCCGGTGACGGTTTCAGGAACTGTTTATGAAGCACTCTACGCAGGCCAGGGCCTGACAGTGGACACCGGCGAAGGACTGGTCACTGTCTATGGCTTCGGGCCACAATGGTACTGGGACCTGCTGGGTGTTGACAAGCCGGATGTGGGTGAAGAGGTTGAGATAGAAGCTGTGGCAGTGAAGTTCAGCGATGGCACGGAAAAAATCATCGCCATCTCCATCACCATCGGCGACGATGCGGTTGAGTTAAGGGATGAAAACGGCAGGCCGATGTGGAGGTGCAAAGGCCGGTTGTTGTAGATCCCATTTTCTTTGCTTGTACAAATAACAGGCAGGGGCGAATCATTATTCGCCCCTGCTCAGGCATCCGATGCCTCCCGGGATTTTTCGTAAAAAACGATTCCAACCCGTTTTATATGGTCAATAACGTCAGGATCGCTGATCTGATGAAAGATAGACAGATCAAAGGTATACGGCAACAGCAGGTCATCGATTTCATCCATAACGCGATGGAGTATTTCAAGATTCAGATCTTGATTGCCCGTCAGGGTCAAATCAATAGTCTCCCGAATTGATTTCATTCAATTGCCAGATATAATTGATTCTTGCTTATGCGCTTTTTTTTTAGAAATGAAATCAGGACAGAGTTGCTATTTTAACAAATTTATTTTTTTATTGCGTCAAGAGTGTAGGTCTGACACTGTTCTGGTCTGCCAGGTTTGTCAATCAATTAATTGATCGACCTTGATGCCCATTGCTTCTGCTAATTTCATCAGGGTAGATTTTCTTGGATTTATTGCATTGCTTTCCAGTCTTGCAAGGGCTGATTGCTTCATCCCTGCTTTAGATGCCAATTCTGCTTGAGTTAATTTTAAATATTCACGCCATGCCTTTATAAGACTATCCCCCCGGACATTTGCTTTTACAACCTCATTCGGAAACCAAATATCTGATTCATAAGATATTTGGTTATGTAACAGTTTCTGGTATTCGTTCCAGGGGATAACGGCAAATGCAGGCTTTCCATTTTGCTTTATGATTTGAGGATCAATATGTACGCTCATCTCTTTTTTTTACCTCTTGTATTTCGATAATTTTAACGACACGGAGATAATTGAATAAGACTCGATATCGGCCAACCCTCAAACGGTAATCATACGGATGATTTTTCAGTTCGGTGATATCAAGGTGTTCCCAATTCGGAAATGCAATCAACCTGTCAACATTTTCAAGTATAGCCTCTCTGTAATGTGCCGGAATCCTTTTCATTTGCTTACGTGCCCGGTTATGCCAAAGAATTTTATTCATGATTTGTTTATAACGCCATATGACATAATGTCAATATAAAAATAACATATTATAACATTTAAGCCGGTTGATTTTGTGGAGGCTTATCTTTAAACAAACAGTCTGTATAAATCAGCTACAAAAAAGTGATATTTCAAAAAAGCCTGTGATTTCGCTTTGCGGTATTTTGCCAGTAAGCAGCTTTGCATTTCGTTCTCGTACTCCTTCGCGTACTCGTAATCGGCTTTTTTTATATCGAGTACGAGCACGAGCACGAGAACCGTCCGTTAAAAACCGGACTGAGCACGACAAGTTCTTTAGACGCCACTATGATTGTATGTGTTTCCCGCTGTCACCCATCCCATCCCTTACCCTCCTGATCCTCACCAGTCCCGGACTTTTGTGAAGATACATCAACGCTGAATCGCACCCCCTATTCATAAAGAATCGTTCCAGGGATTCAAACAGGACCGGCTGGTCGGGCCAGGTGTAAATCTTTTTAGCATCCTCAAAGGCTTTCCATTGGGCAAGGGCTTCCGGATTCTGTCCAATGGCCTGTGATTCCGCCTCGTCGCACAAAAAAAATTCGCAGACAACCGGCTTGATCTTCCACACGCAGCCGGATTCAGACAGGTAGATACATTTATATTCGAATTTCGGGTGTTGGACGGCATGTTCCATCAGGTCGCGCTCAACAGGATTGGAAACCAGCATATTGACGACCATGTCGGCAAAGAACGTGATGATCCCGTCTTTGGCGCAGCAGGCGGACAGGCGGCTCTGGTAGCACTTTTGGGTGCAGATGCCGGTGAAATGGGCTTCCAGGAATTCTCCCACCTGCTCTCGGAAAAGCAGATAATCCTTAATCTGAACAAGAAGATTTTCTCTGCTTTCAGCGCCCATAGCCTCAATCTGCCGACGGATCATGGTCAGCGCTTCAATTTGTTCAGCCTGATATGTGTTCATGATTCCATTTCTTTTCGCACCTCCGGAAAGACTTCGTCGGCTGTTTCCAGAGTATAATCGATGTCCTCATCCGTATGAGCCGCGCAGATGAACCAGTTGTGATGGGGATGCAAGAAAATTCCCCGGCTGATCATATGCCGGCTGAAAGCCTGGATGTGATAGAGGTCCGGGTCATCGTCAAAGGTCAGATAGGGCAGGGCGGCCGGACCGGAAGCCGTGACCCGGAACCCGTGCTTTTGCCCCAATTCTTCAAGACCGGTTTTTAATTTTCTGCCCAGGCGCTCCATTTTTGGGATGGCATCGGTGGATTCAAGGATGGAGAGGGTTTTTAAGGCCGCGGCCATGGGCGCCGGGGAAGACCAGAACGTGCCGGCGAAAAATACAGCCTCGGCTGACTCGCGAAAATTTTTTCGTCCCATAGCCGCGGATATGGGATGTCCGTTGGCCATGGCCTTGGCCACGCAGAGAATGTCCGGGTCGATGTTGAAATAATGAGGGCTGCACCGGACATCTAAGCGAAAGCAGGCCCGTATGTCATCCACAATCAAAACAATCCCTTCCCGGTCGCAGATTTTGCGGACGCCTTCCCAGAATCCACCCGCCGGCATTTCCTGGGCTGCATACGTGGGATGGTGGTAGGGGGTGAGGATAATGCCGGCAATCCGGTCCTTATGGCCATCGGCCAGATTTTCCAAATCATCCAGGCGATTCCATCTCATGGAAAGGATATGCTTTTTTTCATCATCCAGCACGCCGCCGGGGTATGCGGTGCACCAGGCATGGGCCCCGTGATACGCGCCTCTGGCCATCACGATTTTTTCACGGCCGGTATATTCCCTGGCGATCCGGATCGCCCAGGTGGTGACGTCCGATCCGTTTTTGGCAAACGCGGCCCAGTCGGCAGCCGGTATCAGGGATGTCAGGCGCTCGGCTAAATCAACCATCAGGCGGGTCGGATGATTGAAGCAGCTTCCTTTTGCCATCTGCTCCCTGACAGCGTCTTCGACCTCGGGGTGATTGTGGCCAAGGACCACCGGCCCGTAGCCGCATTGGAAATCGATGTATTGATTGCCGTCCACATCCCAGAAATGCCCGCCCTGTGCCCGGTCTGCAAAATACGGGCATGCGCCGGGAAGCACGAACGCCGGGTTCTGGTGGCCGTAAATCCCTTCGGGAATGACTGCCGCCGCCCGGGCAAACAACTCCAAAGATTTGGCGTATGCATATGGTTTTTGTTTTTCCTGCATATTTTTTACCTCCTTCAGACGCCCATTATTTTTCCGAACCGGTAGAGAAAAATGCTCGCTTTGTCAATGAGCGGCAGCAGACCGCGAATCTTGATCTCTTGCCCCAATCCGATGGCAGTGACCGCATTTAGCGCACCGTCAATGAGTTTTTTCGCCGCATCCGGGCCTGCAAATTCCATGACGGCGTTGGCATGGCGGACCGGCTGGTTGAACGTGGATTCAAAAATATATCCACCGTTATGAGACAGCTTAGTAAATGTCCCGAACGGTCCGTCCGGCAGGATCCTTACCAGAAGCGTGCCAAAAGGAGTTTCATCGGCAATTGAACGAAGGGAAGCGTCATCTGAGGCAACGGTCGCCATGCCGCCCAGCATGGCATGGAGCCCGATTCGAACCTGAAAATTTTTAGTCTTTTCATCAACGGCTTTTTTGCCGTCGCCTTCCAGGTAATATTGAAGCCGCTCGGCCAGTTTGGGGAATTCTCTGATCAGGAAAAGCAGGTGAAAAAAGCCTTTTCGAAGCCCCGGCCGGACATCCTCGCCGTCAAACATCCGGTTAAGCAGTTCCGGTTTTTTAAATGTGAGCCGGATATCAGGTGACTGGTGCATTCCGATCCCGTGCCGGATTTTTCCGCCTTCGATTCTCAGATGGGACGAAGGTCCGTTTTTGACCTCAAATTGAAGAATCAGGCGTTTGTCTGAAATGGCGGAAGCCGCGATGGTGTCAAAATCAACCAGGTCCTCCATGAGCGGTAGAACCGCTTTCAGAAAAAGACTGGCGCGCAATATCTCATCCATGGTGATCACCCTATTTTCCTTAAAATGTCCCAGTAGGCCCCCCTGGCTCCTTTCTTAATTTCATTCACCAGGAGGTCATTGGCATTGTAATTATAATTCTGATCCGGATTATCAGGGTTGAAAAATAAGAACCTTTTGTCGCCGGCGGTCAACCGGCTGATCAGATCGGTGATAAACGGTGCAACCTTTGGCTCAAGAAAAAATAAAGGTTCCGATTGATTTGAGCCGCCGTATAATCCCTGGGACAACTTCCCGTTTTTAACCCAGGCATCCAGTTCGGTTCCAGGATAAATCCTGACGCCCATGCTGACGCCCACCCGGTCAGGGCCGGCCCGTTTCATGACTTCGATGGTTGAATTGATGGATTGACGGGTTTCTCCCGGCGCGCCGAGCAGCAGGTCAAACATCACAGCGATTCCGGATTCCCGGCAGAATCGAGCGGTATTTATGATGTCGTCCGGTGAAAAGTCCCGTTTAAGCAGTTTGAGCATACGGGTATCTCCGGAATCCGCGCCGAAGTTGATGCCCACGCACCCGGCCTTGCGCATGAGTGCGGCAAGGTCTCTGGTAAATCCAGCCGGCGTGCAGTATGCATACCATTTCATTTTATCCCCGAGTTTTCGTTTGATCATATCCCGGCATACATCTTCAGCATGGGCGGTTGGCATATTGAATTCCGAGTCACAGGTGTGGAGATGGTCAATCCCCTGTTCCAGTAAAGTCTCAATTTCAACGGCTACGTGACTTGGCGGCCGCAGCCGGACCTGGCGCCCCTTGGCAATTGGATCGGCACAGTAGATGCACTTTCCCGAGCATCCGCGTTTGGTTTCAAATCCGGCCTGGCCGCCTTCGGCAAAATAGCGTGGGTTGTCGATCAGGGTACGCTGCATGATGGGCAGATGCTCCAGGGGATAAGTCTTTGCTTCGGTCCGGACCCATCTGCTGCCATCAAAAAATATCAGGTTGGGCAGGTCGCGCCAGTCTTGCTGGGATTCAATCCTGCGGACAAGTTCTAACAAAGTGAATTCGCCGTCCCCCCGGATTCCGGCGTCAGCCCTGCACGCGGATAGAATCGCTTCCGGTTGGGTTGAAAACCCGACTCCGCCGATCAGAATTTTCGCATTTGTGACGTTTTTAATCTTACGGACAATGTCTTTGAAATCAGCGACAAATGACTGCCGCGTGGTGAAAGCGCAATCATCTGTGTTGCGAAGTGTCAGGCCGACCAGATTAAAATGCTTATCGGAAAAAAAGTTTTCAATGTCGGCATCCATGTCATCTTTCCAGCAGAGATCCAGGATCTCGACTGATTTCCCTGCGGCCTGAAGGGTCTCGGCCACATATTCCAGGCCGATGGGCGAAATGGGCGGCCGGATGCGGTTGGTGTTGACAAGGGCGATTTTCATGGGAATGGTTTAGTCCTGATTTCCCCGACTCGTACTCGTAATCGAGTTTCAATTTGAATTTCCGAAAACGAGTACGAGCAGCGTTTCACTGAGTACGAGTACGATTCATACCTATTATGTGCCTGTCAGTTGCACAGCCAGAGCCACCCATTCCTCCTGGGTGATCATGTCAATTGTTTCAAATCCCTGGCGGGTGATCTCCGCGCTGACCAGATCCATTTTCTTTTCAATGATTCCGGAACAGATCAGAACAGCGTTGTCCGCCAGCACCGGACGGACGCATCCGAGAAGCTTGACGATGACTTCTGCGATGATATTGGCGGCGACCAGCTGAAACTTTCCAGACACGCCATCCACTAAAGAGCCGGTGATGAGCTGAATTTTTTTTGCCGGAACCTGGTTTTTGATCAGATTTTCCGAGGCAACGGCCACGGCAATGTCGTCTGAGTCAATCCCCGCCAGACGGGAAGCGCCGAGTTTCTCTGCCGCCAGCAGAAGGATTCCCGACCCCGTGCCGATATCCAGAAACGCGGCGTCCTTTTGAATGTATTTTTCAATCAGCCGGATGCACATGGCGGTGGTGGGGTGAGTGCCTGTGCCGAATGCCATGCCAGGGTCAATATCGATGATGATTTCACCGGGTTGGGCAATATGCTCCCGCCACGTGGGTTTAATGACGATTTTTTCGCTGACCTTTATGGGATAGAAAAAAGCTTTCCAGGATTCGGCCCAGTCCTGTTCGTCTAAATCCCTGTATGTCGCGCGGCAATTGATATGAAGTTTATGATTTATGTTGACAAGTTTTCCTTCGAGAAGCCGGCACCGCTCGGCAAGATCAGCATTTGCCGGCATATAGCCGATTACCGCGTAATGCTCAGTCAGGGGCGCCGCGCCATCAGCCCAGTCAAGGCCGGGATCAAACTCCGGGGTTTCGGTGCAGACACCCTGCTGGCCGATGTCTATAAAAAAGTCCGAAATAAGGGATATGGCCGTTTCAGGCTCAAGGGAGTCAAAGGTGATTTTGGCCTCCATCCATTTCATTGGTCGGTCTGTTCCCCACCGCCGGGTTTTAGTATTTTTTCCAGATCCAGGAGATTTTCAGTTTTTCCCATGGCAATCAGAGTGTCCCCGACGTTCATAACGGTTTCAAATGACGGGTTAAAGATCATGTTGCCGTCAGGCCGCTTGATGGCAACAATGATGAGATTAAATTTTTGGCGGAGCCCTGAGTCCTTTAGCATGACATTGGCAAAAGGAGAGCCGGGAATCACCGGAAATTCTTCCATTTGAATATCTTTGAGATTGTAATCAAATACAAGGTCTAAAAATGACGATACCGACGGCCGCAGAATCCTCTGGGCCATGCTGACGGCGCCGGTGTCGTAAGGGGATTCCACGTGATTGGCGCCGGCGGCTTTAAGTTTTGATTTGGCCCGCTGGCTGCCGGCCCGGGCCATGATGTGGATATTCGGGTTGAGCTGACGCGCCGTCAATACCAGAAACACATTGTCAATGTCTGTGGCCAGGACGGCAATCAATATTTTAGCCTTTTTGATGCCGGCTTTGAGCAGCGTGTCTTCATCAGAGGCGTCGCCGGATATATACAGAATATTGTCTGATTCCAGACGCGAGATAAGTTCCGGATTTTTTTCAATTACCACGGCCTTGATCTGTTGATTCGCCTGAATGTGTTTGTACAGTACCTGGCCGATGCGGCCGTAACCACATATAATGTAATGGTTTTTTATGCTTTCGATTTTTTTGTTCAATGTCCGCCTCCCCAAAATATCCCGGATCCTTCCCTCAACCATGAACTGGACCAAGGAGCCGGCTATATACAAAAAGAAAGATGCGCCGATGACCACCAGCAGGATCGTAAAAATATGACCCGTCCTGCTGAGCGGATGAACTTCCCCGAACCCGACCGTGGTGAGGGTGATGACCGTCATATAGATGGATTCTATAAGGCTCCACCCTTCAATGATCATGTAACCGACGGTTCCCCCTGCTAAAAACAAGAGCGCTAACGACAATGATATGAGCAGATTTTTTATGCTTGTCATGTGTTGGAAATTAGCATTATCATAGTGACAAATCCAGATTTTTCTATCAATTTCAGGAGATTCGACGTATAAATTTTATGGATCCGTAAAAAATGGATTCATCATGCTTTGCGGCGTTTTTTTAAACCAAATGAAACTTGCAGTTGCCCGTAAACGTAACCCGAGGATTGATCTCGCGGGCATGGTCCGCTCCTACGTCATGTATAGTGTCCCCCCTGTAGAAGGAGCGGGCCATGTCCGCGATAACTTTTTTTGTTTTGATTTTTTTTAAAAACGATATTGAATTTTCCGGCAAATTTGTTACTTCGAACTATCCGGAATATTCAGAAGGAACTGCTAATCGGAAAAAATGATGCTACAGGATGAACATAAGTATAAGCGTTTGCGGGAATCAATGGTGAAAACCCAGATCGAAGCTCGTGGGGTGACGGACCAGCGGGTGCTGGCCGCCATGAGAAAAGTGCCGCGCCATCTTTTTGTCAGCGAGGCCCTGATGGACCAGGCGTACACGGACACCCCGCTTCCCATCGGAGAGCAGCAGACGATTTCCCAACCGTATATTGTCGCTCTGATGACTCAGGCCCTTGCATTGGATAAAAATGACCGGGTGCTGGAGATCGGCACCGGATCGGGTTATCAGGCGGCGGTTCTGGCTGAAATCGTCTATCGGGTCTACACCATTGAAAAAATCCGGTCCCTTCATATGGCCACCCGAAAACTTTTTGATGAATTGAATTATACCAACATCGTTACCCGGTATTCCGACGGCACCAAGGGGTGGAAGGAAGAAAGCCCGTTTAACGCCATCATCGTTACGGCAGGCGCTCCGGAAGTCCCCAAACCCCTGGTGGATCAACTGGATATGGGCGGCCGCATGATTCTCCCGGTGGGGAATCAGTTTGCCCAGACCCTTGTCAAAATCTACAGGGACGAAAAAGGGATTCACCAGACCAGCCTGGGCGGATGCCGGTTTGTGAAGCTCAAGGGAGAATATGGCTGGCAGGAGGAATAATTTATTTCCCGCAATTGTTTTTCGATTTCCTGCCCGCCCGGAATGTCGCGATGATTTCAATTATTGTGAACATGACAATGGCCAGGATGAAATAAAGCGCCGGCGGATGATGCAGCATGAAGTTTTTGACTTTGTCGCCAAAAAAACACAAAGAGAGCAGCAGTAGAACATTGGCGATGAAAATGCCCCGCCAGTTGGCGGCAAACCACGCTGCGATCTTTTCATCTTCGGCCGGTTGGACATATTTGTAGTGAAGGAAATAACCTAGGGAGCCTAAAATAATGCTTGCTGCCGGCAGAATATTGACATGCAGCAGCCGTTCGTCAAGCTCCTTGCCACCCGTCAGCAGCATCTCAATGGCCACAAACAGAATAATCAGCAGCCCTACCCATTGAATCAGGGGATATTTTTCCATTTTTCCGGCAATGAAATTTGATGCCAACGCCATGAGCGCGATGGAAAAAACAAGCCCGATTCCCAGAATCAAAAGGCTTTCTTTGGCAGCCCCGGCTACGGCCAGCACATTGTCCAGGCTCATGGAAAAATCCGCCACCATGATCAGCCAGATGGCGCCGGCCATGCTGGTCGCCTGTTTCATCTGATGGCCTTCGCATTCCTGCTCGTTTTGAGTGCGCAATTCCTTGTAGAATTTCCAGACAACATAGAGCAGCAGGAGCCCGCCGGCGAATTTTAAGCCGATGGTTTTGAGCAGCAGCACGGCGATGGAGGCGAACATGATGCGCATGATCGTGGCCATCATGATGCCTAGCACAATAGTTTGCTTTCGTTTTTTACCTTTTAAATCCTTGACTGCCAGGCCGATGACAATGGCATTATCCCCGCTCATGACGATGTCAATCAGGATCACGTTGACCAGCGCAAAGAATCCGGCCGGTGTGATCAAATGCGATATTTCAGAAATCATTTGCTCCATCATATGGATCATACTCCAAACAGAGAATTTTTTGCATACCCAAAATGCGAAGGGGAAACTACCATATTAGTTTTATAATTTAAATAAAAAAATACTCTCAAACGGAATAAAAGCCTTTATAGGTTCGACAAATTTTTATTTTTGACTTATTATTTGCATATTAAAGGCAAATCGGTGTATCAAATTATCCCTAAATCCAGCGCGAGGAAATTTATATTATAACTTTTCAAACTTATATGGGAGGAATCTATGTCTTCTAACTCCTTATCAACAAGGATGATTTTGTGGGCGGCAATGGCCGCAGCCGTCCTGATTGCCGGATGCAGCGCATCCACCCGAGACATTTCGCCGGATGAAACCATTCATTATGATGAAAGCTATGATTTTACCGATAAAAAAGCCATTGTTGAAGCCATGGTCGCTTCTCTGGTCACCAAATCTCCTCTGGCAGCCAGAAATGACCGGCCGGTAATGATTATTTACAACGTGGCCAACCGGACGTCCGAGCACATTGCAACGGACGGGATCACCGACGATATCCGCCAGAAGGTTATGGAATCCGGAAAAGCCCAGTTTGTCAACAAGGAGCAGCGAGACAATATTGAGCGGGAGCTGGCCTATCAATACGGCGGGAATGTCCTGGCTGAAACCCGGACCGCACGAGCCCGGCAAATCGGCGCGGAGTACATGCTTTCCGGGACATTGCGCTCCATTGAAAAGGAGCAGCAAAAGCAGATCAGATGGTTTAAAAAAGAGATGAATTATTACAGCCTGGTACTGGAATTGACGAATCTGCAAACCGGACTGATTGAGTGGACCGACAACAAGGAAATCGTCCGGGAATCTTCGCGTCCGTTTATCGGGTGGTAATATTGTGTAAGAAGTATGAATATGATTGAGCGTCAAGCCGTCCATCCATTCTGGTGCCATGTCCCCTGGAAATGTGTGCTTTTCTGCTGTTTTTTTGTTTTCTTAGCCGGTTGTGTTTCAGGCAGTTTAACCAGGGCAAGAAGCGATTTTTTCAGCGGCCGAGCGGATGAGGCGGCGAAGGTATTGGCCGACCCCGATGAAGTTTCCGGTCGTGACCGCCTTTTGTATTTTATGGATAAGGGACTGATCCTGCATCATCTTGGAAGGTATGAGGAGAGCATCCAAACCCTCCTTGGCGCCACCTGGTTGATGGAGGAGCAGGATCGCATCAGCATGGGCGAACAGGCTGCATCCCTGGTTACCACGGAATGGGTCACCGAGTATAAAGGGGAATATGCCGAGCGCTTGATGGTGCATACCTATCTGATGATGAATTACCTGATCACGGGCCACTATGAAGATGCGCTGGTAGAAGGGAAGCAGGCGCTCAAAGTCTTCGACCGGCACCCGGACGCCTGCAGGAATGATTATTTCACCCGCGCGCTCATTGCCCAGTGTTTTGAAATCGTCGGGGACATCAACGGCGCGTATATTGAATATAAAAAACTGGCCAATGCCATGCCCGATCCTTCGCCAGTGGCGGCCAGGGTATACTCCCTTGGTATGCAGCTGGGATTTGACGATGAGGTGGAATCATACCGGCAATATGTGCCGGAAGCAGAACCCAATGGGGCAGGCGGCCAGAAAAGCGCTGAATTGGTTTTATTTGTCAGCCAGGGATTGTCCCCGGTAAAAATTCCCCAAAATATCGTGCTGCCGCCTTCCATCCGTTTTTCATTTTCAACATACCTGGACCGGAGCCATTATTATCATCCGCCGGAAATCATCATGGCGTCAGGCTCCGGTGAAGTCCGCATGGTTACCTCTGATGTGGGGCAGGTGCTGAAAGATTCCCTCCAGGACAGGCTGGCCCAGATTCTGATCAAGGAAACCGCACGGGCGGCTGCCAAGGAAGCCATTGCCCAGAGCGTAAAGGATGATGACGCGGAATTGCTGGTGAGGATCGTTTTGTTCCTGCTGGAGCAGCCGGATACCCGGTGCTGGGAGACCCTGCCGGGATATTTGACGCTGGTTCGCATTCCGGTCTCGCCCGGGCAGCATCAGTTAACCGTCAATACCTTTGACGGACCGGGCGGTTCTGTGACGATTCCGGATATCAATATAAACTCAGGCCCCCAATTCTATTTTTATTCTGTTTTTTCGGGTTCAATCACCACCACCGCCGCCGATTGATTTTTCAGATATTCTTTTGCCAATTCATAGACCTCATCAACCGTTATGGCCGCATAATCAGCCTGGAAACTCCGACTGAAGTCGAGTTGTTCCGGATGGCGGGTCGACCCTTTGAGCACGCTGTTCAACCAATAGGGGTTGGTCTTCACCAATTCCTTGATTTGTTCAAGAGTCGGCTTGAGCGCCCGGTCAAACTCTTCGGGGCGGATGCCGTTTTGAACCAAATCGTCGACAATTTCCTTGACCGCTTTAATGACCGTGTCTGAATTTTTGGGACTGTTTGATACCACGGCGTGCAGCGCGCCATACCCCGCATATGCCCGGCTCGGTGCATTGTATGCGTCCAAGGAATAGGCCGCGCCCATTTCGTCCCTGATGCGGATGCGCATCCGGTCATTAAGGATTTCGGAGAGGATCGACAGCCGGCGGTTGCGCCGGATTTCCCAGAAATCTCCTGTGGGAAAGGCCACATCCACAATTCCCTTTTCAATTTTTGTGGGCATCGGAATCGTCAATGACTCGCCTGCGGGAAATTTCGGAAGCCGGGATGCGTCCGGCGTCACTGCTTGACGGCGGTCCGGAAGGGTTCCCATGTACGTGGCGGCAATCCCGATCGTCGCTTCAACATCAACATCCCCCACAATGGATATCTCCAAAGGGGCCCCGGCAAGCTCAGGCTGGGTCCACTGCCGGATATCATTAAGAGAAACCGACCTTAATTTTTCATATTCCGTAAGCCCGAAGCGGGAATCCCCGCCTCCCAGGAATCTCGCGCCTTTTAACGGCATTCCCCCCTCGATGGAGTTCATCAAAGACATATATTCCTGTTGAAACTGATTTAAAGCCAGGGAATAAGCGTCCTCGCGGAATCCCGGATCAGCAAGATACGCTTGAACCAGTTGAAAAAGCAAGGGGGTTTCATCGGGAATGGTTTGCCCTGAAAAAACGAAATGATCTTCTTCCACCTGGAACGACACGGATGTGTTCTTTCCGGCGAGGGTTTTTTGAAGCTCATCCCTGGTAATCTTTCCCAGGCCGCTTAAATTAATGACTTGCTGGGTGAGCATAGCCAGCCCCGGCTTAACCTGGGGTTCGGATGATTTGCCGTTTCCGAATGCAAAGGACGCCAGGATTTGATTGGCCTTGAAGTCTGTTTTTTTGATATTCAAATATACGCCGTTATCAAACTCAACACGGACAATTCCAAGATCGGCGATCTCTTCACGGATTCGGATGTTCCCTTTCTTTTCTGGGATCGGAAGATAGGGGAATCTGATGATCTCTTTTTCCAGGGGCTTTTCCACCGGCAGCCGGGTGCTTTCAGCATGGATGTTTAGAATTTGATTTTCCGGCGTGACTTCCTGGCCGATGAGTTTCAGATTGCCGGATACCAAAATCAGTCGGTGGTCGGGTTCCCAGTTGGCGGCCAGCGAATCATGGAGTTCTTTGGCGGTAATGGCTTCAATCATGGGCATGAGCATGGACTTTCGCTGTTGCGGCGACTGAAACACCCGGCCATTGTCTAAGCTGTGGATAATCTGACTGGTGATATCCTTGCTGTCGCGGGTGGATGAGGCCATCTCCGCCCTTTCGAGCTGGGCGATGAAATTCTTCTTGACGATATCGATTTCAAAGGCGGTAAAGCCGTATTCCAGAGCCTGTCTCAGGGTCTGTTCAAGAGCAGATAAGGTTTTTTCCCATTTTTCAGGGGCACAGTCCGCGCTGATTTCGGCTACTTTAAGGTATTGAAGATAATTCCCCGAATCGATGCTTGCCTGGGTGAAAGGAGTTTGAGGATTCTCTATCATTTCCGCCAGCCGGTTGCTGACTATTTGATCGGCCATGGATGCGACGAGATTTTGTCGCTGGGTTTGTAATGTGTCCGGGGGGACTATCTTCCTGGAGACCACTTCAATGGAAATGGATGTGTTGCCGGCTTCAGGTTCATAATGATAAAAACAATTGATTCCGGAATGCTCGATGACGCCGGGGTCCGGATATGCCCTGCCGGGCGCCCGGGGCGCAATGCTTGAAAATCTTTGCTTTATCAATTCAGATGCGATTTGAGTGTCAATATCACCCACAAGGATGAGGATCATTCTTTCCGGCCGGTACCAGGCATCATAAAATGATTTCAACAGTTCTCGGTCCGCCCCGGTCAGCACGGTTTCATCGCCGATGGGAAGCCTTTTGGAGAGGAGGGCGTCCGGGAGTTCAAAGGCGAATTCTTTTTCAAAAGTCCTGAAGCCGGCGGAATCCCGGGTGCGCTTTTCCGAAAGCACCACCAGGCGTTCACGGTCAACCTCAGATTCGAGGATGAGCGCGCCGGCGGCATAATCCCTCATGACCAAAAGGCCTTTTTGAAGGCTTTCCGGATCGCTTTCCGGAAGGTCAATATCATAAACGGTTCTGTAAAATGCAGTGTGAGCGTTGGCGTCCGGGCCAAACTGCATGCCGATGCTTTGAAAGTACTTTACAAGTTCTCCGGGTTCAAAATTTTCAGACCCGCAGAAGAGCAAATGCTCAAGGAAATGGGCCGCCCCTTTTTCGGAATCGTATTCATGCATGGACCCGGCCTGAACAAACAGGTGCATCCGGGATCTTCGTTCCGGATGCGGATTTTTCATCAATATATATCTGAAGCCATTATCAAGGGCGTCGTAAATCACCGTTGGATCGGGATCAAGGTCGCTCCGTTCATGCGGCCATGACCGGGTGGAATTAAATATGGCTTCCAGATTATCGGCGGGTTGGGAAGCGGCGTTTGTGCCAGCCTGGCAAATTCCTTCTCGATCATGATAACAGGTCGAACAACCGGACAGTGTGGCCGAAAGCATCAGACAAAGGATAAGATTGAATAAGCAGTTTTTCAGTTTCATGTTTTTCCTATGAAATGTATGGGTGTAAAATTTTTCAAGATCATAAAACACAGCGTGATGTAGAGATTTATTATACATGCAGACGATTGTCAATGCATGGCATCATGGGGGGCGAGGAGAATCTTTTCCTTGAAGTGAAAAATCCGCTGTGTTAATAGGCAAGGAACAATTCGAATGAATTAACAGGTTAACAAAAATAAAGCCCTGTATCTTTGATTTCAAGTTACAGGGGTCTTTTTTTTAAAGGAGCTGCCGGATGAGAATCCCGTTTTTATCCATGTTTGTAACATCTCCCTTTGACGCGATATATGAACACGCTGAAAAAGTGAAAGAATGCTCGTGGGCGTTCCAGCAGGCCATTGAGTGCTTTACGTCAACTGTTTGTGAAACATTTGAAGAGCACAGACTGGAGGTCCTCCGCTTTGAACAGGAGGCCGACACCATCAAGCAGCGCATCCGCGATCACCTGCCCCGGGGCGCAGTCTTGCCGGTGGAGCGGTTTCACCTGCTCAGATATCTCCGGGAGGAAGACAGCGTTCTGGACGCTGTGCTGGAAGCTGTCAACTGGCTGTCGCTTCGAACGGCGATGGGGCTTCCGGCGTATGTTGAAAAGGATTTTTTCCTGCTGGTGGACGCCGTTATAGAGCCCATTGAGGAGCTTGCGGTCATGGTTGCCGAAGCCCGGACCTATTTTAAGCATTTTTCCGGCAAACAGCGGATAAAGGTTGCCGAAAGCATCCAGAAGTTAATTCAAATGGATCATGAAGTGGACAAGCGGAAGTATTCAATGGTCAAGCAGGCCTTTAAGAATGAAAAGGACCCGATCCTGCTTTTCCATTTAGTAAAACTCTCGGAGATTATCGGCAGCATTGCCGATCATGCGGAAAATGCCGGGGAAATTATGCGGGCTATGATGTCGCGATAGGTCAACACTTTCCGGTCAGGCACTATTTTGAAAGAAATGCCCACTGGATATATAAAATGAAAACGGCCCATGAGAGGATGCAGATAAGATAAGAAATCCAGTTGGGCTTTTTTTTCGCCTTGCCGAATTTATCCGGCTTCCCCACCCGTGTCTGGCAGGAAAAGCATTCTTTGGCGTCAAGAGGTAAATTGACAAAGCAATCAGGGCACCTTTTCGTCAGAATGCTGTCAAGGTCAGTAATGTCTTCAATCGGCGCCGGCTTGGTTTTGCGACCAAACAAACCCATATGTCCCTAAGTGTAATTATGGTTGATGGATCAGCCCTTAGTTGAGTAAATTATATCATATTAAATGAATATTTCAAATAAAAATAATACGATAATTAAAGTGTTAAATTCCGGTCTCCTTGGTCATGCGCTCTGAAATCTCAATTTTGCTCTTTTGCCGCAAATCCTCAATCCAGGCCTTATACAATTCCGATTGTTTTTGATAGATCAGCCTGTTGATGATGAGCGGCCTGAGTGATGCATACCCTTCGGCAACCGGGGCATCCTTTTTTTGAAGTTCAATGACATAATACCCTTTCTGGCCTTTGATGGGGCTTTCGGGCATTTTGTTCGTTTCGGAAAGATTGAACGCAGCTTCGACGATGGGAGCCTCTTCTTCAAGGCCCGGCGGCGGCGGGGATTTCCGGTTTGCCAGAGTGGCTGTCTGAACTTCCACGCCTGATTCCTGTGCGATCAGAAGTATGGCGCCTTTTTCTTTGGCTTTTTCAAGGAACTCCTTGGCGCTTGCTTCAGCAGTTTTATCCTTCTGCTCACTGAGAACAGCAGCGCGAACGGTTTCCTTGACGGCTTCCAGCGCCGGAATCTGTTCGGATTGCTCCTCAATGACCTGCAGGAGATAATAGGATTCGCCGATTTCCGCCACATCGCTGATCTCCATCACGGGAAGCTCAAAGGCGATTTTGGCGAAATCGGCTGGCGCAGGGACATTTTCCGGGCCTGCGGATCGGCTGAAAAAATCCGTGGTCTTTAATTCAAGTTTGAGTCCCGCTGCGTTTTTCACCAGGTCGTCGCTGCTTAAAGAGCCGTCATATAAGGAAACTGCGTCATCATAGGCCATATTTTTTTCTTTTTGGGCGGTCAGTTTAGCCCGGATGCTGTCCGACACGTTTTCCAAGGGGGTTGTGGAAGAAGGCGTGCGGGCTTCAAGTTTGAAAATATGCCACCCGCTGCGGGTCGGGATAGGTTCGCTGATGCCTCCGATTTCCATTGAAAAAGCCGCATCGGCAATGGACGGGTTTGCCCCTTGCCGGGTAAAGGGTCCGATAACGCCGCCATTTTCCTTATCCGGGGTTTCTGAATAAGTTTTTACAAGCTCAGCAAAATCAGAGCCGGCTCTGGCTTTCTCGAGAATGGCCAGCGCCTCTTTTTTTCTTTTTTCCGCCTCTTCAGGGGTCGCTTTTTCCGGCATTTTTAATATGATTTGTCTGCCGGTTGCTGTTTCTTCAATTTTGAACTCCTCCTCGTGCTCGGAGTAATACTGCTGGATTTCATCATCGGTAATTTCAATCCGATCCCCATAACGGGCAGGGTCGAATGCCACATACCTCACTTTGCGGGCAGGCTCTGTTTTGTATTCTTCTTTATGGGCATTGTAATATTCTTCGATCATGGTTTCTGAAATATCTATTCCAGTCGACGTCTCGGGGGAGAATACAACATACTCAATTGTTGCAGAAGCGTTTTCCCAAAGATACCATTTAAGACCCTCACCCTCGGAAACCTTTGCGCAGCTTGAGACAATGGCTCTGAGCTTGTCCATCAACATGGCTTCTTTCTGCATGGCCTCAAAGGAAGAAGGCGTCATCCGGTTCTGGTTCAAAAGCTGCTTATATCGATTGGCGTCGAATTTTCCATTGTCCTGGAATGCGGTGATTTTAAGAATCGCGTCGGCAAGTTCATTGTCTGAAACTTTGATGTTGTTGGCTTCCGCCGTCTGGCGCAGCAGCGTGGTATCAATTACCTGATCAAGGGCCTGCTTCGGAATATTGAGCATTTTGAGCATGTCATCATTAAGCTGATTCCCGAATTGTCGGCGGATATTTTCAAGAATGTTGTAATAGGCTGACTGGTATTCATCCATGGTTATATTTTCACCGTTGACCGTCGCGACTCTGGAAGTCCGGTAGGCTTTATAAGACCCGGTTCCTACCAGTACGAAGGCGGCAACCATTATGCCCATCAGCACTTTAATAATCCATGATCCTGCGCTTTCCCGCAATACACGTAGCATGTAATCCCTCGCTTGAATCCTTATTTTATGTTAGAAGAAATTGTCCGTGACGCATTGATGAACTTTAATGATCCATTACCGCATTATTCAGCTTGGCATCCTGTACGGCGGGCTCCCACCGGCATTGAACGCAAGGGTATTTCTAAGTATATTAAAAGAGTTTGTCAATATATTATCGCCGGGGCGCCGGGTCATGTTAAAGACGCTTAAGTGCGATGGGGCATAAAATAATTATTGACATGATTTGGCCATTCTATTACTTAAACTTTTCATCAAAAGGGGCTGTAGCTCAGTTGGGAGAGCGCTTGAATGGCATTCAAGAGGCCAGGGGTTCGACTCCCCTCAGCTCCACCAGAGGGTAGTTCAACAAAATTCAAAATAATAAAAAAACCACTGTAAAAACAGTGGTTTTTTTATTTCTAAGTCTTTCTACGTTCAAGCAAATTCATCGACATTCATTTGTTTTGACGGTATCAAAAAGTCAATTTATACCGTCACAAAAAAATATACCGTCAAGGGATGAATGTCATGCCGATTACAGACGCTAAAGCCAAAAATGCCAAGAGCAGGGAAAAGCAATACAAAATTCAGGACACAGGGGGGCTCTATTTGCTCATTACTTCATCAGGGGGTAAATACTGGCGTTTTGATTTTCGATTTGAAGGTAAAAGAAAAACTTTAGCTCTGGGTGTCTGTTGTATTTTACTTTTTTTTGAAAAAGCCTGGTTTATCTTTCCTTTGACAAAAGACATAAAAATAATGAATCAGTTCATTAGTTAACTACCCCCATGGTTTCGACCTGGGGCGCGGGGTCGCTTCGGCTGCCCCTGCTTTTTTTGGATCTTACCAAATGCGAACCTCCAAGAACTTCAGAAATACGCCCATTTTGTAAAAAGAATCAGAGCCGGTGTATACAAATTTCACAACTTCCTTCACGCATTCCTGGAACAAACATTTATAATCTGCAAACTTGGTGAACCCGCGTACAGCTCCCCTCAAAATGTATGTTTATCATTAACTGTTGCTTATGAGTCGATTATGGCCTATAATCGACTCATAAATTGAGCCGATAGGGATACGAAATGACTCAGAAAAAAAAATATATATGGCAACACCCCTCATGGCCGGAATTTCGATGGGATCATGCAGCCCTGCTGGAACCGCTTGGCAAGTGCCGCTTCCAACAGGGGGCATTGCTGACTCAGATGAAGGAGCTTGGGATTGATCTCAAGCAGCAGGCGCAAACTGAAATCTTAATCCAGGAAGCCATAAAAACCTCGGAAATAGAAGGGGAACGCCTGGACCTCAATGCTGTAAGATCCTCGGTAGCCAGACGATTGGGCATTTCAACAGCCGTTGTTCCATCAATAAGAAATCAGCAGGCTGAAGGGATTGTCGATATCCTGTTGGACGCCACCATGAATTATCGGAATGATTTGACCCAGGAAAGAATGTTTGCCTGGCATGCATCTTTATTTCCCACAGGTTATTCGGGTCTAAATAAAATTCGAGTAGATTCCTGGCGGGATGATCGCAATGGGCCGATGCGCGTTGTGCCCGGGCCCATTGGCAGAGAAAAAATCCATTATGAAGCGCCGCCGGCTGATCGACTGACCGGTGAGATGAATGAATTTATGCATTGGTGGGAAATAAGCCGGTCACAGATGGATGGTCTGATTCGGGCCGCTGTTGGGCATTTGAGGTTTGTGATTATTCATCCCTTCGAGGACGGCAACGGCCGAATTGCCAGGGCATTAACAGAGATGGCCTTGGCCCAGGATGAGAACCTGCCGAACCGGTTTTACAGCCTTTCTGCGCAGATCATGGCAGAACGTGATTCCTATTACCAGATTCTCGAACACACAAGCACATCAGATGGGGACATCACCGGTTGGATAAAATGGTTTCTGGAATGTATGTCCAGGGCAATTCTGGACTCAGGCGAACTGCTTTTCAACGTCATGCTGAAAGCCAGATTCTGGCAGCATTATGCGCAGATCGGTTTAAAGGATCGCCAAAGTAAAATCGTCAATCGTCTGCTGGAAGCCGGCCCCGGAGGATTTGAAGGCGGATTGACCAATCGCAAATATGCCGCAATGGGACATGTCAGCAAAGCCACAGCCCAAAGAGAGTTGGCTGATCTTCTGCAGAAGGGCATTCTTCGCCTCAGCATGGGCCGGGGACGAAGCACCAGCTATGATCTTTGCTGGGAGGATTTTAGGGGCAGCGCAGAATAGTTGATAAAAGTTTTGGTATATGAATACTCAATACAACGAGTTGCTTGAAAAGTATCATCTATTGTTAAGCGAAAACAGTCGTTTAGCAGAAGAAAATGCCAGGTTGAAAGCGCAACTGGGGATATCTGATTCCAAACCCTCTGAAAATCATAGCCTTGAGTTGATTGAGCAAGAAACATTAGCTGTTGGCGAATCACCGGGCGAAGATTCATTTTCAGATATCAACAACAAATCGGATTCCACATCAAAGATCAATTTGTTCATGTCGCTCTTCAACGGCCGCCATGATGTGTATGCAATTCGGTGGGAGAACAAAAAGAAAGGAACTTCGGGATATTCGCCGGTTTGCCTGAATCAATGGCAGGCCGGGTTGTGCGTAAAACCCAAAGTCCCATGTGCGAAATGCCCCAATAAAAATTATGCCGCTTTAAATAATGAGGCCATAGAGAACCATCTGAGAGGAAATATCATTGCCGGCATCTACCCGATGCTTCCGGATGAAACCTGCTGTTTTTTGGCAATCGATTTTGATGAGTCGGACTGGCAAACAGACGTCTCAATGGTAAGAGAAGCTTGTAATGAATTTAATATCCCCGTCGCTGTTGAACGGTCTCGATCCGGCAATGGCGGGCATATGTGGTTTTTCTTTGAAATTCCTATATCCGCTGCATTAGCCAGAAAGTTTGGCAGCGGCATGCTGACTTTTTGCATGAACCAGCGGCATGAAATCCGTTTCAAATCCTATGACCGGCTGTTTCCCAATCAGGACACCATGCCCAAAGGCGGCTTCGGCAACCTGATCGCGCTGCCGTTACAAAAATCGGCAAGGGAAAATAACAACAGCGAATTTGTCGATAAAAATTTTATATCCTACCCTGATCAATGGGCATTTTTAGCATCTATTCAAAAAATTTCTGAACTAAAGGTTGCAGACCTCATATCCGAGCTTTGCCAAGGCCATGAACTGGGAGAATTAAAAATTGATGAAGAGGAAATTCAAAAACCTTGGGAAACGCCCAAAGTCTTCTTGCAAAAAAACGATTTTCCGGAACGCATCGACATCATAAAAGCCAATATGTTCTTTATACCAAAGGTTTCTTTCTCACAGAAAGCATTAAATCATTTGAAAAGACTGGCATCCTTTAAAAATCCAGAATTTTACAGACACCAGGCCATGCGATTGTCAACCTATGGGCTTCCACGAATCATTTCCTGCGCTGATGAAACTATGGATTACCTGTGTTTGCCAAGAGGATGTGAAAATGATTTGATATCGGAATTTAAACAGCATGGCATTGAGGCGCAGTTTATTGATAAAACTAATTCCGGCAGGCAGATCAATGTGGAATTTACCGGCGAATTAAGAGATGAACAGTCTGTGGCGCTTGATCAACTATTGCATCATGATAACGGAATTCTGTCCGGAACAACCGCCTTTGGCAAAACCATCGTGGCCATAAAACTGATTGCCGAACGAAAGGTCAATACGCTGATCCTGGTGGATAGGGTCAGCCTGCTGTCTCAATGGAAAGAAAAATTATCGAATTTTTTAACCATCAATGAAACCTTTCCGGAAACAGATCTTTCGTTAGCCCAGGAAAAAGGGAGAAAAAAGAAGTCACATGTCATAGGCCAGCTCGGAGCGGGCAAGAACACATTAAGCGGCATTGTGGATATTGCAGTGGTGCAGTCCCTAAGCCGACTTGGAGAGGTCAAAGACTACGTTAAAAATTATGGAATGATCATTGCTGATGAGTGTCATCATGCGCCTGCCTTCAATTATGAATCTGTTTTAAAAACCGCCAATGCCAGATATGTTTATGGCTTAAGCGCCACTCCTTCGCGAAAGGACGGGCATCATCCGATTCTCTTTATGCAGTGCGGCCCCATACGGTATCGCGATAATCCAAAAAAACAAGCGGGGATGCGGCCTTTTGAACACTTTGTCGTTCCACGGTTTACGCTGCTTAGGACGCCTTTTGATCAAAATGAGAAAGATGTGTCCATCCAGGAATTGTATTGCCAAATCATTGATAACGATTTTCGGAATCAACAAATTGTTGATGATGTTCTTGCCAATTACAAGCTCGGCCGAAACTGCATTGTTTTGTCCTTAAGAACAGCTCATGTTGAGGTTATTGCAAAAGAGTTGAGAAAAGCCGTTCCAGACGTTGTGATGTTAAGAGGCGGCATGGGCGCAAAGACGACCCGGGAAGCCTTTAGCCGCATTGCCCATATGCCTGCGGATAAAAACCTCATATTGGTGGCCACTGGCTCCTTTATTGGTGAAGGGTTTGATGAACCGCGCCTGGATACCTTGTTTTTGGCCATGCCAATATCATGGAAAGGCACCCTGCAACAGTATGCCGGAAGGCTTCACCGGCTGTTTGAGAATAAAAAGGAAGTGCGAATTTATGATTATGTGGATATTCATGTGCGGATGCTTGAGAAAATGTATCAAAGACGGCTATCCGGGTATGCCTTGATGGGATACAAGGCAAAAGGCGATGATATCGTGTCAGCGCCCCTGGATATCATTTTTGACAACCGTAATTTCTTGCCGGTATTTTGCCAGGATATTGTTGGCTCAAAGAAAGAAATTTTTATCGTTTCACCATTTATCCGAAAAAAGCGCACCGCTGAAATGATAAACCACCTGAAAGCTGCATTCGGCAAGTCCATCCGGATCATTGTTGTGACCCGGCCCGTGGAGGATTCTAAAGGAGAGGATAGGGCTTCTTTACAGAAAACACTTGGGCTCTTAACGGGCAACAATATAAGCGTTGTGTATAAATCGACTATTCACCAAAAATTTGCCATCATGGATCAAAAAATTGTATGGTACGGTAGCATCAATCTTTTAAGTTACGGTAATGCTCAAGAAAGCATTATGCGTATTGAGAGTTCCAATATCGCCAACGAGTTGGTTAAGAGCATTTGTGACAGTTAATCTGTCACAAAAATTTGAATTGCGACAAATAAAAGGTTTTATTATTTTTGAATGAAAATTCATATGAATGAGCACGAACACGATATAAACAAAATTCTCTCACAAGGTGAGACTCTTAAAGTTGAATTCAAGAGCGATTCCAGGGGGCTACCAGATCGTGATCTTGTGGCCGCCGTCGTCGCCATGGCCAATACCGAAGGCGGTCTTATTCTGATCGGCGTTGAAGATGACGGTACCTTGACTGGAACGCAACCATCTCATCAGGATGCAGCCGGATTGACCGCGTTAATTGCAAACCGGACCAGCCCATCTGTGGCTGTTAGAACCGAGCTCATTGATTGTAATAAAAAAAAGGTCTTAAGCATTCAGGTTCCCCAAGCCAGAGGGATTGTTTCAACTTCCGATGGATTGGTCTTGCGTCGTCGGCTTATGGTTTCCGGTAAACCAGAGGCTGTTCCATTTCACCCGCATGAATTCATGCAACGCCAATCATCGTTGGGACTTATTGATCCATCTGCAACGCCGCTGACATCAATTGCCGCTGATGATTTAAACCCCCTGGAACGCCAGAGGATAAGGGAGTCGATCCGTCGATATGGCGGAGATAAATCTTTACTCCCTTTAGCCGATGAAGAATTAGATGGCGCTCTCGGTCTTGTTACCACCATTGAAGGAATTCGACGGCCGACACTGGCAGGCTTGCTCCTTATGGGGCGTGAGGAAATTTTAAGGCAATATATACCCGCTCATGAGATCGCCTTTCAGGTTCTTTCAGGCACAGATGTTGTGGTCAATGAATTTTTTCGAAAACCGTTGCTCCAGACCTTTGAGGAAGTCGAGCTGCTTTTTAAAGCCCGCGTCGATGAGCAGGAAATTCAGATGGGGCTCTTTCGTGTTCCGATTCCAAATTATGACCGCAGGGCCTTCAGGGAAGCATTTATTAACGCGCTGGTGCATCGTGATTACTCCCGACTCGGTGCGGTTCATGTCCGCCTTGACAATGATGGAATGACACTTTCAAGCCCGGGAGGCTTTGTCGAAGGCATCACACTAAAGAATCTTTTGGTGGCCGCACCACGATCCCGCAATCCGATTCTGGCAGATATTGTAAAAAGAATAGGATTGGCTGAGCGCACCGGTCGCGGCATTGATCGGATTTATGAAGGAATGCTGCGTTATGGTCGGCCGGCTCCTGATTACACTCTATCGGATGCTACAACAGTAGTGCTTGTGATGCCAAAGTCGGATGCTGATATCGGGTTTCTGGAAATGATCTTGCGCCACGAGGAGCAGACCGGAATTGCTATGCCGATCGACAGCCTGATCATTCTTTCCCGTCTGCGTTATGAGAGACGCCTGACAACCGCAGCTCTGACCGACGATACCCAAAAATCCGAACAAGCAACCCGCACCGAGCTCGAAAAACTGACTGAAGCCGGTCTGGTGGAGGCTCATGGAACTGGGCGGGGCCGTACCTACACGCTTAGCGCCAGGGTGTACCAGCGTGTCGGTCAGAAATCAGCTTATATCAGACAAGCCGGATTCAACCCGATTCAACAAGAGCAAATGGTGTTGGCCTATATTGATAAGCACGGATCAATCAAACGCGCCGACGTGATGGATTTGTGCAGGGTTTCCGGTCCGCAGGCATATCATTTGCTTAATCGACTTAAGAAAAAAGGGCAAATTTATCAAAAAGGCGAAAAACGCTATGCCGTCTACACGCGGGACGTTTAAATTATACACACGTGTTATCCGGTCTATACACGCGTGTATAGAGATGTGCATAGAGTAACCGCCTGGCTAACAGTTATAAAAATTTGCTTTCATCCCGCTTTATATTTTGACGGTATTTTTGACGGTATAAGAATTTCTATCTTTTTTAAATTTTTATTTAATTTAGTATGTTACATTATCAATTCAATGGCCCTCAGCTCCACCAGAATTGTTTATCACGGGGATTGATTGGATCATCAGTCCCCGTTTTTTATTTTTGGAAACAAAAAAATGGGACTTTCAGGTAATATTGAGAAAAGAATCAAGCGCCATATAATCGGCAAGCTGCAATCTTTTTATGTTTCAACATTGCCGGGATTTGAGCGGGCATGTCTTGATGAACTTTCGCATTTAGGCATTTCAGTCACAGAAGCAAAGACAGAAACCGGAGGGATCGAGTTTTCAGGCAAAGCGCATGAATGCTATCTTGCCAATCTTCATTTGCGCACCGCCAACCGAATCCTGATGCGGATTGAAACATTCCATGCGACCAATTTCAGGCAGCTTGGCGAGAGGGCTTCTCAAATCCCCTGGGAGCTTTATGTATATGGCAGCTCAGAAATCAAGATTCATGTAACCTCCCATAAGTCCAGACTGATCCATACAGGCGCCATTTCGGAGCAAATTCATGAGGGGATATCCCAAAGGTCGCTCTCGGCGTATTCTGATTCGGAAACGCAGCAGGCTGAGCGTCAGCATCCTCAGCAGATTTTTATCCGGGCGCAGGATGACCGTTTTACATTATCGTTAGACAGTTCCGGTGAACTGCTCCATAAAAGGGGGCTCAAAGTCAACGTGGGCAAGGCCCCAATTCGGGAAACCATTGCGGCGGCCATTCTTAAGATTGCCGGGTATGATCCGGAAAAACCCCTGATAGATCCCATGTGCGGGGCAGGGACGTTTTCCCTGGAAGGGGCTATGATGGCCACCCGAATCCCGGCTGGATGGTATCGGGAGTTCGCATTCATGGGCTGGCCGTGTTTCAGGCAATCCAGGTGGCGGCATATCCGCAGGGAAGCTGAAAAAAATATCAAGCAGTTAGACAATCCTGTGATCTTCGCATCGGACAAAGACCCTGCGGTCTGCCGGGAATTGGAAAATGCGCTGCAAACCCTCAATTTGTCCGGAACTGTTGCGGTTGAACAGAAAGATTTCTTTGAAGTGATGCCCTCAGATATCAAACGGCCATACATTTTGCGAGAAAAAGGGCTGTTGGTCATCAATCCGCCCTATGGCCGGAGATTGGGAACAAAGGCGCAAAGCGCGAAAATGTTTAATGAAATATGCTGCAAACTCAGCAAAGATTTCAAGGGATGGCGATTTGCGTTGATTGCCCCGGATAAAGAGCTTACCCAAAAAATTTCGTTTCATGCTGATCGTCAGGCAATCTTCCATGGCGGATTGAAATTGATGCTGTTGACGGGGAGGATTTGAAGGAGAAGATAGAATCCTGGAGTCAGGAGTCAAAAGAAAGGAATAACAAATTGAATTTCAATATTAATAGGCATCTGCTATAATATTTTCAGTAAAATTATTAGAAAATTATAAAAGAGGAGAATAGAAGGATGGAATATTGCAAGCCGAGGCAATATTTTTGAAGGGTACCCAATATGGCGAAAAATGGCTACAAGACGGGATTGAGGAAGATCCAACCATCCTTGGACTTGGTGAATTTAATATAGTACAAAGAAAACGCAAACAGTCTTCAGGTAAATAAAGAAAGAGAGTTCAATCAAATATAGAATTTCCCTAAGGGAAATCCATTTTACTGAACCAGATGACAAAGACAAAGCAAGCCGAAAATTCATCCATCGTTGATAAAGGCCTGGTCGCCATGTTCCTCAAAATGACGCCCGAGGAGCGGCTCAAAGCAAATGACAATGCACTGAGAACTGTTTTGGAATTAAGAAATGCCTATCGACAACAAAAGACCAGCTAGACCAGACCTAAGCGCACTCCTTGAGGGGCTTCTTAAGGCAAACGTCAAATTTATCCTTGTGGGCGGCTTGGCCGCCGTTGTTCAGGGCGCGCCGATCACAAGAATGGATGTTGACATTGTTCATCACCAATCATCTGAAAACATTGATAGACTTTTTGGGTTTTTAAAATCAATTTCTGCTATTTATCGACGCCCTGACGATAAAGTAATAACACCAGATTTGCAGGGTTTTGCAGGATCAGGGCATGTTTTTTTGAGCACCCAGTTGGGGCCTCTTGATGTCTTGGCATTTATAGAGGAAGGAAAAACCTATGATGATCTTATTGAGCACACTGTTGAAATTGAATTCAGAGGCCATAGGGTTTACGTTCTTGACTTGAAAAGGATTGTGGAGCTTAAAAGGTTTTCAAGCGACCCCAAGGCCAAGCAGCGGCTTCCGGTTCTGGAAGAAACCCTTCGGCAGTTAAGCGATGAATCGGATGACTCTACTCAATGAAATTTAATTTTATATTTATAAGGGGATTGATTCATGACGGATGTCGAGAATGAATTACTAAAGCTCAATGAATATCATGAGCAACTTGCCACCCATGATCCGGCCGTGCAGGCCAGCATGCTTCGCAACGGTTTTTTGCCTGATTCGACAGAGGCGCTGGTGGAAGCCGGGATTCGCTGCATTCCTCTAATTGAAAGCGGCCGTGTTGATCTTGAAGACGCGGCGGGAGACCGGCTTGAAGCGATCATTTTCAAGCTCAAACTAATCCCTGATACATCCAGCGTCCGTAAGGTTCTTGAGAAATTTGAGGGGTTGATTCAGGAGAAAAAGAAAAAAGCAAGCTCGGACATGAAGTTCGGCTTAGCCGCTATGATTGGCCTGACCATGATTATCGGAGCATTGGTTGCGTATATAATATATTTGTTTATTCGTTAATGAGGCCCGTCATCTCTGCTTTTTGTTCATACACCGGCAATATCGCATCCAGCTTATTGATTTTCAGCCAGTGATACAGATTGGTCTTGGATGTGGCGTACTTTTTCATGATATAGGCTTTGGTGGAGCCGGATTTGAGCAGTGAAACGATTTCTTCTCTGTGCGGGTCCAGCTTGGATGGCGCCGGTTTTCCTTTTTTGCGCCCCAACCCAAGCCCTTTTGCTTTTCGGTTGGCCAGGCCCTCCCGGGTTCTCACGGAAACCAATCCCCGTTCTATCTGGGCTGAAACAGCATATAGCATGGAAATCATCTGGGGAGAGATGGTGCGATCAATCTGCCAACGGTTTTTTACATCGCAGACGGTAACGCCTTTTTCATAGAGCTTCGCCAGCAGGCTGATCACATCCGTGACACTTCGGCCCAGCCGGCTGAACTCATCCACAATCAGCCGGTCGCCGCTTTGGAGCGCGCCGGCCAGCCAATGGAGTTCTTTTCTGTTTTTCCAGCTTTTCATGCAGGAAACGGCTTCGAGCACCATGCCGTTCAAAATCCAACCGTAATAACCGGCATGATCGCGTATCCGCGTGTCTTGTTCCTGGGGGGGGCCGTCAACCGGGCTGATGCGGATATATCCGACGGTCAACAGGTCCCTGGGCTTGCGGGCAAACTCCTGGCGGGCGATGTCATTGGAATTACTTGAATTTGAAAGCTCGGTATTCATACGGTCAGGAATGGTCAGGCAATCACATTCATTATTTCGTATTTTTCATCGCCGGCAAGCAGATAGACGGGAACCCCGGCAGTCATATGCAGCCTTCCCCGGACCGGGAGGCCGAGTCCCTGGTAATACTTTTTCACTCCGATAAACTCTATGACAGCTTCGTTTTCAAGGGGCATGGCCACAACCTTCACCCGCTTGACCATTTTTCTGCCCTCCTTAAAAGTTTCGGCTGTGGAATGGGCCGTTGCCAGCATCACCCTGAGATTGTATTCCCTGTTAAGTTCAAATTTCATTTTTCCCCCCTATTAAAACAGGATAGTTTTATAAAAAACATTGAAAATTAATATTATAATACTGAATATTTTAAAATTATCAATGAAAAAATTACTTTAAAGTATTAAATTTCAATGAATTTTATAGATCATATTTTTTCTTATGAACCTGTATGCCCGGTTCATAAGAAAAAAAAAAGAGCCCTTTTCCCGAAAAATCCGGGAAAAGGGCTCGGAGGGGGGGTAATGAACAATCAGCTCAGCTTTATAATTAAAAGCTTTGCTGATTAAACATTAATCATTCAAGCAGTGCTTGTCATCAGGTTGAGGCATATTATTTTAACGTGCTCTTAAAATTTTACATATCCATCAGTAGGCGTTGGGCTGAGTTTTTTGTACTTACCATGGATCCAGTTGAACAAATCCGAGCAGTACCATTTGGAAAACCGCCGGTCGGACGGTCCGCCGGCAAGGACGCTGTTCACCTCATCGGTGGCAAGGTCGATCACCATGCGGTACGATGGCGCAAAAGTTGTTTTCCGTCCGGCGCTTTCAAATATCTGACCCTGGTGGGGTGTCGCCCGATTGCCGATGATAGTGACCGGTCCCCGATCAAACCCCAGCCATCTGGGAAGCTTCCCTGAAAAAAAGATGTGCGTTAACATGATTTGCTGGTCTTCGCCCCATGATTTGGGGGTCAAGGCGGCTATTTTATCAAGGGCGATTTTATAAACGTCTTCTCTTTTCCGGCCATTGAACCAGACGGAAGTCTCGGAAGCCATCACCCGGTTGAAATTTAAATAAAAGTCATTAAAAATTCCGGTATGTTCATCAAGGAAACAGGTCACGCCGACGCCAAGCCCGTTGGTTCCGAATACCTCTTCCCGGAGCGCCTTGTAAAATTTTTCAAAAAGCCAGGCGCCCTGAGAATCGGGCGTATATTTCATGTCCCATTTTTTAAGAATATGTCCCCAAGGGGTGTCTGGTATCAGAGGCGTGAGCTTTTGCATAAAAATTTCAGCTTCTTTTGAATAAACGTCCATATGCATGTGATAGATATCGGCGGTCGTCAGGCTGTTGTTCCGGGCCAGCAGGTCGCCGATTCGATCTGACCGGTAGGGGCCCATGACCACATTAATGGGTTTTGCTTTGCCGAACGCGTTTAAATCCTGATTGGCGGTGACAAAATACCCCTGCTCAGGATTGTAGATTCTCGGAAGATTTTTCAGATCTTCAAATCCCTGCCAGTCATTTTCCGGGTCCCAGCCGGGAAGGGGTACAAATCCGCTGATCCCTTCACGTCGTTTCGGCATCATACCCGACATCTGGTAGCCGATATTCCCCTCAATATCCGCCAGGACGAAGTTCCAGGCGGTTTCCACCCGGCCCAGAACATCCATTCCCTCTTGAACGGTTTTGACGTGCCACATGTTCAGTAAATTGGTGATGCTAACACCGCCCGATGTGGCAGGAGCCCAAGCGGTTGAAAGGTAATACCCCGGTTTGTTGGGGTCGCCGTCAAGCACACCGTGATCATTTTCATAAAATATGATTTCTTGAGGCTCTTTTTTCTTTCGCTGGATGACTTCCTTGCGGACGCGGAAGGGGACCCACCGGTCGGGCTCCCGAAAAAATTTGCCGTTTTGGCAGTTTTCAATCCAGGAGTCTGTGGAGTCCATGAAAGTATATGTGGCGCCCCATGCCAGGTTCGGGTTGCGGCCGATGGGGAGACCGGGCGCGCCGGGGATGGAAGCGCCCACGGCAAAACGGTGCTGGGTTTTGAGAACAATCTCATACCAGACATTGGGAAGGCGGTTGACTTCAAGGTGGGGGTCATTGGCAAGAATCGGCTTTCCGGATTCGGTCTTTTTGCCCGAGACCACCCAGTTATTGGATGCCATCATCAGGGGAGCGGCTTTGTTCCACAGCGATACCGGGGAAATGATGCGTTCCTGGAGCTTTACCTTTTTAAGCAGATCGATATCCAGTCCTCCGAGAATGCCGGGAAAGAGTTCCTGGAGTTTCTCTTCCGCCACGCCGGCCTGGACCATTTCAACAAAAAATCTTTCCATTTCCCCCTGGGACTGGGCCAGCGTCAGATAGCCCATCATGCGGGAGAAGAGAAAAATATCGTCCATGCTCCAGGGGTCCGGTTTGTATCCGACCAGCTTGAATTCCCAGGGAATGCCTTCGGAAAGCGCGAGATTGACTCCTTCGCAGTATGCGCCGCAGATGTTTTTAGCTTCGGGGGTCAGCATTTCCAATTCCTGGGTCATATGGCCGGTCCAGTTCATTTTGCGAAAGAAGATGTCGATGCCGAGCATTTCGTCGCTTGATTCGAGCAGTTCGCTTCCCTGGCCGCGTCCAAGAATGCGCATCAGCAGCATCTGCAGGGCGCGATCTTTTCCGTGGGCATACCCCATTCCCATAAAGACATCCGGTAAGTCTTTTCCTTCCACATGGGCTATGCCCCGCCGGTCCCTGCTGATTTTCATAAGCTTTTCTCCTGTCAAACAATTAAATCTTGAAATAAGTTTCTTAGGCTGTATTGTAAATTAATTTATAAAATGTAAATAATGACTGCAAGATTCAGATATTGTGATAGAATGTTATAACAAGCGGACAAATTGGTTAAACCATACGATTAACAGGACCTTTTGTAAAGAATTAATCTGTGGATATGGAGGTATCTTGAGATGTTAAGGAGAACTGTGACGATTGCGGTAAGTTTTGCGTGCATCATGATCGCCGGATGCGTGGCGCCCAATGTCAAGCTGTTTACGGACGCAACGGATCCGTTAAAGGAATTCGCGCTGGAGGGGGAGGCAAAGGAAAAAATTCTGATTATTCCAATCAAGGGCGTTATCTCCGACTTCTCCAAAAAAGGGATGCTGCTAAGCGAACCGGGGATGGTTCAGGATATTGTATCCCAATTGCAGCTTGCGGAAAAGGATCCGGATATAAAAGCCGTGATGTTTACCATCGATTCGCCCGGAGGGGCGGTGACGGCAAGCGATATTTTGTATCATGAAATTATGAGATTCAAGGAGAAAAGCGGCGCAAAAGTGACTGCGGTGCTGATGAATGTGGCGGCCTCGGGCGGGTATTACGTGGCGCTGCCCGCTGACTATATCTTCGCCCATCCCACGTCTGTGACCGGATCCATCGGCGTTATTTTTTTAAGGCCCAAGGTTTATGGGCTTATGGAGAAAATCGGCGTGGATGTGGCGGTCAGCACATCCGGTCAGAACAAAGACATGGGATCGCCGTTTCGGGAAGCCACGGAAGAAGAAACGGAAATTTTTCAGGCATTGACCGACAGCCTCGGCACCCGGTTTACCGATCTGGTGTTGAAACACCGCCAGATTGATCCGGAAAAATTCGGGAACATTACCAGCGCGCGGATTTTTCTCGCCCAGGAAGCCAAAGACCTGGGACTTGTAGATGAGGTGGGGTATGTCAGTGACGCGCTGTTTAAGACAAAGGGTCTGGCCGGACTGCCGGAGAATTCAAAGGTGGTGGTTTACCGCCGGAATGAATATCCGGACGACAATTTTTATAATACCCAGTCCCAGTTCTCCGGCAGCAGCCTGCCGCTGGTCAATTTGGGGCTGCCGGATTTGGAGATTTTCAGCCAGCCCGGTTTTTATTATCTTTGGCCGGCAGGGTTTCAAGGGGACAGATGAAAACCGAGCCAATTTCAAAACGTCATCTAAGGCTCGATGTCAGCGTTGCAGCCTCCTCAAAATGCTCACATACGCCCATGTATGCTGCGCTTTTTCGTCGGCCTGCGCCTTGACCTCGAGCCTGATCTAACATTTTGAAAATGGCTCAACCGGATAAGTGATTTCCATGCAGGAAGCATTGTCTGACAATATTTTAATTCTCAAGAAATTTTTTGAAGACCAGGATTTTTTGGTTGAAGAGACCAAAAGCGGCATGCGCGTCCGGCTGAACGGGGAATATGTTATCGAGGTGAACGCTCTGATCCGGGATTCTAATTTTTTATGGGCGAGTTTTGAGACTCAGAAGCTTCCCCAGGATCAATTGACAAAGATTCTTGATGATGTCCGGAAGAAGCTTTCCAAAGGTTTAGCGGGACTGGCGAAGCTGAACCAATTCGAGGAGACCCAGGATATGGAGGATCGGCGCTTGTTTGTGGCCGATATTGAACTGCTGCCGTCCGTGACCTATCAAGGAATTGTTGAGATCCAAAAGCGTCCGGCGCAGCCTGTTCAACCTGAAAAAACGCAAGCCCCGGTTGAATCGCAGCCAAAAGCCCAGCCCGTCCCGCCGGCGCTTTCCGCGGAATTCATGACCGCGGAAAAAGCAGTGGTGCTTCTGGAAACAGTGGACGGGAAGATGCTGCGACAGAGCCTGGACATGATGAACCTTCGGCGTTCAAGCAATATCCGGCTCGCCTTGACGAGAATTTTTCGAGGCGCGACGGATTCAGAACCGCCCGCCCGTCGCC